>PNKG01000193.1 GCA_013822585.1 Opitutus sp. | reverse complement strand
GCGGGGAGCTGTCAACACCATTCCCGGTGTTGAGACAGGGAAAAGTGCGCCGCGTTCAAACGCGCGGCTTTCGCGACGCAGCGTCAACGCCGGAGGACCAGCGCGGGAGCGCCAGATCCGTCGGGAGATGCAGCCCCGGCGCCGCCGCCAGCAACTGGGGCACGACATTGACCAAGGCCGCGACCGTGGCGTCGTCACCCGCCACTCCGCCTTGAATCAACACATCGAGCGGCGGACGTCCGATCACAAGAATGTGGTCGCGGGGATCCGGAGCATCGAGATACATCGCGATCTCGAGCACCAGTTTTTCTGCGTCGCCGATCAGGCCCACCGCCCGTTGATGGATGCCGCAGACCTCGCCGGGCCGCACGTGGAAGAATTGCGTGCGGATCTCCCGCCCGGCAACGACGGGCTCCCCCACTTCGGCGATGGAATCGAGCTTCCACCCCATCGCGTGCGCCACCAATGCCAGCGACTCTCGCAAACCGGCGTGACCCGCACGGCCATCGAGAAGTTTCTCCCGGAATGAGTCCGGGGCCTGGCCGCTGCCGATCTTCGCCTGCAGGGGTTGGCGGCGAGGCGAGGCGTTCACGACGCGGGTCACCTCGATCTTGTCCACCGCGCGGCTCACGGCCGTGAGGCAGACTGGCAGCACGTCCATGACGAATCCGGGATTCACCCCCGTCGCGACGACACGCGCCCCGGTGTGGCGGCACAGACCGTCGAATTCCTTCACGAGCTGCGGCGCCTTCAGCGAAGGGAAGATCAACTCCTCGCAGGTCGAAGCCACACTGACCCCGAATTCGAGCGCGGGACGCATTTGCCGCAGCGCCGCGAGCGCGCTGGAAGTGGCCGTATGCAGGATCAGTTCGGGCGGCGTCTCACGGAACAATTCCTCGAGGTCGCGCGAGACCTTCAAACCGTCGAGGGCGGCGGCTCCTGTGATCTCCGTCAGGCTGCGTCCGGCCTTGTCCGCGGCGTTGTCGACCGCGCCCACGATTTCGATCCACGGCTGCTGCGCGGCGAGTTTCAACGCCTCGATGCCGATCGGCCCCAACCCGAATTGCGCGATCTTGATGCGGTTCATCGGGGGGAATGTAGCCGCAATCCGCCACGCGAGTAAAGCGACCCCTTGGGCGCGCTCCGGAAATCAGCCCGTTCTCCGACTCTGTTTAGCCGGGCGCTCAGACAAAGAACGGATTGAAGCGCCGCTCGTTCCCCGCCGTGGAGAGCGGGCCGTGGCCGGGCGCGATCAGCGCGTCGTCCGGCAGCCTCTGCAGGACGCGGCGCGCGTGCTTGAGCTGGCGCTGGCAGCAGAAATAGCCGCCGCCGAGCGAGCCGGCGAAGATCAGGTCGCCCGACACGAGCAGTTCGCGCTGGCCCGGCTGGTTCGCGGCCGCGACGAGGTAGCAGTTGTGCTCGGCCGCATGTCCCGGCGTGAGCAGGGCCGTGATGGCCAACCCGCCAACCTCCACGCACTGCCCCTCCCCCAACCCGAGGCAGCGGGACCAGCGGCCGGTGAGGGGGCCGTAGAAGTGGTTCAGCCCGAACTTCTCCATCACCTCCTCGAGACCGCCGATGTGCTCGGCCTCGTAATGGGTCACGAACACCGCGGCGAGCCGCCTGAGGCGCGCCGGCCACGCGCGCAGCAACTCGGCGCCGCTCGCACCCGTGTCGAAGAGCACGCCCGAATCGTCGCAACCGGATGAGACGATATAGGCGTTGGCCACACCGATGCCGAAGGGCATGTGCAGCGGAAAAAGACAGAACGGCAGACCGCCGATCGGCGGCCGCGGGTAGGCGTTCTGCGCCAGCGCGGCGAGGCCGACCTCGTTCAGGTCGAGCACCTGCGCCAGCCGGCGGATTTCCGCCGGCGTGAGGTCCGGACGGTAATCGATCGCGTCCTTGATGCGGCCGATGTCGATGTCGGCGGCGGCGGCGATCTGCTCATAGGTCAAGGCGGCCTGCCGGGCGGCTTTTTCCAGCACGTCCCCGAGTTCGTCTTCCAATCCCGGCGTCGTCTGCGGCATGGCGGAGGAGAAATGAATTCCATTTCGCGGACGATTGCCACACGTTTCGCGCATGGATGCCGTTCAGCAAGAGGTCGTCGAAATCTTCAAGCGCACCAAGGCGCTGCTGCAGGGGCATTTTGTCCTGCGCTCCGGTCTGCACAGCGGGCACTTCTTCCAATGCGCCCAGGTGTGCCAATGCATGCCGGAGGTCGAGCGGCTCGGGGCGCTGCTGAAGGCGAAGCTCGGCGGCCTGCAATTCACAACCGTGCTCTCGCCGGCAATGGGCGGCCTCGTGATCGGCCAGGAGGTGGCGCGCCAGTGCAAGAGCCGGTTCATCTTCGCGGAAAAGGAGCACAACGTGCTGGTGATGCGGCGCGGCTTCACCCTCGCCCCGGGGGAGAGAATCCTCGTCGTCGAGGATGTCATCACCCGCGGCGGCCGCGTGCAGGAATGCCTCGACATCATCGCCAAGGCCGGCGGCCGGGCGGTGGCGGTGGCGGTGCTGGTGGACCGCAGCCAGGGCCAGGCGAAGTTCGACGTGCCCACCTATTCGCTGCTCGAAATGAGCTTCCCCACCTACCCGGCCGACCAGCTGCCGCCGGAGCTCGCGGCGCTCCCGGCGACGAAGCCGGGGAGCTGAGCGCCGTCGATCCGACCATTCGCTGGCGTGGGTTGGGATAGCGCGGCTGCGGTCGCGCCATGAAGGTCCCACGGCTTCGCGTGTTGACGGCACGGCAGTCGCCGTGCCCTCCAGCGCATCTGGACTGCGGCGAAGACGGGAAAGGCGCGCCGGTGGGCGCGCCTGAATTTTCAGAGCCAAACGATGGGCGCTCAGCGCACCTCGAAAAGCACGTAGCGGTAGATGCCGCGGATGTGGATGAGGGCCATGTTGCGGCCGGAGCGCAGGGCGTTGCGCGCGGTGGCGGCATCGGTCACCGGCACGCGGTTGATCTGCTCGAGCACACAGCCGACGGGGAAGACGCCCTGATACGGGGAATTGTCCGCAATCTCGGTGATGACGACGCCCTCGACGCGCGGATCGATGCGGAACTGGCGGCGCAGTTCGGAGGTGAGCGCCTCGACGTTCACGCCGGGCAGGAACTCGCCGGCGGCGACGTCGTCCTCAAGCTTGCCGAGGGCGACCTCGACGGTGCGGGGCTTGCCGTCGCGCAGGAGTTGCACGCTGACTTTGGTGCCGGGGAGGATCTGGGCGATGATGAGGCGGAGGTCGTCGCGCGTGCCGACCGGGCGGCCGTTGACGCCGGTGACGATGTCCTCGCGCTTGATGCCGGCCTTGGCGGCCGGGCCGTCGGCGGGACTGAGGTCGGTGATGACGACACCGCGCGTGTCGCGGGGCAGGTTGAAAGATTCGGCGATGTCGGGCGTGAGCGTCTCGCTGGAGACGCCGAGGTAGCCGCGGATGACC
>PNKG01000192.1 GCA_013822585.1 Opitutus sp. | reverse complement strand
CCGCCCTACCCTGTCAACACCCAAGCTTTCACATTTTCGTGGGCTGGGAAAGGGTCCTGAGAACGACCCTGCAACGGGTGTAGCCGTTCAAAATTCGCGGGTTGCGGCGAGGGTGAACCAGAGCTTCCCCCCTGGCCGGATGGCGATGGGCGACCAGTGGGGACGCTGCCCCCGGGTGCCCGCAAAATGCAAGCCGACGGTGAGGACCGTGGCCCCGCCGATGCGGTAGGGCAGCGTCAAATCAGCCCCGTGGTAAGCATAGGAATCCGCGGCTGCCGGGCCGGACCCGCCCGACAGAACCTCGCGGGCCCTGGCAGTGCCGAGGTAGAAGCGGTAATTGAGAAAGGCCCCAAGGGACTTCAGCGCCCAATCGCCGGAATAGGCCAGTTCGCCGATATCGGCGCGGCGTCGCATGTCGCGCGTGTAGACCCCTTCGACCCGCCCGGGACCTGCGGGCTGGGCCACGGTGAGCGTGAGTTCCGGCGCATCCTCGGGATAACCCGCCGGGGAGTTTCTCCGGTTGAAATAAGCCGCCCCCAACGCAAGGGCCGCGCCGCCCTCGAACGTGCGGGAGTAGCGGGCGGTGAATGCGAACTCCCGTTCGCGCGCCGTTTGCAGAGGCAGATCGAGCCAAGCCCCCATCTTGAGCGACTCGCTCGCAAACCAGAACGCGGGTCGGACCACCTCGTCCGCCAGCACGACGCCCCGGCGCACAACGCGAGCGAGGCCGGTCACTTCGGCCTGCCGTGTCCATTCGGTGCCGTCCGGCCAGGCCGCCAGCGCCACGGCCGGGGCAAGAAGCAAAACCATCAGCTGGCATCTCACAGGGAAAGGAAGGTTGGTTTTCGCCGCCTTGTCCACACACTCGTGCCCATGACCAGTTCCACCCGCACCATCACGCTGGCCGCTGCGCTGCTCGGCCTGCTTGGCGTCGCGCTCGGCGCGTTCGGCGCCCATGCGCTCAAACCGACCCTCGAAGCCCACGGCTCGGTCGAAACTTGGAAAACCGCGGTGCTTTACCACCTCGTGCACGCCGCGGCCCTGCTGGCGCTGGCCGGTTGGCGCGATGCCCATGCGGGGCCAAGCGGGAAAGTGGCCGCGCTATGGATCGGAGGCGTTGTGCTGTTCTCCGGCTCGCTCTACTGGCTCTCAATCGGCGGCCCGCGCATTCTCGGCCCGGTGACACCGCTCGGAGGCGTCGCCTTCCTCGCCGGCTGGGCGCTGCTGGCTTGGAGCGCCTTCCAGCGTCCGACAGCGTGAAGTCCGCGGCCTTGCGCTGCGGGTGAGTTGCCGCAAGCTGGCGTCGCGCGCGAGCGCGTCGCCATGCAACTGCCCGCACCTCTTCTTGCCGCTCTCCACGCGCTCCGCGCGGCGGGCGGCCGTCCGCACCTGGCGGGCGGCTGCGTGCGCGACTGGCTGCTGGGGCTGGAACCGAAGGACTTCGACGTGGAGGTGTTCGGCTTGGATTTCGGACGGATGCAGCGGGCCCTCGCACCGTTCGGTCCGACGGACGTCGTCGGCCGCAGCTTCGGCGTGCTGAAAGTCCGGCTGGGCGGGGCCGAATACGACTTCTCGCTGCCCCGCCGCGAGTCGAAGACCGGCGCGGGGCACCGCGGCTTCGCGGTGGAGCCGGAGCCCGCCCTGTCCGAGGCCGACGCGGCGGCGCGGCGCGACTTCACGATCAATGCGATCGCCTACGACCCGTTCGCGGACCGCGTGATCGACCCGCACGGCGGCGAGCGCGACCTGCGCGGCCGCGTGCTGCGGCACACGAGCGCGGCGTTCGCGGAGGATCCGCTGCGCGTGCTGCGGGCTTTCCAGTTCGCCGCGCGCTTCGACCTGCGGCTCGCGCCCGAGACGACCGCGCTTTGCCGGTCGATCAAGGAAACCTACCGCGAGCTCCCGCTCGAGCGCGTCTGGGGCGAATGGGACAAGTGGTGCACGAAGTCGGCCAAGCCTTCGGCCGGCCTCGCCGTGCTCCAACAGACCGGTTGGTATCACTTTTTCCCCGAGATCGCTTCGCTCGACGGGCTGCGGCAGGAGCCGGAATGGCATCCGGAAGGCGATGTGTTTGTCCACACCGGGCTCTGCCTCGACGCGCTGGTCGGGTTGCCGGCATGGAAGGACGGCGATGCCCGCGCCCGCCGCATCCTCTCGCTCGCGGTGCTCGCCCACGACTTCGGCAAGGCGACCACCACGCATCAGGCCGACCGGCGCGGCCGCGTGCGCTGGATCAGTCCGGGACACGAGGCCGCAGGAGCGCCGCTCACCGAGTCCTTCCTCACCCGCATCGGCGCGCCGCACGACCTCGTCGAGCACGTGCGTCCGCTCGTCGTGCATCATCTGGCGCATCACCAAGGGCAGGAAAGCCTGCGCGACACGACCGTGCGCCGCCTCGCGCGGAAGATCGCGCCGGCCTCATTGGAAGAGCTCATCACGGTGATGACCGCCGACCATCTCGGCCGGCCGCCGCTCGTGTCGGAAGAGGCGCTGCGCCGCATCCACCATCTGCGCGACATCGCGCACCGCCTTGCGCTGGAACACGGGGCGCCGAAGCCGCTCGTGCTCGGCCGGCACCTGGTCGCGCTCGGCGTCCAGCCGGGCCCGCACTTCAAGCCGGCGTTGGACGCGGCGTTCGAGTCGCAACTCGATGGGGCTTTCTATGACGAAGCCGGCGGCGTCGAGTGGATGAAGAACTATTTGCGCGCCCATCCCCTCGCCCTAAAGTCCTCGTTCGCATGACCGCCCAGAATCAGCTCGAGCAACTCAGGCAATTCACCGTCGTGGTCGCCGACACCGGCGACTTCGCCAGCATCAGGCAATACGCCCCGCGCGACGCGACGACGAACCCAAGCCTCATTCTCAAGGCCGCCGCGATGCCCGATTACGCCTGGCTCGTCGACAAGGCCGTGCAGGACGCCGGCAAGGCCGCCGACTTCGGGGCCGTGATCGACGGGCTCCTCGTGCTGTTCGGCAGCGAGATCCTGAAGATCGTGCCGGGGCGCGTTTCGACGGAGGTGGACGCGCGCCTGTCGTTCGACACGGCGGGCACGGTGGCGAAGGCGCGCGACATCATCGCCCGCTACGAGAAGGCCGGCGTCGGCCGCGAGCGCGTGCTGATCAAGGTCGCGTCCACCTGGGAAGGCATCAAGGCGGCCGAGCAGCTCGAGCGCGAAGGCATCCGCTGCAACCTGACGCTGCTCTTCTCGTTCGCGCAGGCCGTGGCCTGCGCCGAGGCGAAGGTGCAACTCATCTCGCCGTTCGTCGGCCGCATCCTCGACTGGCATAAGAAATCCACCGGCAAGGATTATGCGCCAGCCGAGGATCCGGGCGTGAAGTCGGTCACCGAGATCTACACTTACTACAAGAGATACGGCTACGCCACGGAGGTGATGGGCGCGTCGTTCCGCAACACGGGCGAGATCACCGAGCTCGCCGGCTGCGATCT
>PNKG01000191.1 GCA_013822585.1 Opitutus sp. | reverse complement strand
AAGGTTGGTGATACCCTGGTCGGAGTTGACCATGGCGATCTGCGGGCCGGCGGCGTAGGCGGCCTGGATGTCGGCTTCGATGGCGGTCTTTTGGTCGGCCGGGAGCTTCTGGATCTTCTCGACGAGGTCGCCGAAGCCGTTGTTCAGATCGACGCCCAGTCCGGCGAGGGTGGCGGCGTGCTGGGCGAGGAGGTCCTTGAAGAACACGCGCACGCAGTGGCCGAAAAGGACGGGGTCGGAGACCTTCATCATCGTGGCCTTGAGGTGGAGCGAGAAGAGCACGCCGTCGGTCTTGGCGCGGGCGATCTGCCGCTCGTAGAACGAGAGGAGCGCGGCCTTGCGCAGGGCGGTGGCGTCGAGGATTTCGCCGGCCTTGAGGGAGAGCTTCGGGAGGAGAACTTTCACCGCGCCGTCGGCGCCGACGAACTCGATGCGGGCGGTCGTGGCGGCGGGGAGGGTGAGGGACTTCTCGTTGGAGAAGAAATCGTCGCGGCCCATCGTGGCGACGGTGGTCTTGGAGTCGGGTGACCATTTGCCCATGGAGTGCGGGTGCTTGCGGGCGTAGTCTTTGACGGCTTTCGGCGCGCGGCGGTCGGAGTTGCCCTCGCGGAGGACGGGGTTGACGGCGGAGCCCTTCACCTTGTCGTAGCGCGCCTTGATGTCCTTCTCGGCGTCGGTCTTGGGCGTCTCCGGGTAGCCGGGGACCTTGTAGCCGTGGGTCTGGAGTTCGGCGATGCACTCCTTGAGCTGCGGGACGGAGGCCGAGATGTTGGGCAGCTTGATGATGTTGGCCTCGGGCTTGAGCGTGAGGGCGCCGAGTTCGGCGAGGTGGTCGCCGATGCGCTGCGTCTCGGCCAGGAACTCCGGGAAGACGGCGAGGATGCGGCCGGCGAGGGAGATGTCGCGCGTGACGACGTCGATGCCGGCGTGCTTGGTGAACGCCTGCACGATGGGCAGGAGCGAGTAGGTGGCGAGCGCGGGCGCTTCGTCGGTTTTGGTGTAGATGATGGTCGGCTTCGAGGACATGGGAGAGGGATGGAACGAGGGAGTTCGGAATGCGGAATCCAGAAGTTGGAAAAGAGAACAGTGAGGTTAGGGCGGGGTGCCCGGAGCGGTCAAAAGCAAACCCCGCGCACCCGTTGCCCGGGAATGCGCGCGGGATTCCCGCTGCGCTACACCCAACGCAAGCGGGTCGGTCAGGAACGCAGCGAACGGTGCCGCTCGATCCATGTTGCCCAGGCGAACAGCACGACCCCGAGAAGAATCCCCATCCAGGCCACCGCCGCAGCACTCGGCGGAGGCGGGGAGAAGCGGTCCGTGGTGTAGGCCGCCGCGAGCAGGACGATCAGCGACCAATACGACAGGGTGCCGGTGCGGTCGCGCGCGACCGTGGCGTGTGCATAGAGCAGCGTGCCCAAGAGGAAGAGTCCGGACTCGGCCAGCAGGGTCGCCGGGACCGATTGCCAGAGCCCCAAGCCGTGGACCGCGCCCCCCGGCATGAGCGGCATGTCGGTGCGATGCGAAATCCAATCGAGCACCCAGTGGCTGATGGCGAGCAGCGCGAACACCATCCCGGAGCTCCGGTTGCGCGTGCGCCAGGCATACAGTCCGCCGACCAGCGCGCCGGTCAGCGTCACCATGAGCAGGCTGTGCGACCATGGGTAGGAAACGAAGCGCAGCGGCACGAACGCGGTGTCGCCGGGAGCGATTTCCACGTGCTCCACGCCGGCGAGGACAAGGACCGGCCAGACGAGGTCCGGCAGCACCGTGCCGACCAAGGCGGTCCGCAGCGGCAGGGTCGGGGCGACGCACTTGGCGGCCAGGGCGACGGCAATGTGACCGATGAACATGCCGCAGATTGAGCAATTTTCGCCGCCCCTGCCAAACCCGCATTCGCCCGGAAATCAGGAGCCGATGGCGTGGACGGACTCGAAGCGCAGCACGGGCGCCGCGGCGGCGCGGGACCCGGCCAGCGAGACCGTGAAGACGGCTTCCCAGTCGTTGGCGCCTTCGGTGTCGATGAGCACCTGGGCGATTTCCCACGGGTCGGCATCGTCGATGAAATGGGTGTTCGCGGCCGCGCGTCCCTCGGGGTCGAGGCGGAAGCGGCCGCGGGCCGCGAAATAGGCGGTGAAGGCCTTTTCGATGCGGCGCGTCTCGGCCGCGGCGTCGCCCTCGGACTGGAGCCGCGCCACGGCCGCTCCCCAGTCGCGCGAGGCGGCGTCCTGCAGGAAGCCGAGCACGGCGGTGCGCACGAGGCGCCGGAAGGCGGGACGGTCGCGCGTGACGTCGAAGGAGGAGGGGCGCGCGGGTTTGTCGGCGCCCGCCGCGGCGACGAAGGCGGGGTTGCGCAGGCGCTCCCATTCCTCGAGCAGGCTGGAGTCGATGCCGCGGATGAGTTCGCGGAAGTAGTCCTCCATCTCGACGACCGCCTCGGTTTTGAACGACTCCGGCACGGTCTGCGCGAGCACCTTGTAGGTCTGCATCAGGTGGCGGAGCAGGAGGCCCTCGCCGCGCTCGAGGCCGTAGTCGCGGATGTAGTCGGCGAACGGGAGGTAGCGCTCGAACATCTCGCGGGCGACCGACTTCGGCCGGATGTTCTCGCCCTCGACCCAGGGGTGGGCCGCGGCGAAGGCGTTGAAGGTCTCATAGAGAAACTCGCGCCTGGGCTTCGGATGCTCGGAGATTTCCTCGAGCTGCGCCATGCGCTCGTCGTAGGGAACGCCGGCGGCCTTGAGTTCCTCGAGTTTCGCGCCCTTCAGCCGGTCGACCTGCTTGCGGAGGATCTGCTCCGGATCCTCGACGATGGCCTCGCAGAGCGTGAGGACGTCGAACGGGTAGTCCGCGCTCGCGGAATCGAGGCGGGGCAGGGTGTCGATCAGGTAGAGCGACAGCGCCTGGTGCAGCGAAAAGTCGTCCTGCAGCTCGACGTTGACGCGCACCTTGCGGCCGGTGGGCGGGCGGGCGGCGCGCGGCAGGATCTCCACGATGCGCCGGTCGGTCAGTGCGCGGAAGAGCAGCCAGGCGCGGCGGCGCAGGGCGGCCTTCTTGTGCGGGGTCTCGTGGCAGTCGCGGATGAGTCGCTGCAGGGCGCGGCAACCGTCGGTTTCGCGGCCGAGCATGAGGAGCAGCATGCCGTGCGAGACGGAGAAGCGCGACACGAGTTCCTCGGGCGGGGCGGTCATGAGGCGCTCGAAGGTCTTCGCGTCCCAGACGACGCTGCCCTCGGGCGCGGCCTGCTTCGCGAGCTTGCGCTTCTTCGCCGGATCGGCGGCGGCCTTGGCCTCGGCCTGCTTGTTGGCGATGACGTGTTCCGGCGCCTGCACGACCACGTGCCCCTCGCGGTCGAACCCCGCGCGCCCGGCGCGGCCGGCGACCTGGCGGAAATCGCGCACGCTGAGCACGGCGGCCTTGCTGCCGTCGTATTTCCACAGCTGGGTGAAGACGACGGTGCGGATCGGGACGTTGATGCCGACGCCGAGCGTGTCGGTGCCGCAGATGAGCTTGAGCAGGCCCTTCTGCGCGAGCTGCTCCACGAGGATGCGGTATTTCGG
>PNKG01000190.1 GCA_013822585.1 Opitutus sp. | reverse complement strand
AGATGAGCTGCTCGATCTTCTCGAGGTAATCCTCCGCGGCGACGGACGTGCGGGGACGGGAGGCGGGGGAGGGGGCGGCCAAGCGGGGAAGGCCGGCGCGGCGGCGGTTACTTGCGGTGGGCGCGCTGGAAGCGGAAGACGGTCTTCACCATCTGCAGGGCCAGCCAGAACACGCCGGTCATGCAGCCGGAGGCCAACGCGGACCAGAAGCGGACCATCGTCGGGTCGCTCGAAGGGACGTGCGACTGCAGCGCGTAGTAGAAGAAGCTGAAGAACGCCGCGACGAGCCCGAGGTCGATGGCGACTGCGAGCGGTGAGAGACCCTTTTTCTCCGACGATGACATGGCCGGAATCGAAGGGGCGCCCCGGGGTTTGTCGAACAGAATCTTCGCGGTGCGCAGGGGGATGTCCACCTCCACCACGTCGCTGTCGGCCTGGAAGTGGAGGCGGGCGCCGTTGTGGGCGAAGGTTTGCAGCATGGCCTTGTTCTCGCGGCGGACCTGCGCGAAGAGCCGCGGCAGGCCGCGCCGCCGGCCGAGCACGCGGAGGTATTTGAGCAGACAGGAGGCCATGCCGAGGCGGCGCTGCGAGTCGTGCACGAGGAAGGCGCATTCGGCGGAGAGGTGGTCCGGCGCGTGCACCAGGCGGCCCATCGCCCAGAGCCGGTCCTCGCGGCCGTCGGGCCGGAGCCCGAAAAGCCCGAGCGGCAGTTCGCGGCCGGGATCGACGTCGACCAGCCGCGTCGCGCGCTCGGGGGTCATGTCATGGATCAGGTAGCCGTAGCGTGCCCGGATCGTCTCGGTCGAGAGGGTGGCGAACATTTCCGCCACCGCCGATGCATCGGCCCGGCCAAGCGGCCGGAGCCGGTAGTCCCGCCCGTCTCTCAGTCGGACGAGCCGCGGCGGCAGCGTGGCGTGGCGGGCGGGGGAGTGCATCGGTGGACGGCGATTTCTCGGGCGCGTGTAAATTCTTTCTAACTGCGGCAACAATTCCTATTAGAGGGGGGGCGGGGCGGAAAGAACATTGCGAGATTCCCTGGCATGGATTTCATCCGCGCCGTGGCATCGATTCAGGACAAGTCCCGCCAGAGCCGGGACCTCGTGGAACAGTTGAAGAAGTCGCAGATCTTCCGCGACTACGAGCGGGCGTTCCGCGAGACGACCGGCATGCCGATCACCCTGCGTCCGATCGAGGCCTTCTCCCTGCCGCATCATGGCGACCCGAAGGAGGCGCCGTTCTGCTCGATCATGGCCGGCACCAACCAGACCTGCGCCGCCTGCCTGCAGCTCCAGCAGAAGGTCGAGGAGCAGGCGCAGCTGGAGCCGAAGACGCTCAAGTGCTTCGCCGGCCTCTGCGATGCGGCCGTGCCGGTGCGCGTCGGGGAAAACCTCGTGGCCTTCCTCCAGACCGGGCAGGTCTTCGTGGCGAAGCCGAGCGCCAAGGACTTCAACCGGCTCGCCAAGGAGCTGATCAACTGGGGCGTGCAGGCCGACCTCAAGAGGATGGAGGAGGCGTATTTCCAGACGCGCGTGCTCGACAGGAGGCAATTCGAGGCCGTGCTCCGCCTGCTCACGATCTTTGCCCAGCATCTCGCCTCGCTCAGCAATCAGCTCATGGTCTCGGCGCAGCAGTCCGAGTCGCCGATGGTGACGCGCGCCAAGCAGTTCATCATGGAACACCAGGACGAGGAGCTTTCGCTCCGCCAGGTCGCGGGCGCGGTCAACACGAGCGCGTTCTATTTTTGCAAGATGTTCAAGCAGGCGACGGGCCTGACCTTCACCGATTACCTCGCGCGCGTGCGCATCGAGAAGGTGAAGAATCTCCTGATCAACCCGCACAAGCGCATCAGCGAGGCGGCCTACGAGGCGGGGTTCCAGTCCCTGTCGCAGTTCAACCGCGTCTTCCGCAAGATCGTGGGCGAATCGCCCACGACCTGGCGCGAGAAGCTGCAGCGCGGCGCCGCGCAGACCGCCTGAGTGTGCGGCTCAGCGCCTGTGCGCCGTGCCGGTCATCGCCGGCATGGGGCAGTCGGATCCTGCGCGGTGCTGGCACACGGCGCAGAGGGTATCGATCTCCTTCTGCGCGAGCAGGTGGTAGCTGGTCAGCGCCTCGTCGAGGTGCTCGACCAGCATGGGCGCGGCCACGGCGTGCAGCGCCAGCTCCCCGGTGGCGTAGTAATTGAGCAGCGGATTGAGGCCGCAGGCGCAGTGACGTTGCAGGGGCGCGAGCAGGGCGCGCGAGTTCGTCGCGACGTGCCTGAGCGCGCGCGCCCGCAGGCTCTTCAGCACCTCGGCGATGGTCTCGTCCATCAGATAAACCAGGGTGTCAGGGTTGCCGAGCGGGGACAGCGTGGGCTCGGAACGCAGCAAGGCCTCCCATTCGCGCTTCCAGGAGGGACGCAGTCCCTCGAGCCGTTGTATCGCACTTTCGTCCACGCGGCGACTATGCCATCGGTTTGCCCCCGCAGCGCTGCATGAGTTGGTCATGATTGCGCATTTCTTTCCAATCCACGCCGCGCGAGAGGATAGGGGAGGAGGGTTGCAATTCCCGGCGCGAGTTTGGCAACGTATGCACAGCCGCGGGAAGGTGAATTCCCTAGGCTGTCCCCGACATTCCACGCCATGTCCGTCATACCTGTTACGATCTTCTGCAGCCTGCTCCTTGCGGGCCTCTTCGTGGTGCTCTTCGCCCGCGAGCAACGCCAACGCCGCTTCGCCAGCGCCGAGCGGGAGTCGCTCCTGCCCCTGGCGGACGAGACGCCCCGCGTGGAGACGGAAGGAACCTCCGGAATCTCCGCCCGCCCGAAGCACCCCTGACCCCCCCTATCCCATGCAAGGCAACAAGCTCACCATCGAGTTCAACGACAAGGTCGTCCGCCAGTTCATGCTCGCGTCGATCGTGTTCGGCGTCGTCGGCATGCTGGTCGGCGTCCTCATCGCGATGCAGCTGAACTACTGGCAGGCCAACTTCGGGCTGTCGTTCACGTCGTTCGGCCGGCTCCGCCCGCTGCACACCAACGCGGTCATCTTCGCCTTCGTCGGCAACATGATGTTCGCGGGCGTCTACTACTCCACGCAGCGCCTGGTGAAGGCGCGCCTGGCGAGCGATTTCCTCTCGCAGCTCCACTTCTGGGGCTGGCAGGCGATCATCGTCGCCGCCGCGGTCACCCTTCCGCTCGGCCTGACGCGCGGCAAGGAATACGCCGAGCTCATCTGGCCCATCAACGTCGCCGTCGCCGTCATCTGGGTGGTCTTCGCGGTCAACTTCTTCTGGACCCTCGCCAAGCGCAACGAGAAGTCCCTCTACGTCGCCATCTGGTTCTACATCGCGACAATCGTCACGGTGGCGATGCTCTACATCGTCAACCACCTCTCCATCCCCACCTCGTGGCTCCACAGCTACCCGGTGTTCGCCGGCGCGCAGGACGGCCTCGTGCAGTGGTGGTATGGGCACAACGCCGTGGCGTTCTTCCTCACCACGCCGATCCTCGGCATCATGTATTACTTTCTGCCGAAGGCCGCGGAGCGCCCGGTCTACTCGTATCGCCTCTCGGTCATCCACTTCTGGTCGCTGGTC
>PNKG01000189.1 GCA_013822585.1 Opitutus sp. | reverse complement strand
TCAGGCTGCGCAGGTAAGCGCTTCTCGTCTGCTTATTGGCTGCGGCGGAGCGCGAAAGCTTCTGCGCCTCGGCGGGAGAAAGTTTAAGCGTCAGCGTAACCATGTGCGAAAGCTGGGGGGGCGTGCCGGATTGTCAACTTTTCGGCCTGTGCCATCGTCTGCAAGCAGGCTCCTACAAGAGAATCAACCGGCCCTTAACGTGATGCCCCGGATCCCATCGCACCCTGGTAGCTGGCGGAGTTTCCCGAGGATTTGCAGGCGGTGGTGGAAGAGTTCGTTGCGGACCACGGCGTGCGAACAGAGCACGAGCAACTGGCCGCGCTCGACCACGACGGGGTGCGAGTAGGCGGCGTTGGCGCGGCCGACGAGCTCGCTCCATTTTTCGCGGATGCTGTGTTCGAGCGAGTCGTGGCTGATGCGGTATTTGACCAGCAGCTCGTCGATGAGCCTGCCGAGGTCCTGCGTCTGGCGGTTGCGCGCGGCCGAGTCGTCCTCCGGCAGGCCGCGGAAGGCCGCGATGAGGTTCTCGACCTCGTGGCTGAACTCTTTGGGGTTCTGCCTCATGGCGGCTCAGGCGAGCGTCACCGGTGGTGGCCGGTGTCTCTCGCGCTCGTAGAGCCGGCTGTAGCGCAAGAAAGTCACGAAGCAGGTGGACCAAGCAATGTAGAGACCGGGGAAACCATCTAGGAATCCCAAACGCAGGAGATAAGCCCGCACGAATCGCCAGATTGGCCGGAGAATGGTCTCCCCCAGCCGCCATCTCCGTCCGCGCGCGCTCTGGATCTGCACGAAGTCGTCGGACTGCCGGACCGATTTCCACATGAAGGTCTTCATATCCGGGAAGGGGAAGTGAAGGAGGTCGCCACTCAAACGCGACACCGCTCCGCCGCTCATCACGATACGCGAATGCGCGGGATCGTCGCCCCATTCGCCGGCTCCCATTTTCACGAGACGCAGCAGACGGTCGGGATACCAGTCTCCATGGCGGATCCAGCGATTGAGAAACCAGGAGCGCCGCGCGAACTCCGCACCGGCGAAACGCTCGTGGTCGCCGCGCGCGAAGAATTCCTCGATGGCGCGCCGCATCCCGGTCGAGACTGCTTCGTCCGCGTCGAGGCACAGCGCCCACGGTTGCGTGCAGCGGTCGAGCGCCCAGTTCTTCGTGTCGCGATAGCCGCGCCATTCGGTCTCGTGCACCACTGCGCCGTGCTCGCGCGCGACATCGGCGGTGCGATCGGTGCAGTGGTTGATCACGACGACGACGTCCGTCACCCAGCCGCGCACGCTGGCGAGGCAGCGCGGCAGATTGTGCGCTTCGTTGCTCGCGACGATGGAGACTGTGATGGGCAGCGGTGTTGGCACGTCATGACAAGTTGGGCACATCGGCTCCGACATGGCAATGCGGCGATAAGGCCGAGATCGGCAAGGCAGATGGTGCCGCTCGCTCCGCCTGCTTCCTGAGGCCACGGGGGCTTGCCGCGCGCGAGCCGGTGTCCGCAACCGGGCGAAGAAATGATTTACTTCGCCCGCCTGCCCGCGAAGCTGCGCGCGATGTCCGTGGCCATCGTCATCCCCGTGCTCAACCAGCTCGCCTACACGCAGGGCTGCGTGCGCTGCCTGCAGCCGGATCTCGTCGCCGGCGCTAAAGTCATCGTCGTGGACAACGGCTCGACCGACGGCACGCCGCAATGGCTCGCGACGCAACCGGCGCTCACCGTCATCCGCAACGAACAAAACCGCGGCTGCGCGCCCGCCTGGAACCAAGGCGTTGCGGCCGCCGGTTTGTTGCTTATTAGCCCCAACGGTTCGGGTGTAGCCCTGCGGGCGAACGAGCCAGTTGGGACTAATAAGCAACAAAGGCCGAAGGCGCCGGACTGGGTCGTCGTGCTTAACAACGACGTGTTGCTGCCGGCTGGCTGGCTGGCGGGGCTGCTCGGCGCAGCGGAGCGGCACGGGCTAGACATCGTTTGCCCGGCGATGCGCGAGCGCGACCAGAATTACGACTTCGAGCGCTACGCGTGCGACTTCACCGCGAAGCTTGGCGGTGTGGTCCGGCGCGGCGGCGCGCATGGCGTGTGCTTCGCCGTGCGGCGCGCAGTGTTTGAGAAGATCGGCGGATTCGACGAAGCGTTTCGCATCGGACAGTTCGAGGACGCTGACTTTTTCCGCCGCGCCCGGCTGGCGGGTTTCCGCACCGGCGTGGTCGGCGCGTGCGTCATTCATCACTTCGGTTCGGTGACGCAGGATGCGTTGAGCGACTCCAACAAAAACCGGCCCTACGAGGCGGAGAATCGCGCGCATTTCCGGAAAAAATGGAAACTCGGTTGGGCGCGGCGCCGTTGGGAAAAGGCAGCCGCAGGCTTGCGCGCGTGGTGGTGGCGCACGACCGAGCGCGTGCGCTTCGGCCACACGTTGCACGAGAAAGGCCGTCCGGGTGGAGTGGATCTTCTTTGAGCCCGCGCCGCAACGAGGAGTTTTTTTCTGGAGTCGGGAATCCCCTTCGAGACACTGTCACAACATGCCACAAGCGCACGTCCTGGAAGCAATTCATCGCGAGATCACGCGGCTGCCGAACTATGCGCAGCTTTCATTTCTGGATCTCAGCTGCGGCGAAGGTGAACTGATCTCGCGGCTTCGCGCGGCAGGCGCGAAGGTGCGCGGCACGCATTATCGCGAGGATGACTATATCATAGCGAGCCGGAGCCGACTCTCAGGCATCAGCGTCGATACCGGCGTGGATCTGTCGGGACGCCTGCCGTATCAGGACGCAAGCTTTGACTGCGTTACCTTGTCCGAGGTGTTGGAACATCTGCCCAATCATTTTGTGGTGGTGGCGGAGGTGGCGCGCGTGCTGAAACCGGGCGGCTATTTCGTGTTCACCACGCCAAACGTGTTCCGGTTCCACTCGCGGCTGAAATTCTGTTTCACGGGCACGCACAAGCTCATCCGGCGCCGCATTGGCTGGGATTTGCAGCCCGACGATCTCTACGCCTACCATATCAACCCGGTCGATTTCCCGCTGTTTCACGGCCTGCTCCACGCGCGTGGTTTCGATCTGCAACGTCTCGGGATGACCAAATGGAAGCCGCTGCACTGCGAGTGGATTTTGCTCTATCCGCTGATCTACTTCGCGTGTTGGCTCGGCATCGATCGTGGCCGGTCGAACCCGCCGGAGTTTCACGCGGGCGAGCGTGATTTGTTTCGCTTTCTCGTGAGTCCGGCGCTGCTGGCCAGCGAGCAACTCCTAGTCGTGGCGCAAAAACGCGTCTGATACCAGTGACGCTTCGTCCCGAGACTTCAGACTCGCCCGGTAGCCGCGAGCGCCAGCGAGTGGAAGATCGTCGGCTCGCTGGCGCGCACCGCTGCGGTCAAAAGGTTCAAAGCTTGTCGTAACTGGTATGACGCACGCGGCACTACGCGCGCGCCGCGGGTCAGCTTCAGCTTGAACAAATACCTCGGCCGGTCGACTCGCGCCTCGTGCCAGGCCATGACCGCGTCATGGCCCAACCCCAGATCGCCGCGAGTGAACCAGGCCCGGTGCGAGCCCAGTCAGTGCGGCGCATCCTCCATCGCCTG
>PNKG01000188.1 GCA_013822585.1 Opitutus sp. | reverse complement strand
CACGGGTTCGATCTGCGGCCTGTGGATTGACGACAGCGGGCGCGCGCACGTGTCGCGCGCCACGCCGGACGGCGGTCGCCGCGAATCCACCGAGGTTTTCCGACCTTTCGCCTGGACGGGCGAGCAGGGTGACTATCCCGGCGTGACCTTCGAGCGACTGTCGGGGGAAGGGACTTTCAAGTGGCTCGCGCACGCGGAGTCGCTCCCGCTCTTCGACGATTTCTTCAAGGCCGTGCGCGAGGGCGGCGCGATCGACGTGCTCCGCCCCTACGAGTCGCAATGGCTCCTGCAGCGGCGCGAGCGGCTCTACGCCGACGTGCATTTCGCCGGCCTGCGGCGCTGCCAGCTCGACATCGAGACCGCGGCGGCCGAGCCGGGCGGATTCAGCGACGCGAAGAACGCGGACGACCGCGTGCTGGCGATCGGCCTGCAATGCGGCCCGCGCCGCGAGTTGCTTCAGCTCGAGGACGAAAGTCCCGCGGGCGAGAAGGCGCTGCTGCTGCGCTTCGGCGAGGTTTTGCAGGAGATGGACCCCGACGTCGTCGAGGGGCACAACCTCTTCAAGTTCGACCTCGACTACCTCCGCCAGCGCTGCCGGCGCCACAAGCTGCCCTGCGCCTGGGGGCGTTTCGGCCTCACGGCGGAATTCCGCAGCAGCCGCCTGAAGGTCGCCGAGCGCTGGATCGACTTCCCGCGCTGCGACATCCCCGGCCGTGCGGTCGCCGACACCTACCTGCTCGTGCAGCTCTACGACATCACCCTGCGCGAGATGACCTCCTACGGCTTGAAGGAGGCCGCCGTCTATTTCGGCCTCACCCCGGAGTCCGGCGCCGGCCGCACCTACATCGACGGCGCGGGCATCCAGGAGGAGTTTCGCCGGGACCGGGAAAGATTCCTCGCCTACCTGGCCGACGACCTGCGCGAGACCAAGGGCATCGCGGATGTCCTGCTGCCGACCTACTTCGAGCAGACGCGGGCTTTCCCGATGCTGTTGCAGGATGCGTCGCTGCGCGGCACCGCCGGCAAGGTCGACCTTCTCTTCCTCGAGGAGTATTACCATGCGCGGGCCTCCTGCTCCGCGCCGGTCGACTGGCAGGCCTTCGAGGGCGGATTCACGCGGAGCTTCCAGGAGGGCGTCTTCCGGCACGTGCTGCACTTCGACGTCGCCTCGCTCTACCCGAGTCTGTTGCTGCACATCGGCCGCAACCCCCGGAGCGACACGCTCGGGGTATTCATCCCGTTGTTGGAGCGGCTCCGCGAATACCGGCTCAGATACAAGCAGCTCGCCAAGTCGGCCCCTGCGGCGGCCGAGCGCGACGAGGCGCAGGCGCGCCAGGCGACCTTCAAGATCCTCATCAATTCCTTCTACGGCTACCTGGGGTTCTCCGGCGCGCGCTTCGGCGACGGCGAACTTGCGGCGGAGGTCACGCGCCGCGGCCGCGAGCTGCTGCAGGCGCTGATCGACGAGTTCGGTCGGCTCGGCTGCACGATCCTCGAGGCCGACACCGACGGCATCTACCTGTCCTCGACGGATTATTTCGGGCGTCCGGAGGAGCTGCTGGAGCAGGCGCAGAAAATCCTGCCCGCGGGCATCGAACTCGAGTTCGACGGCCGCTACGACGCGATGTTCTGCTACAAGGCCAAGAACTACGCGCTCGCGGCCGGCGGGGAGGTGACGCTCCGCGGGTCCGCGCTGCGGTCGCGCGGGATCGAGCCTTATCTGAAGCGGTTGAGCGACGAGTTCATCGCCTTTCTGCTCGGCGTCAGCGACCGTTCTCCCGCCGTGACGGTGCGGGAGCTGCGGGAGAAGATCGCCGCGCGCGCCATGCCGGTGGCCGATTTGGCCAAGACCGAGGCCCTGAGCCAGAATCCCGAAACTTACGGGCAGTTCGTGGCCGGCGGCGGCAAGCCCCGCCGCGCCTCCGCGGAGGCGGCCTTGCGCATGCACCCGCGCCCGCGGATGGGCGAGCGCGTGACGTATTTCATCGGGCCGAAGCAGAAGGGGCAGACGGCGGACTGGCAGCGCGCGCGGCCGATCGCGGAATTCGACCCGGAAACCGCCCCCTACGACCCTGTCTATTATCTGGAAAAAATCGACGATTGGGTGGAACGCTATGGACGTTTCGCCGGAGTGCGGCCACTAGTCGACCAGCAGGAAATGCAGTTCTGACCCCATGCGCGAACGTCTGTGCTATCTCGCCCTCGTGCTTGTGCCGCTGATCGTCTATTCGTCGGCGCTGCTCAACGAATACGGCACGCCGGCCGACTTCCTCCACTTGGAAACCCCCGGGCACGCGCGCGTGGTGGCGGACCATGCCGGCGAGGGCATTCTGAACGGCGCGCTGCTGGACATCTCCTTCGGCATGGCGGAACGGGTGAGCGATCTGCGCTCGGTGCGCGCGCTGGGCCTCCTGCTGTTGGTTTTCTGCGGCCTGGCCCTTTGGCAGGTGCTGGAGCGCGCCGGTTGGTTCGAATACGATGCCGCCGCGGTGGCCTTGGGCGTGGTGCTGCTGCCGACGGCCCAGCTGGCCGCCGGCTGGGCGACCCTCTGGCCCGGGGTGTTGTCCGCTCTCCTGGCGCTCGCCGGTTTCGCCGCGGCGGAAAGCGAGCTCGAACAGGGCGGAGGCAGGCGATTCGTCGCCATGCTCGGCGGCGTGCTGCTCTACCTGTCGTCGGCCATGTGTTATTTCCCGGGGGTCGCGATGGCGCTGGTTCCGCTCACCGCGCTGGCTCTGACCCGCGCCCCACGGGTCTGGCCCGAGACGCGGAAATGGTTCGCGCGCCATGCGGGGCTGCTGCTGGCGGGCGTGCTGGCCGCATGGCTCATCGAGCGCGCCATGCGCGAGGGCGCCGGCCTGACCGACGGCGGTTCGCTGGCGCAACGCTTGATCGATCTCGTGGCGCTCGCGCTGCCGCTGGCGCTGGCGCCGTTTCTGGGCGCGAGTTCCCTGCCCACGCGGATCCTGTGCACCCTGCTGGGCATCGCGACCGTGGCAGGGCTGGCTTTCATCATCCGCCGGCGCGCGGCAACCGACGTCCGACTCGGACAGATTTGGAGACTGACGCTCGGCGGGTCGGTCCTGATCTTCGCCTTCGTCATCCTGATGACGCCGGCTTGGCGTTTCAGCTACCGCTCGGTCTGGCCGCTGGCGGGTGTGGTGCTCGTGGCGCTGCTGGCGGGCCTGCGCGCCTTGGGCGACAGGCCGGGCGGGCGCCCACTCTGGCAGAACGGCGCGATGGCCGGGGTGGTTGCCGTCGGCGCCTTCATCGCCTTCGGCCAGCTGCACAAGGGCGTGGTCGCTCCCTTCGCCACGGAGTGGCACGGGTTGGCCAACGCGGCGCTCCGGGCGAACATTGCGGGCGACACGACGGTGCAGGTCCTTGTCCCCCCGGAGGCGCTGAAGAGCGGTGCGATGCAGAACGCCGCCTTCGATGCGCGTGTCGCCGGCCACGCCGATGCGGCCTTGCGTGCCGTCGCCGCCGCCGTGCACGAGCGCTTTTCGGCGGGCCTGCCCAAGGGCGTGAAACTCCACTTCGAGACGCGGTCCGCCGACGCGCCGCCGGCGCCGGGCGCGGTGGTCTTCGACCTGACGAAGGCGGCTCGCTAG
>PNKG01000187.1 GCA_013822585.1 Opitutus sp. | reverse complement strand
CGTGCCGCCGCATCGCGCCGCTCACGCTCGAAATCAACCGCCTGAAACGGGAACGAGGCGCGATCATCCTCGCGCATTCCTACGTCGAGCCGGAGATCATCTACGGAGTGGCGGATTTCAAGGGCGACTCCTACTTCCTCAGCCTGAAGGCGCGCGAGGCGCGGGCGAAGATGATCGTGTTCGCGGGCGTGGTGTTCATGGCCGAGACGGCGAAGGTGCTCTCGCCGGCGGCGACGGTCGTCGTGCCCGATCGCGGCTCCGGCTGCTCGCTGGCGGATTCGCTCACGGGCGAACAACTCCGCCGCCTCAAGGCCGCGTATCCCGACACCGCCGTCGTTTGCTACATCAACAGCACCGCCGAGGTGAAGGCCGAGGCGGACGTGTGCGTGACCTCCGGCAACGTTTACCCCATCGTGGCCAGCCTGCCGCAGCGCCGCATCCTCTTCGTGCCCGACCGGCTGATGGGACAGAACATCCGCACGGAGCTGAAGCGCCGCGGCATCGACAAGGAAATCATCACCTCCGACGGCACGTGCATCGTGCACGACGTCTTCGACGCCGCGGCCGTGGCCGACGCCCGCGCGCGCTTCCCGGGCCTGAAGGTCGTCGCACATCCGGAATGCACTCCGGAAGTCGCGGCGGCGGCAGACTACGTCGGCAGCACGGGCGGCATGATGGCCTACGTGCGCACGACGGCCGCGCCCTATTTCCTGATGCTGACGGAATGCGGCTTGGTCGGACGCCTGCAGGTCGAGGATCCCGAAAAACGCTTCATCGGCGGCTGCCGCCTTTGCCCTTACATGAAGCTGAACTCACTCGAGAAGGTGCGCGACGCGTTGCGCGCGCCGCGGGCGGACCAGATCGTCACGCTCGACGAGGACCTCCGCCGCCGCGCGCTCCGCAGCATCGAGCGGATGTTCGAACTCGCGCCGAAGGACTGAGTTCCCAATTGTCACCTATTAGGTGACAAACCCGCCTCGCACTGCGCTCCCTCCCTCCACTGGACGCTCCCCATGACCCCCCGCGCCGACCGCCTCATCACCCTCGCTCTCGCGGAGGACGCGGTGAAGCACGACGTCACCAGCCGCGCGATTCTCCCGCGCGCGCACCGCAGCCGCGCGTTCATCGACGCCAAGCAGGACCTCGTCGTCTGCGGCCTCGCGCTCGCCGCAGAGGTGTTTCGCCGTGTCGACCGGCGCCTGCGCGTGCGCGCGCTCGTGCGCGACGGCGCGTGCGTGCGTCGCGGCACCGACGTGCTGCGGGTCGAGGGCCCGACCGCCTCGCTGCTCGCCGCGGAGCGCACCGCCTTGAATTTTCTCCAGCGCCTTTCCGGCATCGCCACGCAGACGCGCCGCTATGTCGAGGCCGTGCGCGGCACTGGCGTGCAAATCGTCGACACGCGCAAGACCACGCCCGGCTGGCGCGCGCTGGAAAAATACGCCGTGCGCACCGGCGGCGGGCACAACCACCGGATGTCGCTGCGCGATCTGGTCCTGATCAAGGACAACCACATCGCTGCGGCCGGCTCGCTCGCCGCGGCGGTGAAGCGCTGCCGCCGCGCGGCGCCGCGGGGCATGAAGATCGAAGTCGAGGTCAAGACGCTCGAGGAGGTGCGGGAGGCCGTGGCGGCGCGCGCGGACATCATCCTGCTCGACAACATGCCACCCGCGCGCATCCGCGCCGCGGTGAAGCTCATCACCGGCCGCGCCACCGTGGAAGTTTCCGGCGGCGTGCACTTCGCCACGCTGCGGAGATTCGCGCTGCCCGGCGTCGACTTGATCAGCATCGGCGCGCTCACGCACTCGGTGCCCGCCGCCGACCTCAGCCTCGATTTGCGGGAGCGGCTGCGCTGAAGATGAATTTCGAGCCCACACCGCCGGAATCCTGGAGGGCCGAGCTCCCGCGCGGCCGAACCGTTCGCGCGCGCCCTCATGTTCGCGGCCGCGCGGGAGCTCGGCCCTCCAGCCCGGGGCGCGAATGCGCGAGGATGTCGTGTTCCGCATGAAAACGATTTCAACGGATTGTTTGGTTCTCGGCGCCGGCCTGGCCGGGTCGGCCTACGCGCTGCACGCGGCGCGGGCCGGGCTGGCGGTCGAGCTGCTGTCGCTGGCCGGGCCGTTGGAGGCGAACAGCGACTGGGCGCAGGGCGGCATCATCTACGATCCGGCGGGCGCCGCCGGCACGCTGGCCGCCGACATCGTCGCCGCGAGCGACGGCACGGCGAATCCCGCGGCGGTCGCGCAACTCGTGCGCGAGGGTCCGGCCGCGGTCCGGGAGATGTTGCTCGAGGAACTCGCGGTGCCCTTCGATCGCGGGGAGTCGGGCGAACTCGATTTCACGCGCGAAGGGGGCCATCGCGCCCGCCGGATCATCCACCGCAAGGACGCGACGGGCCACGCGATCCTCGGCGCGGTGGCCGAGCGCGTCGACGCCACGCGCGGCATCACCCGCCGGACCGGGCACGCGGCGATCGACCTGTTGACGCTGTCGCACAACGCGGTCGATCCGCGGGACCGCTACGAGCCGCTCACCTGTTTCGGCTGCTACGCGCTCGACACGGCGTCGGGCGAGGTCGTGGCCTTCGTGGCGAAAAAGACGATCCTCGCGACGGGCGGGCTCGGCGGGATTTTCCTGCACACGACCAACCAGCCCGGCAGCGTGGGCCACGGCGTGGCGATGGCGTATCGCGTCGGCGCACGGGTGATCGACCTGGAATACGTGCAGTTTCATCCGACCGTGTTCTTTCCGCGGGACGGGGTTCCGTTCCTGATCACGGAGGCGTTGCGCGGCGAAGGAGCCGTGCTGGTCGATGCGAACGGGCGCCGCTTCATGGATGCGGCGCACCCGCTCGGCTCGCTCGCGCCGCGCGACGTCGTGGCGCGGACGATCAAGCAGCACCTTGCGCGCACGGGCGGGCGTTGCGTTTACCTCGACCTCGCGGCGCTGCGGCCGGAGTTCATCCGGGAGCGCTTCCCGAGCATTCACGAGCGTTGTCTGGCGGACGGTCTCGACATCACGCGCGAGCGGATTCCGGTCGTGCCGGCCGCGCATTTCGCCTGCGGCGGAGTGCACGCGGACCTGCAGGGCCGGACGAACGTCCGGCACCTGAACGCCATCGGCGAAACGGGCTGCACGGGCCTGCACGGCGCGAACCGCCTCGCCAGCACTTCGCTGCTCGAGTGCCTGGTGAGCGCCAAGGCCGCGGCGCAGGCGGACGCGGCGGAGATTTCCTCCGGCGGCGCGTTCCGGCTGCCGGCGCCCCGCGAGTGGCGCAGCCCCGAAAAGTCCGCCGATCCGCTGCTCGTGCGACAGGATCTGCAGCAAATCCAACAGACGATGTGGAACTACGCCGGCATCATCCGTTCGCCGCAGCGCCTCGAACGCGCGCGGCGCATCCTGCTCGGGCTGCGCGAGGACATCCAGGGTTTCTATCGCGACTGCCGTCCTACGCGGGAGTTGATCGAGCTGCGCAACGCGGCGCAGACCGCGCTGCTGGTCGTCCACGCCGCCTCGCTCAATCCCGTGAGCAAGGGCTGCCACTTCGTCGCCGAAGAGCGCTGAACCCGGAGTCCGCGATCGCCGGAGGTGTAGGAGCGGCTTTGCGCCGCGATCGGATATCTGGCC
>PNKG01000186.1 GCA_013822585.1 Opitutus sp. | reverse complement strand
TTCGCCGCCCTCGGCAACCGCCTCGGCTTCGACGAACTCTACGCCGCCACCGCCTTCCGCGCCAACGACGCGCTCGCCGCGATCTCCGACTGGGCGGACCGCTACGTCTGGGACGGCGCCGTGCGCTTCCTCGCCGGCTTGGGCGTCTTCACCGGCCTCGCCAATCGCGAGAACGACGAACGCACGCTGAACGGCGGCTTCGACGCCACCAGCGAGAAGCTCCGCGGACTCGGCCAGCTTTACTCCCGCCTCCAAACCGGCGACGCCCACGGCTACCTCCGCACCCTCGCGTTCGGTTTCGTGGTCGTGCTGCTCGTGGTCCTCCTCGGAGGTGCCCGATGAACTCCGACTCTTTCCTCTTTCTCTTAATCTTTCTCGTTCTCCCTGCCTTTCACCCGTCAGCAGCGATCTTTGTCCCTGACGAAAGAGAAAGATTAAGAGGAAAGAGAAAGATGCTGAGCCTGCTGGTGGCCGGAGGTGCCCGATGAATGCCCCCGCTTCCGCCTCCGTTGAATCTGTAGGGGCGCAGTCTTGCTGCGCCCTGCTCGATCCGCACTCGCGAGAAGGGCGCAGCAAGACTGCGCCCCTACATCCGCGGCGGGGAGGTTTGTCCGCATGAACTCGCTCCCGCTTCTCTCGCTGATCGTCTTCGTCCCGTGGGCCGGCGCGCTGCTGCTCGCGCTCCTGCCGCGTCTGTCCGGCGGCGCCTCGCGCGGTCTCGCGCTGGTGTTCAGCTTTTCGACGCTCGGGCTCGGCATCACCGCACTGTCCGCCTTCGACCCGGCGAACACCGCGCTGCAGTTCGTCGAAAAGCACGCGTGGATCCGCGCGCTGAACGTCCATTACCACCTCGGCCTCGACGGCCTGAGCCTCGTGCTCGTGCTGCTCACCGGCCTGATCGCGCCGGTCGCGCTCTTCGGCACCGCGCGCGCCGCGCGCCAGTCGGCGCTCTACGCGGCGCTGTTCCTCTTCCTTCAAGGCAGCGCGCTCGGCGTCTTCCTCGCGCAGGATTTCTTCCCGTGGTTCATCTTCTGGGAGCTGAGCCTCGTGCCCGCGTTCTTCCTCGTGAAGATGTGGGGCGGCCCCGGTGCCACGCGCGCGGCTTATCAATTCGTGATCTACACCATCGGCGGCAGCGCGTTCATGCTGCTCGCCTTTGCCGCGCTTTACGCCGCCACCGGGACGTTCGACTTCGTGCAACTCGCCGCGCTGGCGCGCGACGGCCAGCTCAACGACGCGCTCAAGCACCTCGGCACCTTCTGGCCGCAGGTGGTGTTCCTCGGCGTGCTGCTCGGTCTCGCGGTCAAGGTGCCGCTCTTCCCTTTCCACACCTGGCTGCCTTCGGCCTACGCCGAGGCTCCGACCGGCGCGTCGATGTTCCTCACCGGCGTGCTCTCGAAGATGGGCGTCTATGGTTTCCTGCGCCTGCTCTGGCCGCTGTTCCCGACGCAACTGCACGCCGCGGCGCCGTGCCTCGTCTGGCTCGCGGTTGCGGGCGTGGTGCTCGGCGCCTACGCCGCGCTCAAGCAGACCGACCTCAAGCGCATGATCGCCTACTCGTCGATCAACCACCTGAGCTACTGCCTGCTCGCGCTCTTCGCCGTCTCGGCCGTCTACGGCCGCGCGGGTGAGGCGCAGGCCGCGGCGCTCAGCGGCGCGATCCTGCAAATGTTCAACCACGGCCTCTCCGCCGCCGCGCTGTTCTTCTGCGCCGGCATCCTCGAGGCGCGCGCCGGACGGCGCGGTCTGAACGACTTCGGCGGCGTGCGCACGGCCGCGCCGGTGTTCGCCGCGCTGTGCGGCATCTCGATGTTCTCCTCGCTCGGCCTGCCGGGCCTGAACGGTTTCGTCGGCGAGTTCCTCATCTTCCGCGGCGTGTTCGGGCTCACGCCGTGGGCCGCGGCGGTCTCGACGCTCGGACTCCTCGCCACCGCGCTCTTCCTGCTCACGTTCTGGCAGCGTGTCTTCCACGGCCCGGCGGCGGGCGGCGGCATCGCCTTCCGCGACCTGGACTCCGAGGAGATCATCACGCTGCTGCCGCTGATCGCCCTCATGTTCGTCCTCGGCCTGCTCCCGCAACTCCTCGCCGGCCTGATCAACCCGCTCGTCAACGCCTGGGTCGCGCAAATCCCGCTGCAATGAAGAAGCGATAAGCAATAAGCGCTAAGCCCTAAGCCCCGCACAATCCTCCTCCTCCGCCGCCACAGCTTACCGCCTAAAGCTTACCGCTTACCGCCTTCTGCCTCTCATGTCCGCCCTGCCCTTCACCATCTACGTGTCCTTCGCCGGTGCCGTGCTGGCGCTGCTGGCCGGCCTGCGTTCCGCCAGCGCCGCGCGCGGCGTGGCGCTCGGCACCGCGCTGACGGGCCTCGCGATCGCCTTGAAGGCCGCGTTCGAATTCGTCCCGACCCAGGGCCTCCAGCCGCTCATCAACGTCGAGTGGATCCCCGACCTGGGCGTGAACTACCATCTCGCGGCCGACGGCATCAGCCTGACGCTCGTCGTCCTCACCGGCCTCGCCGCCGTCGCGGGCGTGCTCTTCTCCTGGAACATCGAGGAACGTGTCGGCGAATTTTTCGCGCTCTACCTCGCGCTCATCGGCGGCGTCTACGGCGTGTTCATGAGCGTCGATGCGTTCGTGTTCTTCGTCTTCTACGAGATCGCGATCGTCCCGAAATATTTCCTCATCGCGAACTGGGGCTCCACCAACCGCCACTACGGTGCGATGAAGCTCGTGCTCTACTCGTTCGCGGGCAGCGCGCTCGTCCTCGCCGGACTGCTCTGGGCCTGGGCCGCCGCGGGCGGTGACTCCTTCGGCCTGATCCCGCTCGCGCAGGCCGCGGCGAAATTCAGCCATGCGCAACAGCTCGGGATGTTCGCCCTCGTCTTCACCGGCTTCGCCGTGCTCGCGGGCATGTTCCCCTTCCACACGTGGGCCCCGACCGGCCACGTCGCCGCGCCGACCGCCGCCTCGATGCTGCTCGCGGGCGTCGTGATGAAGCTCGGCGCCTACGGCTGCCTGCGCGTCGCGATGGTGACGTTCCCACAGGGCCTCGCCTACTTCGCGCCGGTCATCGCGTGGCTCGCCATCATCGGCATCGTCTATGCCGGCCTCGTGGCGCTCGTGCAGGAGGACTTCAAGTTCGTCATCGGTTACTCGAGCGTGAGCCACATGGGCTTCGTGCTGCTCGGTCTCGCCGCGGCCAACCCGACCGCCGTCGCCGGCGCGGTGCTGCAGATGTTCTCGCACGGCGTCATCGCCGGCCTCCTCTTCGCGGTCGTCGGCCGCATGGTTTACGAGCGCACGCACACGCGGAAGATGGACGACCTGCGCGCGATGCCGCTGCACAAGCTGCTGCCGTTCGCCGCAGTGACGTTCGTCATCGCCGGCCTCGCCTCGATGGGCATGCCGGGCTTCAGCGGCTTCCCCGCCGAGCTCACCATCCTCATCGGCACGTGGAAAACCAAACCGCTCTGGGCGCTCGTCGCCGCCACCGGCGTGCTGGTCGCCGCCGCCTTCACGCTGCGCGCGATCCAAGTCTCCTTCTTCGGTAGGGCGGGACCGCTGGGCCCGCCGTCGGACGTTGAAGCGGCGCGCCCAGCGGTCGCGCCCTACCCCGATCATTCAAGCGCCCACGCGCACCCG
>PNKG01000185.1 GCA_013822585.1 Opitutus sp. | reverse complement strand
AGCCGGAGTAAAACAAAATTTTTCACCGCGCCAGAGAGCGTCATAGCCGCTTTTTCACCTGACCGCAGGATTGGCGCTGAATTTGCTCTTGCTCCGAACGTCCCCACGCGGGACACAGATCCTCCGACACATCATTTTCTCCCGTTTGCGACATGAAGAAGACCACCAAGATCACCACCGCCGCCCCGAAAGCGGCCACGACCAAGGCCCCGGCCAAGAAGACGGCCGCCTCAGCTGCCGCTGCCACACGCAAGAAGGACACCGTCCAGCGTGAGGCGCCCGCGACGTTTATCTCGGCCCGCGTCGACGTCGGCTTCGGCAACCATCTCTACGTCCGCGGCGAAGGCCCGGGCCTGAGCTGGGACCACGGCGTGGCGATGGACTGCATCGCCTCCGACGCCTGGGCCCATACGCTCAAGGGCGCCACCTCCCCTGTGATCTTCAAGGTGCTGGTGAACGACGAGAAATGGAGCACGGGCAACGACTACGTCGTGGAGCCCGGCCAGAGCGTGACCATCACGCCGACGTTCTGAGCTCCCGTCAGCACGGCTCCGTTAACCTGTCTGCGGGCGGGGTGCCCTCACCCCGCTTGCAGCACATTCGAAGCCGCCAAACCGCCGGGTGGGGCAACCGGCCCACAAGTTTCGAGTGCAGGGCAGCGGTCAAGGAAACCTGAGGAGGGGTGTCGGTAGGGCGGCCCGGCCCGGTTCGCCTGTGGCGCAAGCACGGCGGAGCGGGCTGCTCCGTGCTACCGTTGATGAAGTCAGAATCCTCGCACGCTGTGCCGGTTGGGGCCGGCTGCGGGCTTGAGCGCCCGCTGCGCGGCCTGATGGTGGCGGCATGGGTTTCGATCCGCGCCCCGTCCTGCTCGGAGGCCGTCACGTCCGTCTCGGACCGCTCGAGGAGCGCCACCGGCGCGCGTGCAGTTGAAAACCGACGAGCGCAACGGGCCCTCGCGCTGCGCCCGTGAGAGCATCGGCACGGGGTTCGAGGGCATCCGGCGGCGCTACCGGGTCGTTTCGACCGCTACGTGCGGAACACCGCCTCTGCTCCTTCACGGCCGAGGACTGGGCCAGCAAAGCGCGCCCGACTCGAGGGATGTCGTTCGCTGAGGGCGAAGGCGGCCCGAATCGCTCTTGCACCGGGGCGGATACGCGGTGTCATGGTGCCACCTATCAACCCCACCCGAACTATGAACGATTTGCGCTCCCGCGCCCTCGTCCTGCTGGCTTCGCTCGGTCTCGCGACCGCCGCCGTCGCCCAGCCCGCCCAACGTAGTTATTCGAACTACTATTTTTTCGGTGACTCGCTCACGGACAGCGGAAATCTCTTCACGCTCACCGGCCAGCCGCCCGCGCCGTATTACAACGGCCGCTTCTCCAACGGCCCCACCTACGCCGAATATCTGGCGCCGGGCCTGCTGCCCTCAGTCACCGCCCCGGCTGGCTCGACCAAGCTCAACTTCGCCTTCGCCGGCGCCACGGCCACGGGCACGACACCGGTGCCCGCCTCGCTCGCCGTGCAGGTTGCGGCCTACCAGGCCCGCGGCATCGCGGCGAACCCCAACGGTCTCTACGTCCTCCTCGCCGGCGCGAACGACCTGCTCAACGCCATCCAAGTCCCGGCCAACCAGAACGCCACCGCCATGACCAACACCGGCGTGGCCGCGTCGACCGCCGTCAGCAGCGCCGTGCAGTCCCTCGCCGGCCTCGGCGCGAAGAACATCCTCGTGCTCAACCTGCCGGACATCTCCAAGACCGCCCGCTTCACCACCGGCTCCGGCGCCTCCGGCGCGCTCTTCATGCAGAACGGCGTGCTCGCCTACAACCGCGACATCGCCACCCGCATCGGCCAACTCGCGCTCCCGGCCGACGTGAAGGTCACCGTCTTCGACCTCGGCGCGGTCTTTGATGGCATCCTCGCCAACGCCTCGCGCTTCGGCTTCAGCGTCACCAACCGCGAATACCTCGGCACCCTCCTGGCCGGCGGCAACCCCGGCGACGTGAACGGCTACATCTTCTGGGACGGCATCCACCCGACCACCCGCGCGCAGGCCATCTTTGCGCAAGTGATCAGCGAGGTGCTCAACCCCGAGTTCGTCCTCGGCACCTCCGCCGTGCAGGGCACCGCGATGCTCATCGCGGCCGACATGTCCGCCGACGCCATCGCCGGCCGCCTCGACCTCGTCCGCAGAGGCGGCAAACGGGAAGGCGCGCACGGCTTCGTCAGCTACAGCTACAAGGACGGCTCACGCGACTGGACGGGCTACCAGAACGAATTCAACTACACCGGCAGCGTCATCGCCGCGGGCTTCGACGCGAACCTCGGCAGCGAGATCGTCGCCGGGCTCGTCGTGACCAAGGAGAACATCGAGGCCGACCTGAAGGCCGGCGCCGGCTCCTTCAAACTCGAAGGGCAGACCGTCGCCGCCTACGCGCAATGGAAGTCAGGCGCGTTCTTCGCCTCCGCCTCCGCCGGCGTCGGTTCGCACGACCTCCGCGGCATCGTCCGCACCACCGCCTTCGGCGGCCTGCCCACTTCGGGCAAGACCGACGGCGACCGCTGGAGCGGCCAGTTCCGCATCGGTTGGGACTTCGCCACCGACAGCGTGCACGTCACGCCTTTCGCCGGCCTCCGCTACACCAAGGGCAAGATCGGCGCCTACACCGAGAGCGACGTCGCCGGCCTGAATTACTCCTTCGACAGCCAGACCGCCAAGTCGTTCGACGCCACGATCGGCGCCGCGCTCGATTGGCAGATCCGCGACGGCGATATGCCGCTCTTCCTCGGCGGCTACGCGCTGTTCCAAAAAGACCTCGCCGACGATGTGCGCGAACTCTCCGGCCGCCTTGCCAACACGATCTCGGCCCGCACCCGTATCACGACCCAGGACGGCCTCAACGAGAGCATCAAGCTCGGCGTGCGCTTCGGCGGCTCGTTCAGCAAGCGTTGGAGCTGGGGTGCCGGCTACATGGCCGAAGTCCGTGACGACGGCGACACCGCCAGCCAATACTCGCTTTCCGTCCAGACCGGCTTCTGAGCCGCGCGCGAACGGCGCTCTCTCACTCACGAAGGCCGCGCGGCCCGCGCGGCCTTTTTGTTTCGTGCGGATCATGGAAGGCGGCGCTCCGGCGCCGCCGCGAGTGCCCTGCCTGCATCGCAACGAGGTGCGTGCCGCCGTCACCTCGCTGCGTCACGCGGGCCGGCGCGCGAGCCAGAAGCGGCACTCGTCCGAGAAATCCTTCACCGCCCTCGACTCCTTGGCGACGCGGCGGCGCATCCCGTCCCACTCATGCGTCCAGCCGGTCGCGGCGAGGTCGGCGAGGATTTCCGCGCGGTCGGGCAGGTGCATGAACACGCGGTAGTGGTCGTCGTCCACGAAGTAGCGGTCGCCGAATTCGAGCAGTTGCGGATCCTGTTGCCCCTGCGCCCAGAGTTCGGCCTCGCGTTTCCAATGACGGCGCTCGCCGGGCTCGTCGTCGCGGTCGTGCGTGGTGAACAGCAGCGGTGCGCCCGGCCGCGCCAGCGCGAGCAGCCCGCGCAACGCCGCGCGGCGGCTCTCGCGCCCCGGAATCTGCATCAGGCCGTTGAAAAGGAAGAGCACGCCGGCGAACGAGTTCGGTTTCAGCGCGCGGGCCGCCGCTCCGTGACGGCCCTTCGCCGCGCCCGCCGGG
>PNKG01000184.1 GCA_013822585.1 Opitutus sp. | reverse complement strand
GGGCATCCACTTCCGCCAGCCCGTCGTGCACATCGTGGTGCTCTTCGTCGACGAGAAGGAGTCCATCGCCCGCCAGCTCAAGCGCGGCCGCGAGACCAAGGCGCACAACGACGAGGTCCGCGCCACCGGCCGCGGCGTGCTCTGGGAGGAACGCGCGACGGACTTCGACGAGGCCCTCGCCGCGCGCCGCTACCGCGTGTTCAAGGAGCAGACCTGGGAGGCGCTCCTCTCGCTGAAGGACATCTTCCACTACCACCTCATCAACGCGCAGGGCACGTTCCAGGAAGTGGAGCAGAACATCGCCGGCGAACTCGCCTACCAGAGTTCGCTCGAACTCGACCCGCGCACCTACGACCAGCTGCGCACCCTGCCCCTCGCCAGCGAGATCGTCGTCCACGCGCGTCAGGAACTGGTCAAGCGCCTCGACGGCTACGCCCTCGGCCAGCCCGAGCTCTTCGCCCGTGTGGTCGGGCTGATCGAAAAGAAGATCATGCCCATCGTGCAGCGCCATGCCATCTCGGGCCACTCGAACGTGAACAGCGAGGCTCCGATCCTCAACGAGCCCTCCGCGCTGGCCATGCTGATCGACATCTTTTCCGAGCGCGGCTACCACGCCGTGGTCGACATCCTCAAGGTCGACGTGCCCGACTCCATCGATCTCACGACCGGCCAGATCACCTGCCGGCAGAAGAAGGTCCACCGCATCATCATCAAATTCCGCGGCTCGGAGCTCCGGCACGGCTGAACGGCCTCAGCCGGAATTATGCAGTCGGAAACCACGGATGGACACGAATCCTGCTCGGCGCCGAGTCGGGTATCGGTAGCAGGCACATCGGTCACCGGCTGATGCGTCTGCCGGTTGCCCGTCTCTTCATTCGTGTTTTTTCGTGTCTATTCGTGGTTGAACTGAATTGTTCCGCCTCAGTCCACCGGGCGCGGAGCCTCGGCTTCCTGCTGCAGTTTCGCCGCGGCCGGATCGCCCGGCAGGAGCCGGACGACCTCGCGGGCGAGCAGACGGGCCTGTTCCTCCTCGCCGCTGGCCAGCAGATCGCGCACGAACTTGAAGGCTGCGGCTCGTGACGGGCCCGGCCGGAGCACAAGGTCCTTCCACACCGCCAAGGCGTGCGGCCGCTGGTCAAGGGCGAGACGCATCCGCACCTCACGCACTTCCAGTTCTGCGCCTGCAGCCCCCCGCCAAGCGGGCGGACGCTGTTCGAGGCGCTCGTGGATGCGGAGCGCCTCGGCCGGTTGTCGGCCGGCCAGGGCCCGGTCGATCGCAGCCAGCGCCGCGGCCTGGGTCGCCACGACGCCCGCGAGGTCGTCGGGCAGGGCGAGCGAGGCGAGGGCTTGCACGACCGCGGGGGCGCCGCCGTGCCGCGCCGCCACCTCGTCGTGCACCAGCCGCGCCTCGGCGGAGCGGCCGCTTTTTTGCAAAGATTCCGCCAGCCGCGCCAGCCGGAGCGCATCCTCCTCGCCGGGACGACGCTCCAGGTGGGTGCGCAGGGCCGCCCGGGCGCCGAACGGATCGAGTGTGAGCACGGCGAAGCGGATCTCGCGGAGAGCGAGTTCGGGGTCGACGGAGGGGAGCCAGCCCGGCGGGGTTTCGCGCAGGCTGCGCAACAGTGTCCGCGCCTTGGTGAATTCGCCCGCGGCAAGCAGCGCATCGAGCTGCCGCAGGGCTTCCTCGGCCGTCCTCGGTGCGGCGGCTGCAACCCTATCGGCGCCGGTCTTCGCCGCGGAAATCCTGGTCGCCTCGGCCCGCTGCGCCAGGCGTTGGTCGAACGCCAGCAACGGATCGCTCCACGGATAGGACCGCAAGCCGAGCTGCACGACCTGCCGGGCGCCATCGGGCTGGCCCGAGCGCTCGAGCACCTCCGCGGCGAGCCGATACATCCCGACGCTGGCACGGCCGCGCAGATGGCCGAAGGGGGCGGCCAACGTGTCGGCTTGCTGCGCCTCTCCGGCCACGCTGGCCCGCGCGAGGCGCCCGATGAATTCGGGATAGAAACGTTGCAGCGGCTTGAGGGTGTCGATCTGGCGCTCCCAGCTGCCGAGCAGCCGGAGGGCTTCGTCAAACTCGCCCCGGCGCAGCGCCAGTTCGGTGAGATGCACGCGGAAGGCGAAAGGGCTCAGTCCGCTGGCGGCCGCGACGTTCTGCGCGCGCTGGACCACATCGGGCAGGCCGAGGTTTGCCGCGGAGGCGGCGAACAGCTGCAGGGCGGAGTCGTTGCCGCCGAAACCACGATAAAACTCCAGCTCCGCCCGCTCACGATACGTGGGGCGTTTCATCCTATGCCACGCCTGGAAGGCGTAGAGGTGCGCCTGCGGCTGTCCGTTCGCCGCCACTTTCATGCGGCGCAGCGCGCCTTCGAGGGCGGGTTCGCTGCCCTCTGCGATCGCCAGTTCGGCGTGCAGGCGGCACAATTCCATGGAAACCGGCCCGGTCTTCTCGAGCCCGGCCAGCAACTCGCGCGCCTCGGAGCCGCGTCCGAGCCGCACCAGCGTCTCGGCGTGGAGCAGGTCCAAAGCGGCGCCATCCCGGGGATCGGTTGCCGGGGGTGCCTCGCGCAGGGCTTTCTCGGCCCCAGCGAGGTCGCCTGCGTCAATCAGGGAATTTGCACGGGCCACGACCACCAATCGATGGGCCGCCGGAGACAACGGAGGCCGACGACCGAGAAGTCCCGCCGTTTTCTCCAGAGCGCGTCCGCCGGCCTGTTGGACACGGTAGAGCCCGAACAACGCGCGCAGCAGGACGGGGTCTTCGGGGGTGTGGGCGAGCCCCGCTTCAAGGACGGCCAAAGCCTGGGCCGGATCGCTGCCGTTGAGCAGACGGGCCAAGGCAATCCGGCCCGGCACGTGGCCGGGAGAGCGGGCCAAACCCACGCGCAGCCCATAGTGGGCCTCGGCGTAATCGCGTTGTCGCAGCCGCTCCAAGGCGAGGGCGATCGCCGTGTCGCCGCGCTGCTCGCGAAACTGCTCCCAGCGGACCGGAGCGAGGGCGATGGTCGCCCAGGTCACCTGGTTTTGGGGCACGCGGTCGAGCCAAAGCCAGAGGGCCGTCACCGCGCCAAGATAGCCGGCGGCGGCGAGCGCCGCCCCACCAAGGGCGAGCCGCTTCCAGTAGATCTCGAAATTCCAGATGGGAACCGCCTCCTCCTGCCGGCGCAAAGCGAGCGCCGAAAACAGCCACAGGCGCCGGTCGCCGGGGGCAAGCGCCGGGCGCACCAAAGCCGGATTGAACTTCAGACGGATCCTCACGCGTGTGCCCATCACGCTGCACGCGCCGCCCTCGGCCGCAATCCGCAATTACCCCGGATTCCGCGATGAGAGAGGACGGCTCCGGATGCGGGAGCGGTTTTCACCCGGATTCAGGGGATTGAACCTGCGGCGCGTGACTGTGGGAGCGGTTTTATGCCGCGACAGAAAAGTCCGCCGCGGTCGGATATCGGATCGCGGCGCAAGGCCGCTCCTCCAGGTCCGGCAATCACGGAATCCGGGGGTAATACCAAGTTCCCGTAGCAATCGGACTATGGATTGCAGCCGCGCGAGGCAGGGCGCGACCGCCGGGCGCGCCGCCATGACGTTCACGGTCGGGCCGGCGGCGACGAGTGCGAAGCCTCGGCGCTCCGACCCTGCCGGCGCTGCCGCGCCAAAGTCCAAATCCCAAGGCTCCTTGGTAT
>PNKG01000183.1 GCA_013822585.1 Opitutus sp. | reverse complement strand
TGATGTCGAGGCTGATGTTGCGGAGGGCGTAGAAGACGCCGCCTTTGAGGGGATAGACTTTTTCGACGGTGCGAAGGGAGATCATGAACGGAAGGTGGGCGGAAAAAACGGGCGCGCCAAGCGCGCTTCACGCGATGAGTTCGGAGGGCGGCGGCCACGCCGGACGGTTCTTGCGGCTGGCTTTGGCGGGTTCGCGGCTCGGCGCCGGCGGGTTGTTGGGCGATGCGTTGTTTTCCGTGAGATCCGTGGCAGCGGCGGCTGGAGGAGCCGCTTCCGAACATTTGGCCTCGCCGGCAGCAGCCTCGACTTTCGGTTCGGTTGCGGGTGCGTCGCCACATTGGCCGGACAACGCGCCCGCACTCAGCAGCGCGGCAGCAGCGATCAGAGACACGCGTAGGATCATGGGAGGTGACGCACACCTAGCGCGATGCCAGATGGGTGCCGTGCTGTCATTCGCACGCATTGTGCCACAGATGCGGGGAAACTTCCCTGCTCATTATCAATGTCTTGTATGCGCAGGCGGAGCCTTCAGCGCACCGCGAGCCTCGGAATCGAAATTCCCCTTTCCCAAAAACGGGACAAGCGGATCGCTCCGACTCTCGGCCGCCGGCGAGCGGAGCCGGGCGCAGGGGATCCGTAATGATTCGGACCCCATCTCCAGACGCCGGCGCACCAATGGTCAAGAGACCACCTTCCTCCGCTCCGGACAATGGCGACGGGCGGGCCCGACAAAACCACCGGCTCAGGATGCGGCGGCAGGGCCGCCAACCAAGCGCTCGGCGGCGACGATGCGGCCTCCCTCGCAACGCCAGCGGTAGATCAACGGTCCCTGCGCGCGCTTGAGGGACTTGAACAGGTCCCTGTCGGCGCGCTGTTGGAGCACGAGTTCGCCCACGCCGCCGGCGGTGCAATTGAAAATCTTCGCGTAGCCCTTGTAGACGCGCGGCTCGCCGAGGATCCGCGAGGCGCCCTCGGGCAGCGCGGGCGCGCGACGATCGAGCACGAGGAAACCGTAAGGCAGGGCGCGCAGGTCGATGCCGGCGCGCTGGCCGAACTTCACCCACCCGGAATCGGCGAAGATCTCCGGCGGCGGCGCGGCGAAGAAGTGGCACCAATGCCGCTCGTTGCCGGGCGCGAGCAGGCCGCACGGCGCCGCATGGGGGCACGGCGCGACAGCGTGGAAACCGGCGGCCAGCGCCTGCTCGCGCCACGGCACGAGCCCGCGGCTCACTTCATGCGTGCCGGGTTCGACCCAGAGGACGGCGCGGGCGCGCGCGACGAGGCCGGAGAGTGCGGCCCGGCCGGCGTCGTCGAGTTCGTTCAGCACGTGACTGACGACGAGGACGTCGATGGGGCTTTCCTGCAGGAAGCGGCAAGAGGCGCGTTCGACGGCGAGGGCGGGGAAGACTTTGCGCGCGCGGTGTTCGGCGAACTCCCCCGCGAGCGGCGAGTGGTCGTGGAGCACGAGGCGCGCAAGGTTGCCCGCGCCGATGAACTCCGCCACGCGGCGGCCGGCCACGCCGCTGCCGCAGCCCCAGTCGAGCACGGTGGCCCCCGCGGGCGGGGTCCACCCGCGCAGACGCAGCTCGGCCAGCACGGCGTCCCACTTCCAGCCGATGCGCTCGCCGTAGGTCAGGTCATAGCATTCGAGGTCGGTGATCGTGTGCCAATACGGGCCCGCTGGGCGCGCGTCCGAGAGGAACGTCTCCCGCAGCCGGTCCAGCGCCTCCCAGTCGAGCGATTGCCAATCCATCGCCGCCAGCCTGCGATGAGGCCTGCGTTTGGCCACCTCAATCTGGCCGAGCCTGGCCGGCTGTGGCCGGCTTGCGTTTGCGATAGAGCACGTGCGGCCTCAGCGGATGATTTTCCGGCAGGTTGGGGTGGAGGAAATCGTCGCGCGGATCGCGGGTGAACCCGAGCCGTTCCATCAGCCGGCGCGAGCGTTCGTTGGACGCGGCGGTGAATGACACCAGCTCAGGCAGGTGCAGCTTATCGAAGGCGCGCCGTTCGGCGATGCGCGCGGCGGCGAAGCCGATGCCGCGGCCCCAGCAGTCGCGGCGCAGCCGCCAGCCGATCTCCACGCAGGGCGTGAAGGGGGCGGAGAACTTCGGCTCGGCCAACCCGGTGAAGCCCGCGAACCGGCCGTCCGCCTCGACCGCCCACAGGCCCCAGCCGCGCTCGGCCAGCCCGCGCCGCAGGCGCTCGAACATTTCCTGCGATTCCTCCGCGGTCAGCGGTTGGGGGAAACACCGCATCACCTCCGGGTCGGCGTTCATCGCCGTGAAGGCAGGCAGGTCGTCGTCGCGCCATGCGCGGAGCCGCACGTTGCAGGTCGCTGGGTTCACGGTGGGCGCAGGGCGGCGGGGATTTCGTGGCGCGCAGACCCGGGGGCGACCCCCGCGCGGGTGCGCCGCGCAGAGCAGGTGGGGCGCGGTGGCTTCATGCCGCAGGAGTTTTCCGGTCCGGTGCTGCGGGTGCTGAGCGTGATGGAGGCCTCATGAAGGTGGTTGCCTAGACGAGATTCCCGGCGAGGGGAAGCCCGGCCGGAGAATCCGGAATTTGCCCCGTGCGTGCGCCGATCGCACCGGAATCCCCGCCCGAGGAGGCGGATTCATTCTGCTGGAGGTCGGGTGGGGTGCCACTATGGTGCGGTGGTGGCGGCGAAGCAGACGGCGCGAAAGAAACTTCCCAAGGCGACAACGGGGGTCGGTTTGGTGTTGTCGGGTGGCGGGGCGCGCGGCATCGCGCACATCGGGGTGATCCGCGCGCTGCTGGAACACGGTGTCGTGCCCGAAGCCGTGGCGGGGGCCAGCGCGGGTGCGACGGTCGGGGCGCTCTATGCGGCGGGCTACACTCCGGCCGAGATGCTGGAGTTCTTCCATGTCATCGATCCCTACCGGCTCAAGAGCGTGGCCTTCGGCAAGCCGGGCATCTGGGACTCGGAGAAATACGTCCCGGATTTTCGCCGCTATTTTCCGCGTGACGACTTCGCGTCGCTGAAGCGGCGGTTGTTCGTCGTCGCGACCGACTTGCTGCGCGGGGAGGCGAGGGTTTTCGATTCGGGCCCGCTCGTGCGGACGCTGCTCGCCTCGTCCTGCGTGCCGATGGTGTTTGCCCCGATGGAAATCGACGGCCGGCTCTACGGCGACGGAGGCATTGTGGACAATTTCCCCGTGCAGCTGCTGGAGGGGCGCTGCGGGGTCATTCTCGGCGTGCATGTGAATCCGCTCCGCGAAATCCAGGGGAATGAGCTCGGCACGTCGCTGGCCGTGCTGGAGCGGGCGCTGGATGTGGGCATGTTCAACAAGTCGCGGGCGAACTTCGGGCGTTGCGATGTGGTGATCCTGCCTCTCGAGCTGGCCAACTACGGCATGTTCGACACCAAGCGGCTCGGTGAGATCGAGAAGACCGGCTACCGCGAGGCCAAGCGCCGGATGGCCGAAATCCTCCGGGTCGTCGCCGCGCACGGGGAGGGGCGGGCTGCGCCTCAGCCGGCTCAGACGAAATCGAGTGGGGCGTAGTCGGCGCCGGGAATCCGCCGCGTCTCGCGGCCAGACCCGGGGTTGGTGGAGACGCCCTGCGTCTCCCGGCGGTCTCATACCAGCGCCCGCTTGCTTCTGGACTATTGGGCAGGCAGGTGGTCGCCGCCGTCCCCGGCGGCGACAGGCGTCGTCGGGGACGCCGACGCC
>PNKG01000182.1 GCA_013822585.1 Opitutus sp. | reverse complement strand
GTCCGCATGGACGACGGCCGCGTCCTCACCTTCGAGGGCTACCGCGTCCAACACAACATCTCGACCGGCCCCGCCAAGGGCGGCATCCGCTTCCACCACGATGTCACCCTCGGTGAGGTCGCCGCACTCGCCATGTGGATGAGCTGGAAATGCTCCCTCGTCGGCCTGCCCTTCGGCGGCGCCAAAGGCGGCGTCATCGTCAACGCCCGCGACATGACCTCGGGCGAACTCGAGCGGCTCTCCCGCCGCTACATGCAGGAGATCGCCACGTTCATCGGGCCCAATCTCGACATCCCCGCGCCCGACGTCGGCACCAACGAGCAGGTCATGGCCTGGATGATGGACACCTATTCCAACCACGTCGGCCACTACGACCCGGGTGTGATCACCGGCAAGCCCGTGGCCCTCGGCGGCTCCCTCGGCCGCAAGGAAGCCACCGGCGAAGGCGTCGCCTGGTTCACCAAGGCCTACCTCACCGACATGGGCATCAAGGCCGCCGACACCACCGTCATCATCCAGGGCTTCGGCAACGTCGGCAGCGAGACCGCCCTCGCCCTCTCCGCCTGGGGCGCGAAGATCATCGGTATTTCCGACTTCACCGGCGGCATCCTCAACCAGAACGGCATCAACGTGAAGGAAGCCCTCGCCTACGTCGCCGCCAACAAGTCGCTCCAAGGCTACAAGGGCGGCGACTCCCTGACGAACGAGGAACTGCTCGAGCAGCCCTGCACCGTCCTCGCCCCGTGCGCGCTCGAGCGCGTCATCACCGAGAACAACGCCGCCAAGCTCAAGTGCCGCCTCATCGCCGAGGGCGCCAACGGCCCGACGACGAACGAGGCCGACAAGATCCTCGCCCAGCGCGGCGACATCGAGCTCATCCCCGACGTGCTCTGCAACTCCGGCGGCGTCATCGTCTCCTACTTCGAGTGGCTGCAAAACCAGTCGGCCTACTACTGGACCAAGGACGAGGTCTTCGAGAAGCTCCACAAGATGCTCGCCCGCGCCAAGGCCTCCGTCGACGAGACCAAGGCCAGATACAAGTGCTCGCGCCGCAGCGCCGCCCTCGTGCTGGGCATTTCGCGCGTCGCGGAAGCCAAGGCCAAGCGCGGCCTCTTCCCCTGAGCCTGTCCGCTGCACCGGCCTTCAGCCCGCGGTTCGCCGCGGGCTTTTTGTTTCGCAGGACAAGGACATCCCCAAAAACCGGCGCCGCGGGGGAGAATCCGGGCTGCACCGCCCCCCTCCCCCGCTCACAACACCATGAACGAAGCCGCCACGATCAGCGTGGGCGCGAGCGCGCCGAGCAGCAATCCAAGCGGCGAAACGCCTTCCGGGAAGTAGCGTTGGAGGATCGACTGGCCGGCGGGATTCGGGGCATTGGCGATGACGGTGAGCCCGCCCCCTGTCACCGCACCCGCCACGACGGCGAACTTCAGCTCCTCGGTGAACCCGGGCACGAGCGTGGCCAGATAGGTGATGAGGGCGTTGTCGTTGAACGCCGTGAGGACAGTGGCGCCGGCGAAAAGCGGCATTTCGCCCAGACTGCCGAGCACGGGTTGGATCCACCAGGCCTGCAGCCCGCCATGCACCACCAGCCCCGCGAGGAAGAAACCGACCAGCAGCGGACCGCGCAGGTCGAGCCTGCTCTGGTGGTGCACCGTGGCCTGCGCGAACGCGAGGTAGAACAGGAACCCACCGATGAAGAGCGCCGGATAGTGCGCCATCCAAACCGTGTAGCCGAGGAACAGGAGATGCACGGCGGTCACCCACACGGGCAGGGGCTCCTCCGCCGCCGCGTTGGAATCCGGGGCGGGCGGCTGCAGGGCCAGCAGTTCCTTCCGGAAGACGGCGAAGTAGACGAGATTGGAAAGCACGATGCCGCTGATCGCATGCCAGCCGAAGTGCGTGAACATGTAGGCCATGTCCCAGCCCCACTTCGCCGCCACCATCAGCACCGGCGGGGCGGCAAAGTGCGTCAGCGTGCCGCCGATCGAAATGTTCACGAACAGCAGGCCGATCGTCGCATACTTGAGCCTCGTGCCCGGATTGAGCGCGTAGAATTGCTTCGCGAGCAGGAGGGCCGCGATGGTCATGGCCGCCGGCTCCGTGATGAACGAGCCGAGCAGCGGCGCGATCGTGAGGATCGAAAACCACCAGGCCACCGGGCGCCCTCCGCCCAGCGACGCCACCACGCGCAGCGCCTGCTCCGCCAGCTTGAGCACCGGCCGGGTCGAGGAGAGCGTCATGATGATCACGACGAACATCGGCTCGGTGAAGTTCACCGTGTGCGAGATGTAGCGCACCCCCGTGTCGAGCCCCCTGGACCAGACGATGGCACCGAGCAACACGATCACCCAAATGCCGAAGATCGCCTCCACTTCGCCGAAGAAATGCAGGATCTGGCCCCAGAAGCTCACCTCCTCCGGCTGCCCGTCGCCCTCCCGGTCCGGACGCGGGCTCTTCAGTTTCATTCTCTCGGCATGGCGCTCTTCGACGACATGCGCCCAATGCCGGATCCGGACGCTGGCGAAGGTGTGCAGCACCGCGAGGATGAAGATGCCCGTGGCCACGACGTTGAAGGGCTCGGCGGCGGCCCGCGCCTTCACCACTTCCCACGCGGTCGCGCCAGCCGCATCGGCATAGGTTTCCAGCGCCCGCGGAAACGGATCCGCCGGCGCGCCCGTGGCGGCGATGGCGGAGGAGGCGATCAGGGCGTTCAGGAGAACGAGTCGGAACAGTCGGGGCATCTGGCGAGCAGAGGGAGGATTTCGTCGAGTCGGCGCACGAAGCGGTGCGCGCCCGCCTGCACGGCCGGGCGCTCCGCATAGCGGCCAAAGCCGACGAAAAGGTCAACCTCATCGCGCAGCTCGAGGTCGCTCGCGCCGTCGCCGACCGCCACGATGCGCGCGGGCTTCAACTCGGCGCGAAGCCGCCGCGCCACCTCCGGCTTGCCTCCCTTGCGGGTCGCCGGATGCGGCGTGTAACCGGCGTAGCGGCCGGCGGCATCGAACCGCAACTCCACGGCTTCGATCCGCGCGATGCCGAGAAAGTCCGCCAACGGCCGGATGGCCTGCAGGAATCCGCCGCTCACGATCACGGGCGCCCAACCGGCGGCCTTCGCGGCCGCGATCGTCTCACGGGCCGTCGGCTCGACCTCGCGGAGGTAGAGCGCCCCCACTCGCCGGGCCTCCTCCAGTCGCGGCTGGATGATCTCCAGCCGGCGGCCGAAGACCGACTCGAGCGGTATCCTCCCCTCCATGGCCTCCCGGGTCATGTGCTCGATCTCGCGAAAGCACTCCGGCCCGCGCAGGCGGGCGAGCTCGTCGATGCCCTCGATGGCGCTGAGCGTGGAATCGCAGTCGAGGATCAGGAGTTTGGCCGGGGCTTCCACGGGAACACGCAAGCCATGCAGCCCAGGCTTGGGAAGACGATTCCTGCGGCGTGACGCATTCGCGCCGTCGGCAGGTCTGTGGTTGGCCGGCAGCTTGCCCCTTCTCCATCCGTTGCGCTTGGGAGGGTTCGCCCCGGCCAGCGGACGCAACAAAGCCCTCCCGGCAACGGGAGGGCTTCGGGGAAAGTCGTTTCAGACCGCGTTATTTCTTCGCGGCGCCGCGCTTGAACTTCGTGGTGAACTTCTCGACGCGGCCGGCGGTGTCGACGAGGCGCTTCTCGCCGGTGTAGGCGGGATGCGAGTCCATCGTGACGTCGCGGACGAT
>PNKG01000181.1 GCA_013822585.1 Opitutus sp. | reverse complement strand
CGAAGGTCGCGCGGATGCCGCCGGAGGGGAACGACGAGGCGTCGGGCTCGCCCTGCGCGAGCTGCTTGCCGGAGAACTCGGCGATGGCGCCGCCGCGGCCGTCGGGCTCGAGGAAGCTGTCGTGCTTCTCGGCGGTGATGCCGGTCAGCGGCTGGAAGACGTGCGCGTAATGCGTGGCGTGGTGCTCGAGCGCCCAGTCCTTGATCGCGGTGGCGACGATGTCGAGCACGCCGGCCTCGAGCTGGGCGCCGGTGTCGATGGTCTTGCGCAGCGATTTGTAGGCGGCCTTCGGCAGGCGCTGCTGCATGATTTTGTCGTTGAAGACGTTCTTGCCGAAGAGGCCGGCGGAGTGGCTTTCGTTGAAAGCCACGGTCTTCGTGGTGCGGTAGTTGTTGGCCGCGGAGATGGCGGCGAGGCGGGAGGGACTGACGCTCATGGATTGTGGTGCAGAATAGGTGCTGTGTGGGGTGAACAACCGCCACGAACCGGCGGCCGCTCGTGCGCGCGAGAAAGCCGGTTCCATGCCAGCAATGTGACCACTTCGAAAATTATTCGTCATGCCGCGCCACGCCATCAAGGTGGTCGCCGGCGTCCCCGGCGGCGACAATCCCCCGTGCGCGGGCCGGCTGCTGCGCCGCGCCCTCCGCCGCGCTCCGCCTCAGTTCTTCAACGCCGACTCCGGCACGCGCTTCACGGTGATGAACTTCGCCCGGAACAGCTCGTCCATCAGCTGCCGCGTGGCGGGCGGGATGCGGTTCACCAAGTCTTCCAGCGGCGGCAGAGGCCCCTGATCGGCGGGCTCGGTCGCGGCCCCCCCGGGGGCATTGACCGGGGCCGGGGGGGCAAGGCCCTGCGCGCGTTGCTCGGCCAGAAAGGCGGATTCCTCGCCCTCGCTCGGCCCGACGGGCACGCCTTCGTCTACACCCGCCTCTTGTGGCGGCGGTCTGTGACCGCCGTCGGACGTCTCGCCGTTGTCGGCCCGGCGGTCAGACACCGCCGCCACGGAATCCTCTTCCGCGGCCGTTGCGGTCCGGTCCTCCGTCCTCTGTCCTCTGTCCTCCGCGGGCGGCGCGATCGTGCCGCCCTCAGACGGGGGCCTCAGTCGTTTTTTTTTACCGGGTCCTCCGGCAGGCTCTCGGCCAGCGTGGCGATTTCCTTGATGAGGCTGTCGATGGCGCGCGCGCGGCTGGCCTCGACGGCCTTGAGCAGCGCGACCTCGAAATTCACCTTTTCGGACAACCCGTGCTTCACGCCACCCTCCCCTTCGCGCAGGCCGTCGAGCAGGCGGGTGAGCTGCTCGGTGCTCATCGGCGTGCCGAGCGCGCCGCTGGTGCCGCCCTGGGCGATGGAGTCGAGCAGAGCGGTGCGGATGTGCGCCTGCAGGTCGACGAGCAGGCGGTAGAGGTCGCGGCCGTTCTCGTCGCAATCGTCGACGATGCCGACGATCCTCCTGTGGTCTCCGGCGGCGAGCGCGGCGGCCAACTCGGCGATCTTCGCCGCGGACACGAGGCCGTAGACGTCGAGCACGTCCGCCTCACCGATCTCCGAGCCGCAGAACGAGATCATCTGGTCGAAGATCGACTGCGCGTCACGCATGCCGCCGTCGGCCATGCGGGCGATGCTCTGCAACGCCTCGTCGCTCACCTTCACGTTTTCCGCCACGGCGATTTTCTTGAGGCGTTGGACGATCAGCCCGGCCGGGATCGGCTTGAGGTCGAAGCGCTGGCAGCGCGAGATGATCGTCGGGAGCACCTTTTGCACCTCCGTCGTCGCGAAGATGAACTTCACGTGCGCCGGCGGCTCCTCGAGGGTCTTGAGCAGGGCGTTGAACGCCGAGGCGGACAGCATGTGCACCTCGTCGATGATGTAGACCTTGTAGCTGCCCTGCGCCGGGGCGTAGACGACCGTCTCGCGCAGCTCGCGCACTTGGTCGACGCCGTTGTTCGAAGCGCCGTCAATCTCGATCACGTCGAGACAGGAACCCTCGGCGATGGACTTGGCGATCGGATCCTCGGGGTCGAAATCGGCCTTCGGACCGCCGGTGACATTGAGGGCCTTGGCAAAAATGCGCGCCGTGCTCGTCTTGCCGGTGCCGCGCGGACCGACGAAGAGGTAGGCGTGCGCGATGCGGTTGCGCGCGATGGCGTTTCGCAGCGTCCGGACCACGTGGTCCTGCCCCACGACGTCGTCGAAGGTCTGCGGGCGCCATTTGCGGGCGATGACTTGGTAAGCGGAGGACAAGCGGACTGAGGGTTGAGAGATGGGAGTTGGGAGAAAAGCAAAAACCCGCGGCCGCGACCCTCCCGTGGCTCCTCCCCGATGGCGGAAAGAAAGGTTTCCTCACGAAACACGCAGGCGGCTGAAAAAGCGGCCGTTTGACATGGCGGACTCACGCGCGGGGGATTTGGGCGTGGGGAAACAGGCGCCGCGACGGGTCACTTCGCCTTGGGTTCGGCGAGCGTGGCGTTGATCCACTGGCTGAAGTCGGCCTTCAGCTTCTGCAGCGAGTCGACGTGCGTATACATCATGTGGCCGGCCTCGTAGTAGGTCATCGACACATTGCCGCGCACCGCGGGCGGCAGGTTCATGTGGCGGAAGGTCCAGTCGGTGGCGAAATACGGCGTGGCGAGGTCGTAGTAGCCGTTGGCCACCCAGACCTTCATGAACGGGTTCCGCACCAGGGCGTTCTTCAGCATCACGCCGGTGTCGAGGTGGGTGTTCTCGACGTTCTTGTAGCTCCAGGGCTGGACGTTGGCGAGGACGTCGTAGGAGAGGTCGGATTCGAACTTCAGCACGTTGCGCGCATAGTCGGTCATCGCCGCGGTGTAGGGGCCCTTGATGGCCTCCATGCTCGGGTCGAAGAAATTACCGGAGGCGCCGCCGCCCGGGCCGTCGCCGCCGCCGTCGCTCTCGTCGAGGATGCCGCTCACGCTGCTGTCGAGGCGGCCGACCACGATGCCCTCGTCGCGGCGCAGCTCGCGGATGAAGCGGCCGATGTTCACGCGGAGGTTCTGGCGCTTGACGAAATCCACCGACAGGCCGGTGAGCGTGGCGAGCTCGGCGGCGATGCGTTCGCGCCCGGCGGCGGGCAGCGCGTCGCCCTGCATGAGGGCGAGCACGTAGTCCTTTTGCGCGAATTCCTCGGCGCGCTTCAGGGCGCCGGCGAGGGTCCTGGCCCAGTCGCCCTTCAGGCGCTTGTGGTGCCAGGCTGTGGCCGTGTAGGTCGGCAGGAAGAGCGGATACGGGGCGTCGTTGCCCGGCGCGAAGCGCGTGGTCTGGAAATTGAGGATCGAGGAGACGAGCATCACGCCGTTGACGTAGAGGTCGTGCTTCTGCTGCAGGCGCTCGGAGAGGGCCGAGACGCGCGTGGTGCCGTAGCTCTCGCCGACGAGGAATTTCGGGGAGTTCCACCGGGAGTGGCGGGTCGTCCAGACCTGGATGAAGTCGGCCAGCGACTCGAGGTCGGCGGTGAAACCATGAAAGCTCTTCGGGTCGACGTCCTTCGCGGCGCGGCTGTAGCCGCTGGTCACGGGATCGACGAAGACGAGGTCGGTCTCGTCGAGCCAGGAGAACTCGTTGTCGGCGTAGCGATACGGCGGCGGCACCGCCCCGCCCTGCTCGGTCATGAGCACGCGCTTGGGGCCGAGGCCGCCCATATGCAGCCAGACGGAGGCGGCGCCGGGACCGCCGTTGAACGAGAAGGTCACGGGGCGCTTCGCGGCGTCGGGCTCACCGAGCCTGGTGTAGGCGACGTAGAAGAGGTTGGCCTTGGCGGCGCCCTTGTCGTCGCGCTGCACGAGGTAGCCGG
>PNKG01000180.1 GCA_013822585.1 Opitutus sp. | reverse complement strand
GTCCCCGGCGGCGACAGGCGTCGTCGGGGACGCCGACGCCCACCCTAAAGTCAATTAGCTACGGGTGCTTGGTATCAGAAAACGTCCTAGAGCGTGTCTTGGCGCGCGTCGGGGTTCTTGAGCTGGTCTTTCCAGTTCGCGATCTTGGCCTGCGCGCCGAAGTGCTCGGCGCGGGCCTTGTCGCCTTTCTCCATCCAGACGCGCGAGAGCGTGGTGTTGATGAAGAGGTCGTCGGGGCGCAGGCGGTGGGCCTGTTCGGCGGCGACGAGGGCGTCGTCGAAGCGGCGGAGGCCGAAGTGGATCTCGGCCGCAGCGTGCCACGCGGCGAACGAGTCGGGCGCGGCGGCGGTGGCGCGGGAGAGCTTGGCCAGCGCGGCGTCGCCGTCGCCCATCGTGTAGTCGAAGGTGGCGTCCTCGATCAGGTGCTGGAGCTCGTCGTCAGTCACGCGGCGCACCGTAGCAGGGTGCGGAGAAAAAGAAAGGACGGCCTCGCGGCCGTCCCGGGGAGGATCGCGTCGGGCGCGGCGGGTGTTATAGGCCGGCCTCGATGTTGAGGGTGAGGTCGACGTCGGCGCCGAGCACCTTGTCGAAGCCGGTGATGCCGAAGTCGGCGCGCTGGAGCGTGGTCCTCGCCTCCCAGCCTGAGATGGTGGAGCCGGGTTTCATGCCCGGGCCCATGCCGAGCATGGTGACGTGAAGGACGATTTCCTTTGCGTTGCCCTTGATCGTCATGTCGCCGGTGACGTCGAAGGTGTTCTCGCCGGTCTTCTTCCAGGACTTGCTCCTGAAGGTTGCGGTAGGAAACTGTTCGACGGTGAAGAAATCCTTCGAGCGGAGGTGGTCGTCGCGCTTCTGGCTCCGGGTGTCGACCGTGGTGACGTCGACCGTGGCCTCGACCGAGCTGGCCTCGGGGTTGGCACCGTCGTAGTGGATCACGCCTTCGAACTTGGCGAAGGAGCCGGGGACCTTGCTGAAGAAGTGGCGGATGCTGAAGCCGACCGAGGAGTGGGTCGGGTCGATCTTGAAGGCTTCGGGCGCGGCGTGGAGGACCGCGGCGAGGGTGAGGAGGGAGGCTAGGCTGAGCAGGCGTTTCATGAGATTCACGGGGTCGAGGACGCAGACGGGTAGCCCGGCTTGTCGCAAATGCAACCGGCATCTCGCCGGAAGCGGCCCATCGCCACCCTCACAGGATGAGCATGGCGTCGCCGTAGCTGAAAAAACGGTATTCGCGGGCGACGGCTTCAGCGTAGATTTCCTTCAGCCATGCGATCCCATCGGCCGAGCCGGGCTGGAGGAAGGCCGCCACGAGACAGAGCAGGGTGGAACGGGGCTGGTGGAAATTGGTGATCAGCACATCGACGGCCCCGAAGTCGCCCGGCGGGTGGATGAAGAGGTCTGCTTCGCCGTGGAAGTCGCGGCCGAGCGGGCCTGCGTGGCCGCGGCGGAAGTGTTCCAGCGAGCGCAGCGCAGTCGTGCCGACGGCGATGCGCCGGCCGGAAGGCGCAAACAAAGCCTGCTGGGTGGCGACGGGAATCTCGTAGAGTTCGCGGTGAATGACGTGCTCCTCGATATGTTCGCTCGCGATCGGGCGGAACGTGCCGAGACCGACGTGCAGCGTGACGTCGGCGAAGCGCACGCCGACGTGGGCGAGTTGCGCAAGGAGCTCGGGCGTGAAGTGCAGGCCGGCGGTCGGCGCGGCGGCGGCGACCTGATGGCCGCGGTCAGCGTAGACTGTCTGGTAGCGTTCGCGATCGGCCTGTTTGGCCGCTTCGTCGCTGCGCTCCGCGATGTAGGGCGGGAGCGGCATCTCGCCGATCCGGTTGGCGACGGCGAGGATGTCGGCGCCACTGCCGCACGCGAACGCGACGCGGAAGAGACCGCCGGCGTTCTTTTCGCGGACGGTGGCGGTGAAGTGGCCGGGCCGGCCGAAAATCCCGCCCGGCGGCAGTTTCCTTCCCGGGCGGAGAAGACACCACCATTCGTCCGCAGCGGCAGCCGGTCGCAACAGCAGGCATTCGACGGCTCCACCGGTCGGCCGGCGGGCGTGCAGGCGCGCGGGAATGACGGCGGCGTTGTTGCGGAAAAGCGTGTCGCCCTTGCGGAGATAGTCCCCAATTTCGCGAAAATGCCGGTGCTCGATCCGCCGCTCCGACCGGTGGACGATGAGCAGACGCGAGGCGTCGCGCTGCTGGATGGGCGTTTGCGCAATCAGACGTTCGGGGAGAGGATAGTCGAAAAGGGCGGTTTTCACGTGGCTCCAACGGCCGATGTTTCCCGGCTGGAGTCGGGCGGCGAGTGTCGCCAAACGTGAGTGATGCCCGACTCCACGCCAACCTGGAAAACTCCCTTGCTCTGGGTGTTCGCCGCCGCCTGCGCTTTGCCGTGGGTCACGCCGCCGGCGGCGCTGTTTGGCGGGCTGGTGTTTGCCCTCGTGATCGGCAACACCGATGCCAGGCGCGCGGCAAAGGCGCAAAAATACCTGCTCCAAGCTTCGGTCGTCGGCCTCGGCTTCGGCATCCAATTCAACGCGGTGATCAAGGCCGGGTCGACGGGCATGGCGACGACGGCGCTGACGCTGCTCGCGACGTTGGCCCTCGGACTCGGGCTGGCGCGGCTCTTCTCCGTCGAGCGCCCGACGGGGCAGCTGATCTCGACCGGCACGGCGATCTGTGGCGGGAGCGCCATCGCCGCGATGGGACCCGTGCTCGGCGCGGAGGCGCGCATCATGTCGGTCGCGCTCGGCTGTGTGTTCGTGCTGAACGCCCTCGCCTTGTTCGTCTTTCCGCCCATTGGCCATGCGGTCGGTCTGTCGCCGGTGCAATTCGGCTATTGGTCAGCCATTGCCATCCACGACACGAGTGCCGTGGTTGGGGCCGCGGCCCGTTATTCCTCCGAGGCGCTTGCGGTCGCTGTGCCGGTGAAGCTCGCCCGGGCCTTGTGGATCTTGCCCATGGTGGCGGTGGCGGCGTGGCTGGAGAAGCGCCGCGGAGCGAAGGCCGTCGTCCCTTGGTTCGTATTCCTTTTCGTCGTGGCTTCGGCCGTGGCGTCGTTCGTTCCGTCCGGCGGCACAATTTACCCTTGGCTCGCGCGCGCCGCGAAAGCCGGTCTGGCGGTCACGCTTTTCCTCATCGGAGCGAGTCTTTCGCGGGACAACCTGCGGTCGGTGGGCTGGAGACCGTTCGCGATGGGCATTTGCTTGTGGCTGGTGGTCAGCGGGGTGGCGCTCTGGGTTGTGCAGAGAACTTGGTAAGTCCAACCCTTTGTCATAACCCGGAAGCAGCATTGACGAGCCCCGGAGGGCGCTTCAACGTCCGGGCTTTCCGCCTAACAATGAATCACCGCCTTACGTGGCTGCCGATTAATGACACGACGTCGAAAAACGTCGTCGTCATTCTGTTTGCACCCACCACAGGGCGGTTTTCGCACACTTAAGAGACCAGACCATCACTCTTCCAAGTCGAACGAAAAGGCCGCCCAAACCGGGCGGCCTTCGTTTTTACCGGTTTCCAACTGCAACTGCGTCACATCCATCCAACCGGCACACGAAGTGCTGATCCACCCTCGTTACCATGATAGCTACAACCAGACAGACCCAGGGGGGCGAAGCCGCCTCCGAAGACTGCGAAACCATGCCGGCCCGCGTCGAAGCGGTCCGGCTGATCATCGAGACGCCTGCGCCGGCGTTTCCGCGGACGTCGCTGCGCGTCCGTGCCTCCAACCCGAACCACCACCTGTGGAACAACAACGGCACGTGGTATGTGCACTACACGGTGCACCCGACGCCGCTGACCAAGTCGCGCATCCGCGCCTCACTCGAGACCAAATCCCTCGA
>PNKG01000179.1 GCA_013822585.1 Opitutus sp. | reverse complement strand
GCAAGGGGGTCGAAATCAGGGTATGCCTGCACGCGCAACCGTCTGCCGGCCAGGACGTCATGTGGAATACCTTCAACTGCGGCGCAGTTGAAAAATATTCATATCAGCTGCAGAAAATAGGTTAATTTTAGTGTGGCAGAAAATTGGTAGGGCGAGGCGTCCCCGCCGAGCCGCGGCTCACCTGGAGGGGTCGCCCTACCTCACGCTTCGGGTGCCTCAGTCTATTCCGCAAGTCCCGATAAGACAGCGAGCGGCGAACTGCAGTCCAGTAGACGCCAATATCTCCGAATTTCATGAGTTGGAGGCAGAGCCAGAGAGAGTGCGACGGTTGCCGTCGCGCAAGCTTCGGCGCTGACGGGTCAAGGCTCGGCAGTAGCCGAGCCCTCCAGTGGAGCGAGGCGGCAAACGCCACTTGTGTTCCGCTCCAGCTTACGCGCCGATGGCTTTCAGCGACGCATCCAGCGCGGCGAGGAGCTCCGTCATGGTGGCGTCGGTCTCGTCGCCCATGTTGGAGATGCGGAAGGTCTTTCCCTTCAGCTTGCCGTAGCCGCCGTCGATCACGAAGCCGCGCGTCTTGAGTTGCTGGTTGAGCGCGGGGAGGTCGACACCGCGGGTGTTGGCGAAGCAGTTGAGCGTCACCGACCCGTAGCCGTCGCGGGGGAACAGCCGGAAGCCGCGGGCGAAGCCCCATTCGCGCACGAGGCGGTTGAGCCGGGCGTGGCGGGCGAAGCGGGCGGCCAGGCCTTCGGCGGCGATGTCGTCGAGCTTCGACTCGAGCGCGTAGATCAGCGGGATGACGGGCGTGCTGGGCGTCATGCCGCCCTCGTGGTTCTTCTCGAACTCGACGAGGTCGAAGTAGTAGCCGCGGGCGGGGGCGGTGGCGGCGCGCTCGAGGGCGCGCTGGGAGACGGATACGACCGTCAGGCCGGGCGGCAGCGCGAGCGCCTTCTGCGAGCCGGCGAGCACGATGTCGAGGCCGAGGGCGTCCTGGTCGATCGGCACGGCGCTGAAGGAGCTGACCGTGTCGACGATGGAGATCACGTCGGGGAAGTCGCGCAGCACGGCGGCGAGCGCCGGCAGGTCGCTCATGCAGCCGCAGGAGGTCTCGTTGTGGATGAGCGTCACGGCGTCGTAGCCGCCCTTGGCCAGCTCGGCGCGGAGGGCGGCGGGGTCGACGGGTTGGCCCCACTCGAATTGGAGGCCCCCGGCCTCGAGTCCGCAGCGGCGGGCGACGTCGAGCCACTTGTCGGAGAAGGCGCCGTTCATGCAGCAGAGGACCTTCCGGCGCGCGACGTTGCGCAGCGCGCCCTCCATCACGCCCCAGGCGCTGCTGGTGGCGAGGTAGACGGAGTTCCGCGTGCCCAGGAGGGCCTGCAGTTGCGGCGTGAGCCGGCGGTAGAGCGCGATGAAGTCGGCGCTGCGGTGCCCGATCATCGGCCGCGCCATGGCGCGGAGCGTTTTCTCGGAGACGGCGACGGGGCCCGGGATGAAGAGTTTGCAGGACATGGCGGCGGGACCGGTGTTGCGTGTTGCGCGGCCGGCCTCTACGTGCACATAACCTATCGCCGCCCCGGCTCCGTCAAAGCCATTTCACGTCATGCTCAACCGCTGGATTCGCCAAAAAACGAACGAGTTCGAGCAGTTCGGCATCGACGTTGTCATGGGCAAGCGGGAGGGCTTCGGGCCGCTGCTCTTCGCCGGGTTCCTGCAGGCGTGCTCGTATCTTTTCAGCGGCATTGTGCAGGCGCGGCTCTGGCTTTACCGCAAGCGCATCTTCCACGACACTCCGCTTGGCTGCCTCGTGGTGGTGGTCGGCAACCTGACGGTCGGCGGCACGGGCAAGACGCCGGTGGTGGAGATGTTCGCCCGCGCCCTGCGCGACCGCGGCCGCAAGGTCGCCATCCTCAGCCGCGGCTACAAGAGCAAGGCCCCGCCGCTCTGGCAGCGCTGGTGGCACGACTTCACCCACGCCGACCCCGAGCCGCCCCGCGTGGTGAGCGACGGCGAGCGCGTGTTGCTCGACTCGGAGCTGGCCGGCGACGAGCCGTTCATGCTGGCGAGAAACCTGCCCGGCATCGTCGTGCTGGTGGACAAGGACCGCGTGAAGGCCGGCGCCTACGCGATCAAGCGCTTCGGCTGCGACACGCTGGTGCTCGACGACGGCTTCCAATACCTGCCGCTGAAAGGCCGGCTCAACCTTCTGCTCGTGGACAAGACCAACCCCTTCGGCAACGGCTTCCTGCTCCCGCGCGGCATCCTGCGCGAGCCGGTGAAGCACCTGAAGCGCGCCTCCTACGTCTTCCTCACCAAGTCCAACGGCGTGCGCGACGAGGAGCTCGAGGCCCTGATCCGCCACTGCAATCCGCGGGCTGAGATCATCGAGTGCGCGCACCGGCCGCAGTTCCTCCAGCGCGTGGGCAACGGCGAGCGCCGCCCGCTCGAGGACCTGAAGGGCCGGCGCATCGCGGCCTTCAGCGGCATCGCCACGCCGGAGAGCTTCGAGCGCTTCCTGCGCGAGGGCGGGGCGCAGATCGCGCACGCCAGCCGCTTCCTCGACCACTACCGCTTCACCCACGAAGACATCGCCGAGGTCTTCGCGCAGGCCCAGGCCGTCGGCGCGGAGTTCGTCGTCACGACCGAGAAGGACGCCGTGCGCCTGCACGCCTCCGAGACCTTCCCGCTGCCACTCTACTACCTGCGGCTCGAGATCGAGATCCTGCGCGGCGCTTCGGACTTCAAGGAGGCGGTCGGCAAGATCTGCTTTCCCCGCGGCCGCCCGGCCAACGAGCTGCCCGAGCCCGAGATCGAGGCCGCGGTCGGGGCGAAGTGAAGAAGGGGTGTTGAGGAAGCCCGACCAGTAGCCGGACGGTGGCGTGGAGGGCGCGGCTACCGCCGCGCCGCGGACCAGGAAGCAGCTTCGCACGTTCACGGCGCGGCGGTAGCCGCACCCTCCAACGGCGATGGATGTCCGGGCGCCTTTGCAGTTGCCGCGCGTGTGCGCGCCGGCGATAGCATGGAGCGCATGAGCGATCCCCGTTACGCGAAACTGGCCGGGGTTTTGACCGGTTTCTCCACCCATTTGAAGAAGGGCGAGCGCGTCCTGATCGACGCCTTCGACATTCCCGACCTCTTCGTCGTCGCGCTGATCCGCGCGGCGCGCGCCCGCGGGGCCATTCCCTACGTCAACCTCCAGCGCGCCCGCATCACCCGCGAACTGCTGCAGGGCGCCGTGCCGGAGCAATACCAGGTCTCGGCCGAGGTCGAGTTGGCCCGCATGCAGAAGATGCAAGCCTACATCGCGGTGCGCGGCTCGGAGAACATCTTCGAGACCTCCGACGTCCCGTCGGACCGCGTGCAGATGGTCGCGAAGATCCTGAAGCCCGTCCTCGACCACCGCGTGAACAAGACCAAGTGGGTCGTGCTACGCTGGCCCTCGTCCGCCATGGCCCAGCAGGCGGGCATGAGCACCGAGGCGTTCGAGGATTTCTTTTTCCGCGTCTGCACCTTCGACTACTCGCGCTACGGCCCGGGCATGAAGGCGCTGACGGACCTCATGAACAAGACCGACCGCGTCCACATCAAGGGCCCCGGCACCGATCTGCGCTTCTCGATCAAGGGCATCGGTGCCGTGCCCTGCGGCGGCCGGCGCAACATCCCCGACGGCGAGGTCTTCTCCTGCCCGGTGAAGGACAGCGTCGAAGGCACGATCAGCTACAACGCCCCGACCGTCTACCTCGGCACCGCCTTCGACAGCATCCGGCTCACCTTCAAGGCCGGCCGCATCGTCGAGGCCACGGGCAACAACACGAAACGCCTGAACGAGATTCTCGATACCGACGCCGGCTCGCGCTACG
>PNKG01000178.1 GCA_013822585.1 Opitutus sp. | reverse complement strand
CCCCCCCTGAGCACCAAATAAGACGTGGGGGAACCCACGAGCCAGCCCAAGCACGGTGATGACCAGCGTGCCAACGGATGAAGCATCGTCACTGAGCGGCTTCCCGGCGCACGAACCCTCCCTGATTGCAGCGGCTAAGCTCGCGAGTGCGGGGGAATTTTGGGAACGGTGCCCGCCGCCGGCGCAAGCGTCACTTGACCTAATTGTGGTCATGGAATAGTCATACGGCATGACGACTCTCACCGTCTCAAAAGCCAAAGCTCAATTCAGCGGGGTGGCGCGCCAGGTCATCAAAACCAAGAAACCGGTGCTCGTGCGCACGCCGCAGGGGTTCATTCAGATCGTGCCCTACGATTTGCCCGAGCCCGTGCCACCCGCCGCGCGGGGCGAACTCAAACTCACTGCTCGCGAGCTGGAGTTGCACAACACCTTCGGCGAATCCCTGTGAACCTCCGCCGTTGGGACATCGTTTTTCTGCGCGTGGACGAGAAAGACCCGGCTGGGCATCCCGCTCTCGTGCTTTCTGGAGAGAACACGCTGGAGGACTCACGGCAGCTGCGTTTCAACGTCTTGCTCGCGACGAAAAAGCCGCCGGCCGCAGCCACCGGTTCCCATCAGGTGCTGCTCAACGGCGCCGACGGTCTGGACCATTTAACCCAGGTGGACTGCTCCCTCGTTTACGTCGCTCGCCGTGCGTCGGTGATTCGCTTGGCCGGCACGGTCAGCTTGGAGCGCCGTCGAGAAATCCAGCGCAAGGTGCGCGCCTATCTCGGGCTCGGCTGAGGTTGTTCGTTGACTGAAAACTAAGTCCGCGCTTCAGCAGCGACTTGGCTTCATCCGGTCGGAGGGGTTCGAGCCCCCTGGGCACCAATTAAGACGTGAGGCTGCGGCCGGCAGCCCCCTGCTTCGACCAGGAGAGGTTCCACCTGACAGTCCCGCAGGCTGCCTGATTGAACGCCGCCCTTCCGCCAGCGCTACCTACTCCCCGGAGCAAGCTGCGGGGACGGGGCGGCATTCAAGGGACGCGCGACGGTGTGCTTGCGTCCGGCTTGGCGAAAGGCGCGTGGCTGAAACCGAAGCGGCCGACAACGCAGACGTTCAGAAACTCCCCGCCGGCTCCTTGCTCATGGGCGCTGGCTGGCGAGGATTCCGTCCGCCTTTGCGTGAGCCCGATTCCATCCCTCGACACGCATCTTCGGGCCAAGAAATAACGGCACTCCGCCTCCAGAATCCTCATCACGTCGGCGTGACCAGCCGCTCGGTCGGGCGCACATCGGCTTCGCGTGAATCATCGGGTGAAGCGTGCGGGAGGTGGCGGCGGTGACGCACGATTTCCTGCGCCGCCAGCCAGTGGTCGAGTTCGTGGCCGGGCGGGCAGCCCTCCTTTTGCCAGAGCAAATGGGCTTCGCGGCGGATCTCGTCGGTCAGGTCGCCGCGCGGCCGGGTTTCACGGTGTTCGCGGGTCTTCATGGCGCCTCCTGGGTTCGGTCCGATGATAGCACCGGGTGCCGGGAAAGCTGCGCATATCGTGCGAAATCGCCCGGCGCTTTTTGGTTCTTGCCGCCCGGCCGCGCGGGAGGCTTGTTCACCCTCCTCCATGAGCAACGATACCGCCTCCACCCAGGAAGTCGCCGTCCTCCAGACCAGCTACGGCGAGATGACGATCGCCTTCTGGCCCGACGTCGCGCCGAAGACCGTCGAGAACTTCAAGAAGCTCGCGCGCGAGGGCTTCTACGACGGCACGGCCTTCCACCGCATCATCAAGGGCTTCATGATCCAGGGCGGCTGCCCGCACACCAAGGAAGGCCAGACCGGCATGCCCGGCACCGGCGGCCCCGGCTGGAAGGTGAAGGCGGAGTTCAATGCCAAGGCGCACGTGCGCGGCGTGATCTCGATGGCCCGCTCGTCGCACCCCGACAGCGCCGGCTCGCAATTCTTCATCTGCCACGGCGACGCGCGCTTCCTCGACCGCCAATACACCGCCTTCGGCCAGCTGGTGAAGGGCGACGAAGTCCTCGAGCAACTTGCCAACGTGCCGGTGAAGTCCGGTGGCGGCGGCGAGAAGAGCACCCCCATCGACCGCGTCGCGCTCGAGAGCGTGAAGATCGCGAGCCCGTCGTGAGGCGACTCGTGGCGGCCACCCGGGCTCCCGCCCACTTCAACCTCCGCCAAGGCCCGCCGCCCGCGCCTTGACCGGCTAATTTCCAGCCGCCGTCTTTGCCTCGATGAAGCGCCGCATCGCCTTCACGGCTTCGCAGGCGGCAAGCTCCGCCTCGGTCTGGTCGATCGCGTCGAGCAATTTCGTCGCGCCCGCGTAGTCGGCCGTGCGCACCCGCACGAAGGCGAGGGCGACGATGGTGCGGACCTTTTGGTTCAGCGTGTCGAACCGGCTCTGCACGAGGTTGACGTTGGCGATGTCGGGCTGCGGAGCGGTGGCCTCGACCCACGCGAGCATCTCGTAGGCTTCCGCTTGGTCCGGGGCGTAAGCGATCGAGCGCTGCAGTAAGCCGCGCAGCTTCTTCGCGCGCTCCTCCGGCAGGCGAAAATACAGGTCGAACTGCGCGAACCAGCGGCGGCTCTCCTGCACGCCGAGTTCGTGGTAGATCGCAGGGTTCTTCGACCCGGCGGCAGTCGCCGCCTCCCAACGTTCCTGCGCGAGGTGATCGTTACTGTCCAACAGCGCATCGGTGCCCAGCGTTTCGAGCGCGCGGATGGTGTCGCCGGTTTTTGCCGCCTCCAGCATCGCGAGGTGTCCGTGCGGATCGCGCCGCATGCGAAAGGCGAGTTCGGCGAGGCGCTCGCGCGCTTCGGCGCGTGCCATGGGGCGGGCCTGGTAGGTTTCCTTGCCGGCAATCTTCGGCAACGGCAGCGCGCGCGTGCCGTATTTGCCGTGGCGAACGTAATCCACGAGTTGCTGCTGCAGTTGCGTGTAGGTCTCGCCGGTCGCCTCGAGGAGCCACCGCGCCATCTGGTCGTGCGTCGGGGGCGTGCGCGCGGAGAGCAGCCGGCTCAACAGCGGGTGGATTTTCTCGCGCGGCGTCCTGGTGGCGCCGAAATACCAGTAGTGCAGCACCGCCCAAGCCTGCGCGTAAAAGCGCCCCGAGTGCGAATCCGACCCGGTGTGCACTTCAGCCGGCGCAGCCGAAAACAAGGAGGCGAGCGGGATGAACTCTGAATTCTGCAGCCGGTAGACGTGATAGGGCACTGGGGCGCCGAAGACCATTTTGTCGCCCCGCAGCTCGATGGTGGAGAACAGTTCGGCGAGGCCCTCGTTCAACCACGTCGGGGGCGTCATCCCGCTCACCCGCACGAGGTGGTGGATGTATTCGTGGAAGACGATGCGCCGCGCCGCCTCGTCCTGCCGCGAAGGCGCCAGCAGGATCACGGCGCGATCCGGCCGGCTCAGATAGAGGCCTGCCGCGTTGCCGAAGTTGGCCGGCTTGTAGGCGTCGAACTCCTTCTGCGTGGCGAAGGCGTAGACCGACACCGGCACGGGCTGCCGCTCCGAGAGGCGGTTCGAGTCGAGGAAGAAGCTCCGCAGCAACTCGAGCTGATGCAGCACGGCGCGCGAATCGGCGTCGTCGACATGGCTGAACAACTCGAAGTGCGGCGACTCGTAGCGGCGCCATTTGTCGTCGGCGCCCGCGAAAATCTCCTTCGGCGCGGCGGCCGCAGGCGACGCGGCCCAGCCGCCAACGAGCAGGGCGGCGATGACGAACGTTCGTTGGAACGAAAGCACTCTCATCGTCGATGCAGCCTGGCCCGGGCGCACCAGCAGGATGACGCGCGCACAAATCCCGCCGCAAACAAAAAGCCCGGCGCGGAGGCGCCGGGCTCGCGGCGAATGCGCGCGGGGAGTTGCG
>PNKG01000177.1 GCA_013822585.1 Opitutus sp. | reverse complement strand
AGGAGTTCATGACCGCCCAGAAGGAGAAGCGGAAGCCGAAGGCGGAAAAATTCCCCTGGCTGCCGTGAAACGACAAAGACCGGTCGCCCGACCGGTCTTTGGGGGCTCGATGCAGGGGGCGCCGCGCCTATTCGCCGACGAGGGCGCTGTTGTTCGCGGCCCAGATCACGAGCACGCCGCTTTCCCTGTCCGTATAGACGATGGGCGTGGCGCTGGGGTCGGCGACCTCGACGAAATCGGCTTGGGCCAATCCCACGCCATCGAGTTCCGGTGCGGCCGGGCGACCGGCGAAGAAGACCAGCGCCAGCGCGGCGGCCGCCGCCAACGGCAGGGTGAACCAGGCGACCGGCGCCAGCCGGCGGGTGCGTTTGGCCGGTGCGCTGAGCCGGGCGCGGAGCAGACGCCATTCCTCATCGGCATCGGGCACGGCTGCTCGCGCCGCGTCGGTGCGGAGCGCGGCCATCGCCGCCGCGAATTCCGCCTGAAGCTGCCGGCAAGCCGCGCACTCCGCCACGTGCCGCGCGAGGCCGGCGCGTTGCTCGGGGGAGAGCGCGCCGTCGCGGGCGGCGGAAAGGAGCGGCGTGGCTTGGCGGCAGTTCATGAGGGACGGTCGGAGGCTGGGTGATTATCAGTGGTGGTGGCCGTGGTGCCGGCGATCATGGCGGCGGTCGTGCCGGCGGTCGTGCCCGCGATACGCGACCCACACGCGGTCGCGGCGGTGCGCCCAGTGGCCGGGAAGGTAGACCCGCTCGCGGCAGCCGTTGACGATGCGGAAGTCCCACGCGGCGGGCACCCACACGCGGACCGTGCGGTGATCCCAGTAGCCGGTCGGTTCGTAAGCGTAGCCGCCGTTCACCACGACTGCGGTTTCGTGATGGACCGGCTGATGGTCGGCGAGGGCGGAGCCGATGATGAGGCCGCCGATCAGACCGCCGATGAGGGCGGCTTCCTTGTGGCCGGCTTGGGCGGGTTTCGGCAGGAGGGTGAGGGCGGCGACGGTGGCGAGGAGAAGGGCCGTGATCTTGGTTTTCATGGTTAGCCCGGTTGGTGGGTTGCCTTTAGGACGCGAATGCTCTCCGTCTTATTCAAAAGTTTCGTCCTTGGAAAAACCGCCTGAATCGACCGGTTAGCGGGCGAGAAGGATGACGGCATAAACTTCGCCCGGGTGGTTGCCCGTGGCGGGGCCGCCCAGCACCGCCGGGACGCCGTTCCGCAAGGTCAGGCCGGTGCTCATCAGGGTGCGGCCGCCTTCGGTCCAGCGGACCCTCAGGGTGAGCGGCGACGAACCGGTCTCGATGAAGAGTTCGTGTCCCTGACCGATCATCAGGTTGGCGCGCTCGCTGGCCGCGAGGGCGGACGAGTCGCTGCCTTGGTAGGTGTAGGAATTGAAGCGCAGCACGCGCTTGAGCGTGACCTCGTAGCGGGCGAGGCGCGGGTCGGTCGGCCCGGGCTCGGGGCTGGCGGTGATGAGCACGGCCTGCAATTCGGTCGCGTGGGCCGTGGTGCCGGCGAGGGCGAGGCCGAGCGCGAGCGCGGCGAAAAGAAAGCGGAGCGTTTTCATGGTGAATCCTTGAGTTTCTGCGCCAGCAGTCGGCGGGCATGGTAAAGGCGCGACATCACCGTGCCAACCGGGAGTTTCATGGCGGCGGCGATTTCGTCGTAGGAAAGCCCCTGCAGTTCACGGAGCGCGAGCACGGCCCGGTGTTTGGGCGGCAGCGCCTCAAGCGCGCGGTGGACGCAGGCGTGGCGTTCCGCGGTCTCGGCGTCGTCGCGGGCGGTGTTTTCGACGACCGGATCGGCCGCGGCGGGCGCGGTCGAATCCTCGCCGACAGCGCTGGCAAAGGGCAGGAAGCGGTCGAACCAGCGGCGGCGCTTGCGGAGATGGTCGAGGGATTTGCGCACGGCGATCGGATGCAGCCAAGTGGAGAATTTGGCCTCGCCGCGGAAATTGGGCAGCTCGCGCCAGACCGTCAGCCAGACCTCCTGTGCGACGTCGCGGGCATCGTGTTCATTCCGTAATACGGAGCAAACGGTGCGGAACACCGGCTCGTAATGCGCGCGCATCAGCGTCCCGAACGCCTCTTGGTCACCCTGCCTGGCGCGGGCGAGCAGCGCGGGGTCGTTGGAGGGGTTGGTGTCGAGGTCCGGCACGGGCGAAGAGGACAGGGTGCGGTGCGGGCGGTTCCTTAGCAGCAGATCGGGCCTCGGCGCAAGGTGGGCGTCGGCGACCCCCCCTATTCTCCGTGCATCAAGGCGTCCATGCCTGCTGTGGCTACGCCAGCTCGGCGCGGGCGTCGAGCGGCAGGTCGAGGTGGATCAGGCTGCGGTTGACACCGAGCCTCCACCAGCCGCGATGGCAGAACGGATACGCCTCGCCGAGCGCGAGGTGGTTGGCCGCATTCTCGTCGAGCAACGGGTGGTGAAAAACCCGCCGCGCATCCTGCCAGCCGAGTCGCGCTCCACCGAGGTCGCCGGCAAGAAGCGCCACTTCGCCGAGCCGGGCCGCGCCGCCGTCGGTCTCGAGTAGCTCGCGGAGCAGGTCGGCGTTGGTGCGTGCGCTAGCCGCGACGACGCGGCCGGCGCGGAACTCGAGTTCGATGTCCTCGATCGTCGTGCCGGCGTGGCACACCGGGCGCGCGACACGAACACGCCCCGCGGCGCTGCGGCAATCCGGCGCGGTGAACACTTCCTCGGTGGGCAGGTTGATCACGTGGCGCACACCGCGCGCCGTGCGCTGCTCGGCCGTGCACCAGCGGTGCTTTTCTGGCAACGCGAGCGTCAGGTCGGTGCCCGGGCCGCTCAACCGCACGCGGGCGTGGCGCGTGGCGTTGAGTTTACCGGCTGAGGCGGCGAGGCGTTGGAGATGCTCGTTCCAGCGGCCGCACACGGAGCCGTCGCCGTGGGCGCGCACGGCGTCGAACACGCAGCGCCACAGCGCGGCGAGCCGTTGTTCGCTGGGCAGATCGGCGAAGGCGAGCGCCGCCCAGCTCGGTGCAGGGGCGGGGGCGAGGCACCACTGCGTGGCGCCGTGGACGAGCCGTTGCACGACGGGGCCGAAATACCGCCACGAGATCTCGTGCTGCGCGGCGAGGTGGGCGGCCGGCACGCCGTCCATCAGGCGCGGCTGGCTGCCGGTGAGAAAGAGAAACGCGCCGCCGCGGCGGAGGTGGTGCTCGAGTTTGGCGGTGTTCCTGGCCACGAGACGGTCGAAGGCTCCGCGCTCGTCGCCTTCGGCCAGGGCGCGAAGTTCGGCGCTGGGGCTCCAGACGACCTCGCAGTCGTCGCCGAGTTCGAGTGCGGCGCGGCGCACGGCCCCGATCAGCACCTCGGCGCTGCGGGCCACGCCTTGTTGGTCGTAAGGATCGGTGACCAACAGCTTCTGCCCCGGCTGGAGGTTCACTCCGATGCGCACGATGGCCTCGGCGTAATCGCGCAGACGGGCGTCGAAGTCGGGGAGCATGCGCGAGAGGCTAAGGGCAAAGCTTGGAGGCGCGGAAGGGCGAAAGCGCCGCGGGCGTTGCGATGGGCTTGGCCTGCGGTGGGCCGGATGCCCTCACCCGGCGAGGCGATGGCGACGATACCGGTCTCACGCGGGGTGAGGGCGCCCCGCCCACAATTGGGAGAACGATGGAGGGCGACTGAACCCGGATTCCGCGATTGCCGGACCTGCAGCAACAAGGAGCGGCTTTACGCCGCGATCCGATATCCGACCACGGTGAATTTTTCTGTCGCGGCATAAAGCCGCTCCTCCAGTCACGCGCCGCAGGTTGAATCCCGGAATCCGGCTGAAACAAAAACGCCGCCCCGAGAGGAGGCGGCGTCGGAAGGTTCGGTGATTTGGCTGCGCCTTCGCCGAGGTTTCGGCGGATGACCGCGTTGGTGCGCGGTCACTTG
>PNKG01000176.1 GCA_013822585.1 Opitutus sp. | reverse complement strand
CGCTCACGCTCGATTCCATGAACGGCTCCCTGAAGCTTCGCGCCCGCTCCTGATTTCTTCCATGCACCACCCCTCGCCCCTCCGATTCCTTTCCGTCCTCGCCGCGTCGCTCGCCCTCGCCGCGACCGCCGCCGCGAAATCGGCCGAGAAGTTCGAGCAAACCTATCCTCTCAATCCCGATGGCGCGATCTCGCTGTCGAACGTCAATGGCAACGTCCAGATCGAGGCTTGGGACCGCAACGAGGTCTCTCTCTACGCGGAAAAGATCGCCAGCAGCGACGACGGGCTCGCGCTGACGGATATCAAGATCGAGCATACGCCGGCGCACCTCAGCATCCGGGTGGAGCACCGGAAAAACCTGAGATTCTGGACCCTGTTCAACCGCGGCGAGGTCTGCTTCAAGCTGCGCGTCCCGGCCCACGCATCGCTGAGGAAGATCGACGTCGTGAACAGCAGCGTCACGGTCCGGGGTGTGAAGGGGTATGTGAACCTCGACTCGGTCAATGGCGTGCTCGAAGCCGAGGGCCTGGAGTCCGGCGGCCATTTTGACACCGTCAACGGCTCCATCCGCGCCTCGTTCTCGCAGGTTGGCGTCCACGACCGGATCAGTCTCGATACCGTCAATGGTTCCTGCAGTCTCACTCTCCCCGAGAACGCGGCCTTCGAACTCAATGCGGATTCAGTCAACGGCAGCATTTCCTGTGATTTCCCGATCAAGATCAGCCGTTCCGGCCGCCGTCATCTGACCGGCTCGATCAACGGCGGCGGCGCGAAAGTGGTGCTCGACTCCGTGAACGGCGGAGTGCGCATCAGGGCGGCAAAATAACGCGCCCCGGCTCGTTTGGGGCACGGCGCGCCGCATCCCATTCGTGGGACGGTGTGATTTCATTTTCAGGTCGGCAGCATGACCACGCCAATCCTTGAAACATCACAAAATCCTGTCCCGGAACAGTTAGTTGCCAGCCATTCGCTTGGCATAACGGCTGCAAACTGGAGGGCCGTGCTCCCTCCCACCCACTCGCTGCAATTCCGCGTGCACACGCGGGTCTTGCTGACGCTGCTGGTGGCCTTGGCCACCGTGGCCGTGCTGTGGGCCGAGCCGCCCTACCGCGCCGCGCTCCGCCAAGCCGCGGAGGCGCAGAAGGCGGGCAACCTTCCCGTCGCGATCGAGCACCTCGAAGCGGTCCGCGCGCTCCGGCCCGACTACCCGCGCGCCCTCGTGGCCCTCGCCCGCGCCTACGCCGCCGCGCAACGCCCGGCCGACGCCCTCGCCGTGCTCGAAGACGCCGCCCGCCGCGGCCTCGCCGCCAATCTCAGTCGCGATCCCGCGCTTTCCTCGTTGAAGGATCACCCGGACTTCGCGCGCGTCTCCGCCGCCCTGCTCGCCAACGCCGAACCGCGCGGCACCCTCGCCCCGGCGCAAACGCTCCCGGCGCAGTCCGGCATCATCGAATCCGTCGCGCTCGACGCGCAGGGCAATGCGTATTTCGCCGACGTGCGCGAGCGCTGCATCTGGCACCGGGCCGCCGACGGTTCGCTCCGCCGCTTCACGGCCGAGGACCGGAAACTCCTCGGCGCCTTCGGACTCGCGCTCGACCCCGCGCGCGGCGTCCTCTGGGCCAGCACGTCCGCCGTGCCCGTCACGCGCGGCTACGACGCCGCGTCCGAAAAGGGCCGCGCCGTCCTCATCGCCTTCGACCTCGCCACGGGCCGCGCCCGGGAGTCGCTCGCGCTGCCTGCCGCCTCCGGCGAACACGTCCTCGGCACGATCCGCCTCGGGACCGACGGCGCCGTTTACGCGAGCGATTCGTCGTCTCCGGTGATCTGGCGCGCCGCCCCCGGCGCCACCCAGCTCGAAGCCTGGCTCGAGCACACCGAGTTCGGGTCGTTGCAGGGCCTCGCGTTCTCCGCCGACGGCCGCACGCTCTACGCCGCAGACTACGCCAACGGCATCTGGTCCATCGACGTCGCCACAAAGACCCCCGCGCTGCTGCGGCCCGCAGCCGACGCCGCGCTCTTCGGCATCGACGACCTCCAATACCGCGACGGCTCCCTCATCGCCGTGCAGAACGGCTCTTCGCCCGCGCGCATCCTGCGCATCGCGATCGCCGACGGCGTCGCGAGCGCCGAGGTCCTCGCCCGCAGCCCCGACCTCGCCGACGCCGCCACCGGCACGTTCGTCGGCTCGCAATTCGTCTTCATCGGCAACTCCGGCTGGGCGCTCCACGAACGCGCCACGGAGGAGCCCCCGCCCCGCGACGTCCGGCTGATCTCGCTCACGCTTTAACACCCGCGGACTCATCCGCATCCGCCCCGCACCCTTGATCACCATGTTCCTCGAAACGTTCCTCCAGGACCTCCGCATCGGCCTCCGCGTGCTCATCAAGGAAAAGGGCTTCTGCGCCCTCGCCGTCATCGTCCTCGCCCTCGGCATCTGCGCCGTGACGACGATGTTCGCCGTCGTCAATGGCGTTCTTCTCCGCGGCTTCGGTTTCCCCGAGGCGGAGCGTCTGGTCGATGTCGAGTTGGTGGACCCGACGAACTTCCAGCCGGGCAACTTCAACTCGCGGATGACGACGATGGATTACAAGGAGCTCCGCGAGGCCAACCTGAAGTCCTTCGAGGCCGTCACCGGCTACCTCAACGGCTCCACCGTCAACGTCACCTACCAGGGCCAGCCGCGCCGCTACACCGGCGGCTACGTCTCGTGGGATTTCTTCCGCACCCTCGGCGTCGCGCCGGCCCGCGGCCGCGACTTCCTCCCCGAGGAAGATCGCCCCGGCGTCGAGAAGGCCGTGCTCCTCAGCGACGCGCTCTGGAAGGCCGACTTCGGCGGCGATCCCACCGTCATCGGCCAGGGCATCCGCGTCAACGGCACCGCCGCCACCATCGTCGGCATCATGCCGCCGAAATTCCAGTTCCCCAACAACGAGCAGCTCTGGATTCCGGTCAACTCGTCCTTCCCGCCGCGCCCGCGCAACGACCGCGGCGTCAACTTCGTTTCCATCATCGCGAAGCTCAAGCCCGGCGCCTCCCTCGAGCAGGCGCAGAACGAAATCGACACGATCGCCAAGCAGTTCGCCGCCGCCTACCCCGACACGAACAAGCAATTCTCGATGGGCTACGTGCGCCCCGCCATCGAGCAGTTCACCGGCCAGGGGCTGAAGATCACGCTCTACACCATGCTCAGCTTCTGCGCCGGCGTGCTCCTCATCGCCTGCGTCAACGTGATGAACATGCAGTTCGCCCGCGCCACCCTGCGCAGCAAGGAACTCGCCATCCGCTCCTCCCTCGGCGCCGGCCGCTGGCGCCTCCTCCGCCAGATGCTCACCGAGAGCCTCCTCGTCGCCTCCCTCGGCGCCCTCGGCGGCGTCGCCCTCTCGCTCTACGCCACCGACCTCCTCAACGCCGCCGCCCGTAACCTCACCAATCCCATGCCCTCGTGGATGTCCTTCGACCTCGAGCCGGTCGTGCTCGCCGCAGTCGTCGGCGCCACACTGCTCTCCGCCGTCGTCTCCGGCCTCGTCCCCGCCTGGCTCTCCTCGCGCGCCAACGCCGCCGACGTCCTCAAGGAATCCGGCCGCGGCAACACCGGCCGCTTCGTCGGCGCCGTCACCAAGAGCCTCGTCGTTTTCCAGATCGTCGTCACCAGCATCCTCCTCGTCGTCGGCCTGCTCCAGGTGCAGTCGATCCTCCGCGCGCAGAACCTCGACTACGGCTACGACACCTCCGGCGTCCTCGGCACCCGCCTCGGCCTCATGGAAGGCGACTACCCCGGCAACGAGGCCCGCGTGTTGTTCTACCAGAAACTCATCCGCGAACTCCGGGCCACGCCCGAATTCGAGGCCGCCGCGCTCACGAACCGCTTCCGCATGGTCTTCTCCGGCGGCGGCCCGGTCGAGATCGAGGG
>PNKG01000175.1 GCA_013822585.1 Opitutus sp. | reverse complement strand
CACGGCGATTTCCTTCTGGCGCGCGCTGACGCGGGCGAGGAAGAGGTTGGCGATGTTGGCGCAGGCGATGAGCAGCACGGCGGCGACGGCGCCGGCGAGGGTCCAGAAAATCCGGCCCAGATTGCCGAGGACCTGCGCGGAGAGCGGGCGGGGATCGTTCTGGTTGGGAGCATCGAGGTGCCCCGGATGACTGGCGCGGAATTGCGCGGCCATCTCGGCCAGGCGCAAGCGCGCCTGCTCCATCGTCACCCCGGGCGCGAGGCGCGCCAGCGCGAGGTGGACGACCGCGTAGTCGCGCTGCTGCTCGTTGAGGAAGGGCAGCTCGCGCGCTTGGGTGACGAGGATGTCCGTGCCCTTGAAGGGGACGGGCATCGGCTCGGGCAGGACGGCGATGATTTCGCGGGCGACGCCGTCGAGCCGCACGGTGCGGCCGACGACCGCGGGGTCGCCTCCGTAGCGCGTCTGCCAGAGGCGGTGGCTGATCATGGCGACGGGCGCGCCGCCGGCCCGGTCTTCCTCGGCGGTGAAATTGCGGCCGCGCTGCGGGGCGATACCGAGCACGGTGAGAAAATTGGCGGATACTTGCTGGCCGAAGAGCTGCTCCGGTTCGACCGTGCCCTCGGTCAGAGTGAAGCCTGTGCCGGCGGCGATGGCGAGCTCGCCGAACACGTCCTTGCGTTCGCGATAGGCGAGATATTTGTCCCACGAAATGGCGGGTGCCTGGAGGTTGCGGTCGGGCTGGGAGGCCCAGAGGGAGACGAGGGTTTCCGGATCCGGGTAGGAGAGTGGGCGCAGCACGACGGCCTGCAGGACGCTGAAGAGCGAGGTGCAGGCGCCGATGGCGATGCCCATCGTCAGGATCGCGACGAGGGAGAAACCGGGCGTCTTGGACAGAGATCGGAAGGCGAAGCGGAGGTCGGCGAACATGAGAGCGGAGGCGGAGGCCGAGGACGGAGGGCGGAGGACGGATTGGCGGAGGGGGATCTTTCTCTTGAATCTTTATCTTTCTCTTTCTCTGTTGAGCGGGGGTGGCCGCGGTGGCAGTGCTTTCGGGGGAGAAAGATTAAGAGAAAGAGGAAAGAGAAAGATTGCTGCGGGTCATTCCGCGCGGAGGGCGGTCATGGGGTCGACCCGGGTGGCGCGGAGGGCGGGGAAAATGGTGGCAACGAAGGCCACCGCCGAGAGCACGCCCAGGACCGAGAGGTAGACAAAGGGGTCGTAGGGGCTGACGTTGAAGAGCAGGGCGCGGATGACGGTGCCGCCGGCGGCGCCGAGGGCGAGCGCCAAGCCGAGACCCAGGACGAGGCCGAGGGCGAGTTGCACGGCGCCCTGCCGCAGCACCATCCGCAGGATGGATCGCGCGTCGGCGCCGAGCGCCATGCGGATGCCGAACTCCTGCGTGCGCTGATTGACCGAGAAGCTCATCACCCCGTAGAGGCCGGCGGCGGCCAGGATGAGGGCCACAACGCCGAAGGCGGAGAACATGATGCCGATGACACGGTTCTGTCCGAGGAATGAATCCAGTCCCTCCTGCGCCGTGCCCATGAAGTAGAGCGGCAGGTTGGGGTCGATGCGCCGCACGGCGGCGCGGAGCTGGTTTTGGAAGAGATCGGCGCGCCCGTTGCGCGGTTTCACGACGATGGTCGAGAATTGCGGGGCGGGCGGGGTCTGCGCCACCGGTCCGAACTGGCTCGCGTAGTAAGGAAGGTAGAAGCCGACGTCCTCGATGTTGGGGTTGTTGAACGGCGGGGACATGCGCACGTCGCTCACCACGCCGATGATCGTGCGCCAGGGGCCGGGCGCGGCGCCGTCGCTGGCGATGGTGCGGAAACGGCGGCCGACGGGCGATTCGCCGGGGTAGTATTTTGCGGCCAGGCCGGCGTTGACGATTGCGACAGGGAGGCGGGTGTCGAGGTCCGCTTCGTTGAAGTCGCGGCCTTCGCGCAGTTTCATGCCGAGGGTGGCGAAGAAGCCGCCGCTGACGTTTTCGGCGTAGACGTTGGGGTGGTCGCGGAAATCCTTGTAGGCGCGGCCCTCGATCTCGATGCGCGCTGGGCCGGTGAGGGTGAAGGCCATGCGGAGGCGGTTGGTGAGGGCGGCGGCCTCGATCTCGGGCGACGCGCGGAGCTCGCGCAGGAGGCGGTCGAGGAAGAGGCGGCGCTGGTCGGCGGAGGGATACTCGCCGTCCATCAGGCCGAAGCGGGCGGTGGCGAGCGCGTCGGTGTCGTAGCCGTAGTCCACCACCTGCTGGTTGAGGATGGACTTCAACTGCAGGAGCGAAGCGACGAGGATCACGCTGGCGAGCAGGATGGTGAACACGACGAGCCCGCGGGTCATGAGCATGACGCTGCGGGAAGTGTGGCCGCGGCCGGCCTCCTTGAGCACCTCGGCGGGATTGGCGTGGGAGGACATCCAGGCGGGGATGATGCCCGAGAGGATCGCGGCGAGCACGGTGGCGCAGAGCACGAAGGCGAGCACGCGGGCGTCGATGTCGAAGGAGATGTAGGCGGGGATGGGGAACGGCAGGTTGCGGGAGATGGCGAGGAGGTAGTCGCTGGCCCAGAAGGCGAGGGCGGTGCCGGTGCCGGCACCGAGACTGGCGAGCAGCAGGCTTTCGGTGAGCATCTGCCGGACGAGCCGGAGGCGGGTGGCGCCGAGGGAGGAGCGGACGGCCAGCTCCTTGCCGCGCAGGGTGGCCCGGGCGAACTGCATGTTCATCACGTTTGCGCAGGCGAGCATGAGCACGGCGAAGCACAGACCGAGCATCGCATAGAGGGTGCCGCGCAGGGCGCGGGGGGTGAAGGTCTGGATGAGGGGCTGAACCAGGCCGGTGGCGAAGGACTTGTTCGTGGCGGGGAATTCCTTGGCCAGGCGGGAGGCGAAACCGGTGACTTCGAGCGTGGCCTGTTCGAGGGTGGTGTTGCGGTTGAGCAGGCCGAGGACGGCCGGCGTGTTGGCGCCGCTGGTGCTGGCCGCATTGCGCGCCGCGGCGGGGTATTGGTTGAAGAACGGGGTCCAGATCTCCTCGTTCACCGGGAACGCAAAACCGCTCGGCATGACGCCGATGATCACGGCCGGTTTGCCGTTGATGCGGACCGCCTGGCCGACGATGTCGCGCCGGCCGCCGAAGTCGCGCTGCCAGATCGCGAAGCTGATGAGCGCCACCTTCTCGGCGCCCGGCTGGTTGTCGGCGGCGGTGAAGTCGCGGCCCATGATGGGGGCGACACCGACGATTTTCATGAACGACTCGGTCACATAGGCCCCGGTGTAGCGCTGGGGTTGGCCGTCGTAGGTGAGGTTGATGGTCGAGCCGTTGATAAAGGCGGCCATCGCCTCGAAGGACCGCTGGTTGCGCGCCACCTCCTCGTAGTCGAGCGAGAACATCTGGCTGGCGGTGCCGAAGAAATTGGTCTGCGAGGGATCGATGAACTGGATGCTGACCAGGCGATCGGCGTTGGGGAAAGAGAAGCCGCGGAGCACCACGCCGTTGATCACGCTGAACATGGTGGTGACGCCGCAGATGCCGAGCGCGATGACGGCGACGGCGAGGGCGCAGAAGGTCTTCTCCTTCACGAGCACGCGGAGGCCGATGCGGAGGTCCTGGAGGAAAGTTTCGAGGAACATGGAAGGCAGGGGGTCGGAGGGACGGAGGGCGGAGGACGAAAGACGGAGTTCGGAGATGGGAGTTGGGAGATCGGGGGGATCTTTCTCTTGAATCTTTATCTTTCTCTTTCTCTGTTGAGCGGGGTGGCCGCGGTGGGCGGTGTTTTTCGGAGGAGAAAGATTAAGAGAAAGAGGAAAGAGAAAGATTGCTGGGGGTCATTCCGCGTGGAGCGCGGCCATGGGGTGGCCGCGGTGGGCGGTGTTTTTCGGGGGAGAAAGATCAAGAGAAAGAGGAAAGAGAAAGATTGCTGGGGGTCATTCCGCGCGCAGCGCGACCATGGGGTCGACCTGCG
>PNKG01000174.1 GCA_013822585.1 Opitutus sp. | reverse complement strand
CCCAGGACATCGCGACCTTCGCCGCCTACAACGCCGGCCGCCCCGCCGCACAGCAACGCGCTGTCGTCGGCCGCATCCTGGCCCGCACCGCCGCCTACCAGAACCTCGCCAAGGGCCGCGCGGCCGGCGTCGACTTCGGCTTCTCCTACCAGATCCCGTGGACCGACTACGGCCGCTTCGCCCTCTCCAGTGAGTGGACCTACCTCATCGAGAGCTACCAGCTGCGCAACATCGGTGCCAACGCCGCCCCGCTCTACATCGAACGCCTGAACGTCGACGGCGCCACCCGTGTCCGCGGCAACGCCAACCTGACGTGGTCCAAGGGGCTCTGGCGCGCCGGCCTCAGCGCCTACTACATCGGCAAATACGCTGACAGCGGCGCCACCACCACTGCGGCCAACTACACCAGCCTCGGCGAGCCGGGCTATCTCTCGAAACAGTTCGACAGCGGCAATTACCTCTACCGCTACGTCGTCGAGGACACGATCTCGATGAACACCTTCGTCTCCTACCGCATCCCGAAGAGCAACCGCAAGTGGCTCTCCGATGCCAGTGTCCGGCTCGGCATCGTCAACTTCACCGCCGAGAAGCCGCCGCTCACCTCGGGCGCGTTCGGTTTCTCGTCCTCGGTCTACGCGCACCTCTTCCCGGGGCGCACGTGGACGCTCGATGTCTCGAAGCGCTTCTGATCCGTTCCCGCACGAGCCCCACGCCCGCCCGGCGTGGGGCTTTGTCTTTCCCACCCCGTCTCCATCTCCGCCATGAAACAACTGATCCGAACCCTCCTCGCCCTCGGCCCCGGGTTGCTCGCTCTGCCGGCCTTCGCCCTGACCTCCAAGGCGGACGTGCTCGCCGCCATCGATTCCCGCCGCGCCACCTACGAGAAACTCGCCCTCGACATCTGGGACTACGCCGAAGTCGGCTACCAGGAGGTGAAGAGTTCCGCCGCCCTCCAGGAACGCCTCAGACAGGAAGGCTTCGCCGTCGAGGCCGGCATCGCCGGCATGCCCACCGCATTCTCCGCCACCTACGGCAGCGGCTCGCCGGTCATCGCCATCCTCGGCGAGTTCGACGCCCTGCCGGGCGTTGCGCAGGAAGCCGTGCCCGAGAAGAAGGAGCGCGCCGGCGCCACCGCCGGCCACGCCTGCGGCCACCACCTCTTCGGCGCCGGCTCCGCCGCCGCCGCGGTCGCCGTGAAGGAGTGGATGGAAGCCACCGGCCGGAAGGGCACCCTGCGCTTCTACGGCACACCCGCCGAGGAGGGCGGCTCCGGCAAGGTCTACTTCGTGCGCGCCGGATTCTTCAACGACGTCGACGTCGTCCTCCACTGGCACGCCGGCGACCGCAACGCCGTGCGCCTCTCCAGCTCGCTCGCCAACAAGTCCGGCAAGTTCCGCTTCCGCGGGGTCGCGGCGCACGCCGCCGCCTCGCCCGACCGCGGCCGCTCCGCCCTCGACGGGGTCGAGGGCATGAACCACCTGGTCAACCTGCTCCGCGAGCACGTGCCCGACAGCACGCGCATCCACTACGTCATCACCCGCGGCGGCGAGGCGCCCAACGTCGTCCCCGCCTTCGCCGAGGTTTACTACTACGTCCGCAGCCCCAGCCGGGAAGTCGTGCAGGACGTCTGGGCGCGCGTCGAGAAGGCCGCCCAGGGCGCGGCGCTGGGCACGGGCACGACGGTCGACTGGGAGGTGACCGGCGGCGTCTACGAGCTGCTGCCCAACGAGACGCTCGCGCGCGCCATGCACGCCAACCTGCTCGCGGTCGGCGGCGTGCCCTACACCGAGGCCGAGAAGGAATTCGCGGCGAAGATCGGTCGCACGCTTTTCGGCCAGCCCGTGGCCGTCGAGACCGCCGCCACCGTGCTGCCCTTCGACCCGAAGTCCGCCAGCTCCGGCGGCGGTTCGACCGACGTCGGCGACGTGAGCTGGGCCGCGCCCACCGTCGGCCTCAACGCCGCCACCTGGGTGCCCGGCACGCCGGCCCACAGCTGGCAGGCGGTCGCGACCGGCGGCACCACCATCGGCCTGAAGGGCATGATCGTCGCCTCCAAGACGATTGCCCTGACCGCCATCGACCTGTTCACCACCCCCGAACTGGTCGCCACGGCGAAGGCCGAGTTCGTCGAGCGCCGCGGCCGGGACTTCAAATACACCGCCCTCGTCGGCGACCGCGCCCCGCCGTTGGACTACCGCGATTGACCCTCTTGCTTTGGCTGTAGGAACGGCTTTGCGCCGCGACTTGCAGTAGCGTCGCTCCTTGTCGGTCGGGGCGTAAAGCCCCTCCGACAGTGCCTGCGGTCGAAAGTCCTGATGAACGGAACAACCCGCACCCTTCGGTGCGGGTTGCTTGCAGCCGGGCTCGCTCGGAGCCCCGGGTTCACTCCCGCCAGAGCTGGAGCGAACGAAGGTAGTTGCCGCGCTCGTAGGCCTCGGGGTCGGGGCAGTTGCGCAGGCTGAGCGCGCCGCGCATCTCGGCGACCGAGGTGTATTCGAATTTCTCCATCCAGAGCTTCAGTTCGCTGAGGATGTGGCCGAGAGCCTCCGGACCGTCGCGCAGCAGCACCGCCACGACCTGGATGGCATCCGCGCCGGCGAGGAGAGCCTTCACGACTTCCGCGGCGCTGTGCACGCCACCGGAGCAGGCCAGGCTGGCCTTCACCTGGTCGCGCAGGAGAGCGAGCGCGCGCAGGCGCAGGCGCAGATCCTCCGGACTCGAGAGGCCGAGTTTCGGCACGACGTCGAAGGTCTCGATGTCGATCTCGGGTTGGAAGATGCGGTTGAAAAGCACCACGCCGTCCACGCCGGCGTCCTCCAGCCGGCCGGCGAGGTGGACGACCGAGCTGTAGAACGGCGAGAGTTTCACCGCGAGGGGGAGACGCACCGTGGCGCGCACGGCGCGGGCGATGTCGACCACGCGCTGCTCGATTTCCGCGCCGGCTTCATCGCGGCGCGTGGCCATGAAGTAGGTGTTGAGCTCGAGGGCGTCGGCCCCGGCTTTTTCCATCAGCCGCGCGTAATCCGTCCACGAGCCAAGGTGCGTGCCGTTGAGGGAGGCGATCACCGGGAGGTTGGTGGCGGCCTTGATGGCGCTGATGCGGCCGAGATATTCGTCGGGCCCCAGCGGGTAGTCGTCGTATTGCGGAAAGAATGACGTGGCCTCGGCGAAGCTGTCCTGCCAGCGCTCGATGTGGCGCGAGACGGCGACCGAGTTACCTTCGATCTGCTCGGCGAAGAGCGAGTGCATCACGATGGCCGCTGCGCCGGCGTCCTCGAGCCGGCGGATGTTGTCGAGGCGCGTCACGAGGGGCGACGCGCCCGGCATCAGCGGCGTTCTCAGTTCGAGGCCGAGGTAGGTGGTCGAGAGGTTCATGGGGTTCGCTGCGTTTTGGGGTGGGAGGGGCTTTATGCCCCGACGTTGATCTTTCGTCGGGGCATAAAGCCCCTCCCACCTGAGGTTAGGCAGATGGTGTCGCCGGTGTTGCGGGCTTGGGCGGCGGGGTGCTGGCGGCCATCTGCTGGTAACTCGCGACGCGCTTGTCGACGGCCTGCTGCGCCTTTTCCGCCAGCATCGCGGCGCGCTCCGGGTTGGCCTTGAAGAGCACCTGGTAGCGCAGCTCGCCCTTGGTGTAGGCGCTCAGCGGCTGCTTCGGCGCGGCCGAGTCGAGCACGTCGGCCGGCTGGCCCTTGGCGGCGCGCTCGGGGTCGTGGCGGTAGAGCGGCCAGTAGCCCGTCTCGACGGCGAGCTTCTGCTGGTCGAGGCCCGCGGCGAGGCCGTAGCCGTGCGCGATGCAGTGCGAGTAGGCGATGATGAGCGAGGGCCCGGGGTGCCTCTCGGCTTCGAGGAAAGCCTGCACCGTCTGGCTGTCCTTCGCGCCCATCGCCACGCGCGCGACATAGACGTGGCCGTATTGCGCGGCCATCTGGGCGAGGTCCTTCTTGTCCGTGTCCTTGCCGG
>PNKG01000173.1 GCA_013822585.1 Opitutus sp. | reverse complement strand
GGCGTCGTCGATCTGCGCGCGGAGCTGGTCGAAGTAGACGACCTCGAGATTGGTGCCGTGCCTGATCGAGCCGCCCGTCGGCGCAAGCTGGCCGAGCAAGAGCTTGATCAGGGTGGTCTTGCCCGCGCCGTTAGGCCCGAGGATGCCGATCTTCTCGCCGCGGTTGATCGTGAGGGAGAAGTCGCGCAGCACCGGCTTTCCGCCCGGCCACGTGAAGGTGACGTTCTCCGCCTCGACCACCTTCTGGCCGCTGCGCTCGGCCTCGGCGAGTTTCAGGTTGGCAGAGCCGACGCGCTCGCGGCGCGCGCGGGCCTCGGCGCGCATGGCCTCCAGCGCGTTGATGCGCGCAGTCGCGCGCGAGCGTTGCGCCTTTACGCCCCGACGGATCCACTCCTCCTCCTGCGCCAGCTTCTTGTCGAAGGCCGCGCGCTGCTTCTCCTCCTCCTCCAACACCTGCTGCTTGCGCACAAGGTAGGTGTCGTAGTCGCAGGCCCAGCCGGCGAGCCGGCCGCGGTCGAGCTCGACGATGCGTGTGGCGATGCGGCGCAGGAAGACCCGGTCGTGCGTCACGAAGAACAGCGTGGGTTTCGTCTCGAGCAGCAGTTCCTCCAGCCAGAGGATCGATTCGAGGTCGAGATGGTTGGTCGGCTCGTCGAGCAGCAGCAGGTCGGGCTGGCCCGCCAGCGCGCGCGCGAGCAGCACGCGGCGCTTCTGGCCGCCGGAGAGCGCGGCGAACTCCTGCGTCGGCGCCACGCCGACGCGGGCGATCAGGTCCTCGACGCGGATGTCGCGCCGCCAGTCCTCCTCGTGGTGATCGTCGTTCGGCCGCAGGCCGCCGGCGACGAGATCGTGCACGTTGCCCGGAAGGTCGGCGGGGACTTCCTGCGTGAGCCGCGCATAGAGCGAACCCGCCGGCCGGAAAACGTCGCCGGAATCCGGCTTCATCTCGCCCACGATGATCTTCATCAGGGTGGACTTGCCCGCGCCGTTGCGGCCGAGAAGGCACACGCGTTCGCCCGGTTCGATCTGGAAATTCACCTGGTCGAGCACGGCGGGGCCGCCGAAGGCGAGGTTCACGTCGAGCAGATTGAGGAGGGCGGGCATGCGGGAAGCCGGCCAACTTGGACGGCGAGGCGGGGCAGTTCAAGGCGCGGTTATAGACAAAAGCGGTCTGCCGCGACGCTTGGCAGCAGCAACCTTTCCCCGGAATCCCCACCCCGCTTACCATGGACTTGCTCCACTCCTCCCTGCGTTCCCTGCGCGCCCATCCCCTCTTCAGCGCCCTGGTCGTCGGGCTGCTCGCCCTCGGCATCGGGGCCAACACCGCCATCTTCGGCGTGGTCAACTCGGTCCTGTTGAAACCGCTGCCCTATCCGCAACCGGGCGAACTCGTCCTGATGCGCAAGCCGCCACGCGACGCCACCGCCCCCGCCATCGGCGGCGGTCAGATGATCGTCGACAAGGACCTCACCGCCTGGATCGAGGGCCAGCCGAAGACCTTCCGCGCGCTCGCCGGCTACAGCAACACCACCTCCACCCTCCAACTCGGCGGCGGCTCCGCCGCCCTCCGCGTGCCCACCGCGCGCGTCACCAGCGGCTTCTTCCCCATGCTCGGCGTGAAACCCTGGCGGGGCCGCCTCATCGGGGACGGAGACGCCAAGTCCGGCGCGACCCCCGTCGTCGTGCTCAGTCACGCCGCCTGGCAATCGCGCTTCAGCGGCGACGAAAACGTCCTCGGCACCGTTGTGCGCCTCGACGAGATCGCGCATACCGTCGTCGGCGTGCTGCCGCCGGCCTTCGGATTCGTCGATCCCGTGCAATTCTGGCGCCCGCTGCCGCTCAGCGGCCTCGACCAGCCGGGCCAGTTGAACATCTCGATGGTGCGCGCCTTCGGCCGCCTTTTCCCCGGCACGACGCACGAGGCCGCGCAACGCGAACTCGACGGCATCTCCGAGCGCTTCTGGAACGCCTTCAGCGCCAGCTTCGCCGGCGGCCCGGGCGCGACCCCCTCCGGCGAGGTTCGCGCCGGGCCGCCGCCACGTGTGAACTTCCCCTTCCTCGGCGGGCCGGTGCAGCTCGTGTCCTTGCAGGAGCAGCTCGCGCAGCAATCGCGCACGACGCTCTGGCTGCTCCTCGGCGCGGTCGGCTTCGTCCTCCTCATCGCCTGCGCCAATATCGCCAGCCTCCAGCTCGCCCGTGCCGCCGGCCGCCGGCGCGACGCCGCCATCCGCGCCGCGCTCGGAGCCTCGCCCGCGCGGCTCGTCCTCGAACTGCTCGCGGGAAACCTCGTGCTCGCGCTCCTCGGCGGCGCGATCGGCGTCCTGCTCGCCTGGTGGGGCACGAAGGCCCTGCAAGTGTGGCTGCAGGATTTCCTGCCGCGCACGAGCCCGCTCGGAATCGACTACACGGTGCTGGGATTCGGCGTGCTGCTTGCGGCGACGGCCGGACTGGCCTTCGGCCTCGTCCCGGCCTGGCAGGGCAGCCGCGTCGACCTCACCGAAACCTTGAAGGAGGGTGGCCATCAAGCCTCGGCGGGCGGGCATCGCTGGCGCCAGGCCCTCGTGGCGTTCGAGATGGCGCTGGCTCTGGTGCTCACGATCAACACCGGCCTGCTCATGAAGAGCATCTACAAGCTCCACACCACCGACCTCGGCTTCCGCACGGAGGATGTCATGACCGCCAACCTCGCCCTGCCGCGCCGCTACGCCACGCCGGCGCAGCAACGCGACTTCGCGCAACGCTGGCTCGAGTCGCTCCGCACGCTGCCGGGCGTGAAGACCGCGGCGCTGGGCGACACCGCCCCGCTCTCGGGCTCGGCGCAGGTCTTCGCCGCCACTGTCACCGGCGGCTCCGCCGCCAACGCCAACCGCGCCGCGGGCGCGCCGCCGCCCACCATGCAGATCGCGAGCGTCTCGCCCGACTACTTCAAGGCCGCGGGCATCGCGCTCAAGTCCGGCCGCTGCTTCACCGCAGCCGACGGCGACGGCGCGCCCGCCGTGGCCCTGGTCAACGAGCAGTTCGTGCAGCAGCACTTCCCCGGCGGCCTGCCCGAGGGTGCGCAACTGCCTCTGCCCGTGCCCGGACGCGAGGTGCGCCAGGCCACGATCGTCGGCGTCGTCGCCAACGTCCGCTCGCGCGGCCTTGAGAGCCAGCCGCCCGCACTGGCCTATTTCCCCCTCGCGCAGGTGCCGCGCCAACGCCTCTCCGCCGTCGTGCAGTTCGAGGGCGCCGCCGCCCCGCTCAGCCGCGCGCTCGCGCAGTCGACCGCCAAGATCGACGCCGATCTCGCTCTCGACGCGCCCTCCACCCTCGCACAACAGATCGCCCGCCAGACCGCGCCGCGCCGCGTGACACTCATGCTCACCAGCGCCTTCGCCGCCACCGCCATCCTGCTCGCGGCAGTCGGCATCTTCGGCATGATGAGCTACACCGTGACGCAGCGCACCCAGGAGATCGGCGTGCGCATGGCCCTCGGGGCGGGCCCAAGCGCGATCCTCAAGTGGATGCTGGGCTATGGCGGCCTCGCTGTCGCGGTCGGCCTCGCCACCGGCTTCGGCCTGACGCTCGTCACCGGTCGGCTGCTCAAATCCTTCCTCGTCGGCATCACCGCCCTTGATCCGATGGTGATCGTCGCCGGCATGGCGGGCTTGGGCCTGGTCGGCCTCGTGGCGTGCCTCCTGCCCTCGCTCCGCGCGACGCGGGTGGATCCCGTCGAGGCGCTGCGCAACGAATAGCCGGCATGGCCCAGCTTGGGGCGCCGCATTGTTTGTCGCATCAGAACCCATTCTGCCGGACCCGATGCAGCCGCGCCATCAGCAGCAGTTGTGACAACGGCTGGGTCGGCACGGCATTACTTCGCCAAATAATGCATACTCTTGGGCAAGTCTTGGCATGACGCTCCGGGGCCCAGCGGGCATCCTTCAAGGCATGGTTAGCCCTCATTCGCCCACGCCCGGCGGACAAACCGGGACAGCGTCCGCTTCGTCCGCCGAAAAAA
>PNKG01000172.1 GCA_013822585.1 Opitutus sp. | reverse complement strand
GTGAGCAGGCCGAGGGCGGTGCCGGCGAGGCCGAGCAGGAGGCTCTCAGTCAGGACGAGCCGGATGAGGCGGCTGCGGCCCGCGCCCAGGGCGGCGCGCACGGCGAACTCGCGCGAGCGCACGGCGGCGCGGGCGAGGAGGAGATTGGCGACGTTGGCGCAGGCGACCAGCAGCACACCGAGGGCGGCGCCGAAGGAAATCCAGACCGGTCCGCGCTGCTGGCCGACGGCGCGCTCGACGAGTGTCTGCATGTTGACCGAGTTGCCGGTGTTGCTCTGCGGGTATTCCTGCTCGAGCTGCCTGGCGACGGCAACGAGGTCGGCGCGGGCGGACTCGAAGGGCACGCCGGGTTTCAGCCGGCCGATGCAGTAGAGTCCGGGGTGGTTGCCGCGGTTCATGTTCTGGTCGGCGAAGAGGCCGAAGGGAATCCACACGTCGGGCCGGTTGGTCGGGAAGGCGAAGTCGGCCGGCATCACGCCGACGATGGAGTAGATTTCGCCGCTGAGGGTGATCTTCCGGCCGAGCACGTCCGTTTTGCCGCCGAGGGAGGTTTGCCAGAAGCGTTCGCTCACCACCGCGACGCGGCCCACGCCGGGTTTGTCCTCGTCGGCGTTGAACCAGCGGCCGAGTTTCGGCGCCACGGCGAGGACCGGCCACATGTCGTGCGAGAATTGCGCGCCGGGGACGCGCTCGGTCTCGGTTGGTCCCACGTAGTTGAAGCTCTGGCTGCGGAATGTGCCGAGGTGCGAGAAGGATTTCTGCCGTTCGCGCCAGTCGAGGTAGTTGGGATAGGACACCGACATGTTCGGCACCTGCTGCGAGTGTTCACCCAGGAACACGAGTTCGTGCACGCGGGGCAACGGCAGCGGCTTGAACAGGAGAACGTTGAGGAAGCTGAGGACGCCGGAGTTGGCTCCGATGCCAAGGGCGAGGGTGACGACGGCGACGAGGGTGAAGACGGGGGTCTTCAGGAGGGAGCGGAGCGCGAATTCCAGGTCGTGCATGGGGTGCGGAAGGTTGCGCGGCCAACTGGAAACAGGCAGCGGATCACGGAATAGAACCCGTCTGGAATCGCGCGGTTACAGAAGAATGGGCAACGGGTTCAATCGGGTCGATTGGGGGACAACGAGCGCGGAGGGGCGCAGGACTATTCCGTCCGCAGGGCGGTGAGCGGGTCAACCCGGGTGGCTTTCCTCGCGGGCAGCCAGCAGGCGCAGGTTCTGCATGAAGGAGGGCGGCTATTCGGTGCGGAGCGCGGTCATGGGATCGACGCGGGTGGCGCGGCGCGCCGGGATCAGGCAGGCGGCGAGCGCGATCGCGGCGAGGACGGCGGGCGCGGCGAGCAGCGTCAGGGGATCCGTCGACGTGACGCGGTAAAGCTGGCTGGCGACGAGCGAACTCAGCGCGGCATAACCGAGGAGCCCGAGCGCAAGCCCGGCCGCGACGATGCCGATTCCCTGGCGCAGCACGAGGCGGAGGATCGCGCCGCGGTCGGCGCCGAGCGCCATGCGCACGCCGAATTCCGAGGTGCGCTGGCCGACGGAGAACGCGAGCACGCCGTAGATTCCCAGCACGGCGAGGGCGAGCGCGACGCCGGCGAAGACGACGAGCAGCAGCATGGGCGCGCGGCGCGGCTGGAGCGATTCCTCGAGGCGAGCTTCCATCGTCTTGATGTCGAAGACGGGCTGCTCCGGGTCGACGGCGAGCACGGCGTCGCGGACCGCGTTGATGTAGCCGGCGGGCGGTGCCGAGGTGCGGACGAGCAGCGCGAACGCGTTGTTCGGGGTCTGCGCGTAGGGGAAATAGATGGTCTCCTTCTTCACGTCCTGCGCGAGGTCCCAGTGCTTGATGGTGCCGACGACGCCGACGATGGTCCAGGTGCCGCGGCCTTGCGTCGCACTATCGCCGCGGCTGAGGCGCTTGCCGATCGGGTCGGCGCCGGGCCAGTAACGCTCGGCAAGGAAGCGATCGACCACGACGACGTTTTCGCGGCCAAGCGCGTCGGACGGCTGGAGCAGGCGGCCGCGCAGGAGCGGGATGTCGAGCGCGGCGAAATAGCCGGGACTCACCTGCCGGATCATGCCGTTGGGATTCGGCTGATTCGGGCCGGGATCGAAGCCTTCGATGACGTAGGCACCCTGCGGATTGCCGCCGGCGAACGGCAGCGCGCTGGTCACGCCGGCGGCGGTGACGCCCGGGATCGCCTGCAGGCGCGCGGTGAGTTGCCCGACGAACGCCGCGCGCTTTTCCGCGGTCGGGTATTTCGCGGCGGGCAGCGAGAGCGCGGCGGTGAGCGCGTGCGCGCGATCGAAGCCGGGCGACTCGTCCTGCACGCGCAGGAAGCTGCGCACGAGGAGGCCGGCGGTGGCGAGCAGCATGAGCGACAGGGCGATCTGCGCGACGGCGAGGAAGGAGCGGAGGCCGAGCTGGCGGCGGTCGGCGGTGGTGCGGGCGCCGGCCGACTTGAGCGCCTCGGACGCGGCGACGCGCGTCGAGGAAAAGGCGGGCAGGGCGCCGAAGAGGAGTCCGGTGGCGAGGGCGCTGAGCAGCGTGAACGCGAACACGCGGGCGTCGAGGGCGATGCCGAAGCCGCGCGGGAGGTTGCCGACGCCGAGCGTCTCGACGGCGCGGAGGCTCCCGGTGGCGACGAGCAGGCCGAGGCCGCCGCCGAGCAGGAAGAGCACGAGATTTTCGAGCAGCAGTTGCCGGATGAGATGGGCGCGACCGGCGCCGAGGGCGGAGCGGATGGCGAACTCGCGCTGGCGCGCGCTCGCGCGGGTGAGGAGCAGGTTGGCGACGTTGGCGCACCCGATCAGCAGCGCGGCGGCGACGCCGGCCTGGAGGAGCCAGAGCATCGATTTCACATTGCCGACGTTCTCCGCGAGAAAGCCGACGGCAATGCTGCCGTAGCCGGTCACCGCGTATTGATCGCGGAGCTGCGGCACGCGTTCGCGGGTGGCGCGGTGGACGGCATCGAGTTCGGGCTGAACCTGCGCGGGCGTGACGCCCGGCTTCAGGCGGGCGAGCATCGTGCACCACTGGCGGGTGCGCTCGGTTTCGGTGCGCAATTCGGACGTGATGGCGAAGGGCACGAAAAACTGTGCGCGGAGGCTGGGAAAATAGAAGCCCTCCGGCATGACGCCGACGACCGTGTAGGCGGCGCCGTTCAGGCGGAGCGTGCGGCCGAGGATGGCGGGATCGGCGCCGAGCCGGTTGCGCCAGAAGCCGTCGGTGAGGACGACGGCATTGGGCGCGCCGGGCTCCGCGTCCGCCTCGGTGAACGTGCGGCCGAGGGCGGCGGGGGTTTGCAGGAGCGCGAACAGCGACGGCGTGACGCTGAGGCCGTAGAGCCGCTCGGGATGACCGTCGAGCGAGAGGTTGGCGTTGAAGCCGGTGATCAGCGCGCTCTCCTCGAAGGACGGCACGCCGGCGCGGTGATCGAGGTAGTCGGGAATCGCCAGGCCGCTGGCGCGGCCGCCGACCTTCGGGTAGTTCGTCTGGACGTAGACGAGCCGCTCGGAGCCGGGCCACGGGTAGGGCTTGAGCAGGATGGCGTTGACGATGGAGAAAATCGCGCTGTTGGCGCCGATACACAGCGCGAGCGTCAGAATGGCGACGACGGAAAAGCTCGGCGATTTCGCGAGCGAGCGGAGCGCGAGGCGGAGATTCGTGGTCATGGGTGCGTGGAGCGGTGGGGAGCCGCCAGATCGGCGGCGCCGCGGCGCCGCTTCGGGACGTGACCGCGGTCGACGCGCGCGTCCCGTCGGAAAAGAACAGAAACAAAGCGGAGGGCGCCGGGTTCCGCCGTCGCCTCGGGAGTCCGACCACTGAGAAGGACCGGTCGAGGCGGGGCGGAGATGGCGTGGTTCGACGCCGCTCCGCTGTTCTGGCTATGGGCTGAAGATGCGGCGCGGAACGGAGTCCGCGCCGTGCCGATCAGTGCGTCGGGTCGGTCTCGACTTGTTCCTCGACGACGCGGCCGTCGAAGACGTGGACGG
>PNKG01000171.1 GCA_013822585.1 Opitutus sp. | reverse complement strand
CGGTGAGCTTGGATTCCTTGCCGGCGATGGTGACGGCGGGCACGGGAGCGGGCTTGGCCTCGGCCGCCTTCCTGGCTTGCTCGGCGAGCTGCTTGATCAGGGTGGCGTCGGCCTCGACGGTCTGACGCAGCGCGGTGTTCTCCGCGGCAATGGCGGCGAGGCGGCGTTCGAGCGCGGCGAAGCGCGCTTCGATGGCGGACATGGCGTCGTCGGGCGCCGCGGCCGCCGCGGGTTGCGTCCCCTCTTTTCGGGCCGCGGATTCGGCGGCGCGGGCGATGAGAGGCCCGGCAATCGAGATGACGACGAGCAGACGGAGCAGAGAGTTCATGAGCCGGATGGTGGATTGGCGGGTGGAGGAGAAGAGTGGTGCGTGCCTCCGACGGTTGGTCGGAGCGCTTGGCCCCCCGGAGAGGGACTCTTCGCAACCACGGCTTCGCCGATGAAGACGGCTGGCGCACGGGGCACGATGAGGACTTGCATGACAGGTAGATCGGAATGCCTCCTCGGACTGTGGCGATGTCCGACAGGGGAGGGGTGTGATGAGGAAAGAGCATTGCACCGGCTCGCGGCCGGTCGCGTCGCTCCTCTCCTTGCAGACCTGACAAGTGTCCACCCGGATTGGCGGTCGTGTCTCAGGGGCACACCGCAACGCTGAGGGAAGTTATCGGTGCGGCTTCGGGGCGATTTAGCGGAAATTGACTTATTTTTCGCCGACCGAAGGCGGCGCCGACGGCTCGGCGAGGAACGGCCCGTCTCGTTCCGACATGGTCGGGCCGCGGCGGGCATGGTGTGCGAGGACGCGAAAGCCCGGCCGGTGCGGCGCACCGGCCGGGCTGGTCGTTCTCCCTGCTGGCAAAAGTGGGAACGTCTGTGCTCAGGCCTCGATGAAATGGTCGGACGATGCAGCGCCCTGCCGCACCGAAAGCACGATGATCCGCCCCGGCCCGCTCAGGCGGCGGAGGCGATGCTGCGCATCGTCTCGGGGGCGACGACGCGGTCGATGTCGAGGAGGGTCTTCACCTAGCCCTTCACCTTGGCCCGGCCGGTGGAGTCGAGGGGGGATTCGCGCAGCCCTGGTCTGACTGACCTGTATATTCTGTCCGGCGAGGTGGAGTGCCCATGCTGGTGGCACACCGCACAGACCGTGTATCGGCCGGGTAGGGGGAGAGTTTAGCCGGAATATCCGACGAGATGGTGTGCGGCAGCACTGCTCAAGCGCCGATGTCGTTGAGCCTGTAAAGATTGAAGCTGACAAACATTGGGGAGGGCCTTACTTCCGCCACGCATCCTATGCCTAGGGGCCACGCCTCCCTCCTGATGGTTGCGCTGCCACCTGCGGCGATCGCGGATGATTTGTGCCATCGCTGGGCCGCATGTGGCCAGCAGATCGTGGGGCTCGTGGGCTCAATGGACGAGGCGGTGGCGCACTGCCGCCGGAGCCGGCCGGATTGCATTTGCCTCGTGGCTGACGGCGCCGTGCCAAGGCGCCTCGTGGAGGACGCTTGCTGGTTGCGCGCCACCTTGGATGTGCCGGTGCTGCTCGCCATGCCCGATGCCGGGTTCGCCAACCTGGAGCTGCTGGCGCATACGCACGCGCTCGGTTGCGTGGTGCCGCCTTTCGCCGAGGCTCAATTGCGCGCGGCGCTGGACGCGGTGCTGGGTTTTCACCACGGGCAGATGATCGATGCCATCGCCCGGCAGGTGTCGGCGAGCAACGTGATGGGGGTGGTCGTCACCCGGCCGGAACCGCCGGACTACCCGATCATCCACGTCAACGCGCAGTTTGAGCGCATCACCGGCTACACCGCGGATGAGGTGCGGGGACGCTGTCCGCGCTTTCTCCACGGCGAGGGCACGGCTCCGGCGGCGTTGCGTATGATCAAGGAGGCGGTGGAAGCCCGGCGGAGCTGCGAGGTGGTGCTGCTCAATTACCGCAAGGACGGGACGCCGTTCTGGAACGGCTTCTCGCTCCTGCCGGTGCATGATGAGACGGGCGCCGTGCGCTACCTTGTCGGCCGGGTGACGGATGTCAGCGGGCTCGTCGCGCAGAAGGAGGCGCTGGCCGCCAGCCAGGCGCGGCTGCTGGAGACGCAGCGGATCGCGCGGTTGGGGCATTGGGAATGGGATGCCGCCACGGATGGCATCGTGTGCTCCGAGGAGGTGAGCCGCATTTTCGGCGTCTCGCAGGGCGTGCTGCCCACGACCTTGGCCGGGCTGCTGGAACGGGTGCATCCCGACGATCGCGCCCGGGTGGCCGCGGCGATGCGCGGCGGTCCGGCGTTCGAGCTCGACCACCGGGTGGTGTGGGCCGACGGCCGGGCGCGCCACGTCCACACCTGCGGCGAGGGCGGCCGCACGGCGGCGGAACGACGGACCACGATGCTCGGCACAATGCAGGACATCACGGAGAGACACCAGGCGCGCGCGGACCTGGCGGTGCTGGTCTCGCAGCTGAGCGCCACGCTGGAAGCGACGGCCGACGGCATCATCGTGGTGAACCGCGAGCACCAGATCGTCCGTTACAACCGGCGCTTCGTGGAGATGGCCGGCCTCACGCCCGAGCAGCAGCGGATCAAGGATGTCCGCGACCTGCGCGCGGAGTTGTTCAGGAGGCTGAAGAACCCGGAGGAGGCGGAAGTGCGCACGCGGGCGATTGTGGAGACAGCGCCGAATGAGCACCGCGACCGGCTCGAGTTCAAGGACGGGCGGATCGTCGAGCGCTACTCCTGCCCGCAGCGGGTCGGAGGCGAGGTCGTGGGCCGGGTGGTGTCGTTCCGCGACATCACGGACCTCGTGCGGGCGGAGGAACGGCTGGCGGGCATCTTCGCCCAGGCGGATGATGCGATCATCACGACCGACGCCAAGCAGCGGATCGTCCTGTTCAACCGGGGAGCGGAGCGCATTTTCGGCCACCGGGCGGAAGACATCCTCGGGCAGCCGCTGGGGCGGCTCATCCCCGAGGACAAGCGGGGGCGCCACGCGCAGCACGTGGAGAGTTTCGCGGCGGGCCCGGTCGCCGCGCGGGCGATGAGCGAGCGGCCGGTGGAAATCTTCGGCCTGCGGGCCAACGGCGAGATATTCCCCGCCGACGTCTCGATCTCCAAAATCCGGCTGGGCGGGGAGCTGCTGTTCACCGCCATCCTGCGCGACATCTCCGCGCGGCGGGTCATGGAGGAGCAGCGGGCCCGGCTCGAGGCGGAACTGCGGCAAGTGCACAAGATGGAGGCGCTGGGAACGTTCGCCGGCGGCGTGGCGCACGATTTCAACAACATCATCACCGGCATCGACGGCTTTGCGATGCTGGCGGCGGACGATGTTCCGGCGGGCAGCGCGGCGCACGAGGCCTTGCAGTCGATCCGGGCCGCCACGCGGCGCGCCTCCGACCTGGTCCAGCAGATCCTCGCGTTCGGCCGGAAAGGCGGCACGCGGTTGGGGCAGGCCCGGCTTTCCACGGTGGTGGCCGAGGTGGTGAAACTCGTGCGCGTCACGCTGCCCGCGGGGGTGGAACTGGAAGTGGATGTCCCGGAGGAGGACACTCCGCTGATGCTGGACACCACCCAGATTTTCCAAGTGCTGATGAATCTGTGCAAGAATGCGCTGGATGCGTTGGGCCCGCAGGGGGGGCGCATCGTGCTGCGGAGCGAAACCGCGGAGTTGGCCGCCGGAGCCTCCGGGCTGCCGGCCAAATTGCCTCCCGGGCGCTACCTCCTGCTGACGGTGGAGGACAACGGTGTCGGCATGGATGCGGCCACGCGCGAACGCATCTTCGAGCCGTTTTTCACGACGAAAGATCACGGACGGGGCACGGGTCTCGGACTGGCCGTCGTGCACGGCATCATGCAGGTGCACGGCGGCAGTGTGCAGGTGCAAAGCGCACTCGGACACGGCACGCGCTTCACGCTCTATTTTCCACGGCCCCCCGCCGCGTGATTGCCGCCGGAAGTGGGAGGGGCTTCGCGCCCCAACGACGGCCCGTTCAGGCGGCGGAGGCGATGCTGC
>PNKG01000170.1 GCA_013822585.1 Opitutus sp. | reverse complement strand
AGATGATCACGCTCATGCGGCCGCGCAGGTTGCCGATGAGGTCGCGGACGACGAGGATCTGGTGCGGATCGAGGCCGATGGTCGGCTCGTCCATGATGATGACGTCGGGCTCGGCGAGGATGGCCTCGGCGATGCCGACGCGCTGCTTGTTGCCCTTGGAGAGGCGGCCGATGATGCGGTGGCGGTTGCGCTTGAGGTCGCAGAGCTCGAGGACCTCGTCGATGCGGTCGCGGAGCTTGGCGCGGGGCATCTCCTTCAGGCGGCCGCGGAACCAGAGGTATTCGGAGACGCGCATGTCCTCCGGCAGCGGGTTGTTCTCCGGCATGTAGCCGATGTGGCGCTTGGTCAGCTCGGGGTGCGAGGCGACCGGCAGGCCGCAGATGCGCACGGAGCCCGAGGTGGCCGGCAGGTAGCCGGTGAGGATGCGCATCGTGGTGCTCTTGCCCGCGCCGTTGGGGCCGAGCAGGCCGACGATCTCGCCGCGCTTCACGGAGAAGCTGATGTCGTTGACCGCCGCGACGGAGCCGTAGCTCTTCGCGAGGCGGGCGACTTCGATGGTGATGTCGGGAATTTCGGCCATTCGGCAAAGTGCGGACGCGGTGCCATTAACACGGGCTTTCCACCCGTGCCGCAAGCCTCCTGTCAGGCGGCGTCCTTGCCCAGCGTGACCTCGCCGGCGCGGAATCGTTCCGTGGCGCCGCCGGGCGTCTCCACCAAGAGCGACCCCTCGGCGTCGATGCCGGCGGCGATGCCGCGGACTGTGCGCGTGCCTTGGATGACCGTGACGGACTTGCCGCGGAGGAGGTCGTGGCGCCGCCAAAGCGTGGGAAAGGTGGCACGGTAGGAGACGTCGGCGAATTGGGCGTAGGCGCGCGTGATGCGGCCGATGAGGGCGGCGGCGAATTTGTTGAGATCGACCGGCGCGCCGGCCGCCTCGGCCAACGAGGTGGCGGAGCGGCGCAGCTCGGGCGGCAGGTCGGCGGAGCGGCCGTTCACGTTCAATCCGAGTCCGAACACGATGTCGCGCACCTGGTCGGAGTCGATGCGGGCCTCGGTGAGCATTCCGCCGGCCTTGCGGCCGTCGATGAGCAGGTCGTTGGGCCACTTGAGGCCGGAGGCGAGCTTGCAGAACGAGCCCACGAGCTCGCACACGTTGAGGCCCATCCAGAGGGTGAAATCCTGCAGGCGCGCCGGCTCGACCTCGGGGCGGAAGACGAAGGTCGAGTAGAGGTTGCCGTTGGCCGCGCTGTGCCAGGGCCGGCCGCGCCGGCCGCGGCCCCGGGTCTGTTCGCGCGCGAGGATGACGAGCGGCACGGGCTCGCCGGCGGCGAGCCGGCGCTCGGCCTCGGAGTTGGTGCTGTCGACCGCCCCGAGGCAGACGAGGTGCGGGGCCTTCTGGCGGCCGAGATGGGCGTGGACGAGGGCCGCGTGCAGGTGTGCCGGCGGCCGGGCGAGACGGTAGCCGCGTGCGCGCACCGCCTCGAAGGCGAAGCCTTCCTTCGCCAGTTTCTGCAGGTGCATCCAGACTGCGACGCGCGAGACGCCGAGGAGCTTCGCCAGCCGCGTGCCCGAGACGGGCTCGTCGCCATGGGCGAGCAGTTCGCGGAGGATGACGACGTCGGAGGAAGGCACGCGGCCAAGGTAGTTGTGGCGCCGCGCGAGGCAAGCGGACGCGCGCGGCGGCGCGTGTCAGTCGTTGTCCTTGGGAAGCTTGCCGAAATCGAGCGAGTCGCGGATTTTTTTCGCGGCCTTCGGGTCGATCTTCTCGAGCTTGCGCGCGAGGTCGAGGTAGCCGCCGATCTTCTCGCGGAATTTCCTCGCCTCGTAACCGGCCCGGGCGCGTTCGGCGAAGGAAGCGGACAAATACGGGATGTGCCAGCGGTTGAGGGCCATTTCCAAGCCGTTCATGTCGGCTTCGGCGCGGCGCATTTCGCGGCGGGTGATCTCTGCGTCGGTGAACCATTGGTCGGCCCCGGGCTGGGGGACTTTCTTCTCCACGACGTTGAAGTCGGGCAGCACGATGACGCCCTCCTCCGCGGCCGGCCGCGCCACCTTGCCGGCCTCGGTCTGGCGCGCGGCCTCCGCCTGGACGGGATCGAATTTCGGGAGCAGCTGACGGAGGTTCTGTTGCGTGCGCTCGGCGGTCCCGGCGCAGGCCGCAGCCGCAGTCAGCGTCAGGGCGGCGAAGGGGCGCAGGAAAGTCCGCATGTCCGGAAGCGGACAATGCGGACGGGGAAATGTTCAGTCAAATCCCGTGACGGGGTCGGCTTCGCCCAGCCCCTGGCAGTGTCGAGGGGCAGAAGCAACCGGTTCAGCGCTTGCCGAAATCCTCGGCGCGGGCGCGCAGGCGGGGCCAGTGCACGTCGGGGATCGACGCGCCGAGGTGTTGCACGGTCTCCGCCCCCAACATGGAGCCGATGGCGCCGGAAAGCGCGAGGGACTTGCCGCGCAGGTAGCCGTAAAGGAAGCCCGCGGCCCAGGCATCGCCCGCGCCGGTGGTGTCGATCACGCGGTCGACGGTGACGGGGAAGATGCGATGCAGGTCCCTCTGGTGCGCGACCCAGGCGCCGTCCTTGCCCATCTTGACGGCGGCGATGCCGCCGAATTGCGCCAGCTCCTGGGCGTAGGCGTCGAAGTCGTGGTCGCGCTGGAAAAGGGCCTTGGCCTCGTCCTCGTTGGCGAAGACGACGTGCACGCCTTCGCGCAGCTGCTGGAAAATCCAGTCGCGGGCGACGTTGACAACCTCGAAGGAGGCGAGATCGAGGCTGAGGGTGCAGCCGGCGGCGCGGGCGCTCTTCATCACCTTGTCGGCCAGCGCGGGGTTGAACATCAGGTAGCCTTCGACGTGGGCGTGGCGGCAGCCCCTGAAGTCGGCTGGCGAGACCTCGTCGGGGTGGAGCGTCATGGCCGCGCCGAGGTGGGTGCGCATCGTGCGCTGGCCGTCGGGCGTGACCATGGAGAGGCAGCGGCCGTTGGGGAGCGTGGCGCGTTTGAAGCGCGAGCCGTCGCCGCCGGTGGCGACGAAGTTCTCGAAGTAGTGCTCGGCGGTGATGTCGCCGCCGATCTTGCCGAGGAAGGTGGTGCGCAGGCCGAGTTTCTGCGCGCCGAGGGTCGTGTTGGCCGCGGCGCCGCCGGGCATCATGGCGATGCGCTCGCCGATCTTGTGCAGCAGGGCCGCGATGTCCCCGTCGTCGACCAGCACCATGCCGCCCTTTTCGCCGGCGACGTGCTGCCGGAGGAAGGCGTCCTCGATGTGCGCGAGGATGTCCATGATGGGGTTGCCGACGCCGATGAGTTCGATCGCGGGACGGGACATGGCGGGAAACATCAGTCGTGGACGACGAGGCCGGTGGAGAGCAGGGGCTCGTCGTCGACCTCGATGTTGATCGAATACTCGCCGGGCTGGGGGAAGGCGAGGTTGCCGAGCTCGTTGATGAGATTGATGCGGTGCAGCGGATTCTCGGACTGGAACTCCCGCTCAAGGAGGGGCTGCATCTTGGTCGGCTCGGCGCCCATCGTGATCCGCAAGCGGTGCGTGCCCGGGGCGACGTCCGTCAAGGTCATGAACCAGACCATGTAGGGGTAGACGAGGGGGAACTCGCGGCCCCGGATGTTCGAGAAGACGCCGAGGATGGTGTGTTTGCCGGTCGCCGGATCGATGTGCACGCCGTCGCACATGAGCCAGACGAGAAGTTGCGGTTTGGACTGCACAGTTGGCGGAAAATCCCGGCCAAACGCGCGGCTGGCAAAGCTTTTCCGAGGGCGCGTGCGATCGGCGCCGACAAATCGTCCGGCGAACCAACCTTTTTCTTGTGTCGCGACATCGGCCACCCAATACCCTAAGACCCGTGAAGTATATTTTCGTCACTGGCGGTGTGGTCTCATCCTTGGGCAAGGGTCTCACGGCGGGTTCGCTCGGCGCGTTGCTCGAGACGCGCGGCCTCTCCGTGCGCATCCAGAAGTTCGACCCCTACCTCAACGTCGATCCGGGCACCATGAGCCCGTATCAGCACGGCGAGGT
>PNKG01000169.1 GCA_013822585.1 Opitutus sp. | reverse complement strand
GGGCCTTTGGCCAAACTTGGACAGCGTGCGCCAAGTCTGGTTTTTCAGAGACAAAATCGATGATTCCGGCCACGCACGGCGGCTCGTGGGGTTGGACAAACGTGTCCTCGTTTTGCCCGGATTCGTGTCCGGCCCCATCGTGAATCGATGGAAAAGCGCCCGGCGCAGCCCCGGCGATGGCGGGCGACGGGCCCGGCTTGAGTCGCCTCGCGATGACACACGCCGGGGAAATTCCCGGCGGAAAGAACTGAAATTCCTCGGCTTGCCGCGCGCGGCTTATGCAAGCGGCCGGGGACCAAAACGGCCTTGCCCGGTCGGGGGCGGTTGGTAGCGTGCGTTGCATTTTTCTTTTTGCGCCCGCACCCAATGGTTTCTCCCAACACAGACCTGGCCTACGACAGCAAGATCGAGGGGGATGTCGTCGTCACGAAGTTGGATTCCGCGATCAACTGGATCCGCAACAATTCCATGTGGCCGATGCCCATGGGCCTGGCCTGCTGTGCCATCGAGCTGATGGCCGTCGGCGGCGCCAAGTTCGACATCGCGCGGTTCGGCGCGGAGGTCATGCGCTTCTCCCCCCGCCAGGCCGACTGCATGATCGTGGCCGGCACCGTCACCTACAAGATGGCTCCGCAGGTCCGCCGCATCTACGACCAGATGGCCGCGCCGAAGTGGGTCATCGCGATGGGCGCCTGCGCCTCCAGCGGCGGCATGTATCGCAGCTACGCGACTCTCCAGGGTGTCGACCGCATCATTCCGGTCGACGTCTACGTGAGCGGTTGTCCGCCGCGCCCCGAGGCGCTGCTCGACGCCCTCATGAAACTCCAGAACAAGGTCCAACGCGAGCGTTCGGCCTCCCGTCTCCTCACCGCCTGAGGCGCTGCGCGCGCCCGACCTCATGACCGCGAACGCCGACGTCATCGCCGCCGTCCAGGGCAGGTTCCCTGCCGCCACCGCCCGTCCCTCCAAGGACCACCCCGCGCTCAACGTGCCCGCGGCCGACGCGCTCGCGGTGCTGCGCTTCCTCCGCGACGAGCAGGGCTACGATTTCCTGACCGACCTCACCGCCATCGACTGGAGCGCCGGGAAGTCCCCGCGCTTCACCGTCGTCTGGCACCTCTACTCCAGCACGAAACACGTCTGGGTGCGCCTCGCGGCCGACTGCCTCGACGACGCCAACCCGTCGATGCCGACCACGTCGGGCCTTTTCCCGACGGCCAACTGGCATGAGCGCGAGTGCTTCGACCTCATGGGCGTGAAGTTCGAGGGGCACCCCGACCTGCGCCGCATCCTGATGTGGGACGGCTATCCGTATCACCCGCTGCGGAAGGAATTCCCGCTCGCCGGCCTGCCGACCGACCTGCCCGACGCCGAGATCGCCGCCGAAGTCAAGGTCGGCGCCATCGCCGCGCCGATGGCCGGCGGCCCCTTCGTCGGCACACCCGGCGAGCCGATGAGCGGCGCCGAGCCCCGCGCCAAGGACGAAGCCTGGAACGAACAGAGGCCGAAGAACTGAAAGGCTGAAAAGCTGAATGAGCTCTCGCGAAATGATTTTCCTTCCCGCATCCGACGCTGACTGTTTCAGCCCTTCAGCTCTTCAGTCCTTCAGCTTTTTCCCCTGATGGCCACCGAGCAAACTTTCCCCGACGCCTCCGCGAAGGCCGCCGCGAACTTCCCCAAGGAATTCGACCCGGAGAGGATGTCCCTCTCGATGGGACCCTCGCACCCGTCCACCCACGGCGTGCTGCGCATCCAGTTCGAGCTCGACGGCGAGACGGTGACGAAGGCCGAGCCGGTCATCGGCTACCTGCACCGCGGCGACGAGAAGATCGCCGAGAACATGACCTACAACCAGTTCGTGCCCTACACGGACCGGCTGGACTACATCGCGCCGCTGGCGAACAACCACACCTTTGCCCACGCGGTCGAACTGCTCGCCGGCCTGAAGGTGCCGGACCGCGTCAACGCGATCCGCGTCCTCACGTCCGAAATGGCGCGCCTCTCGTCGCACCTGCTCGGCCTCGGCGCGTTCGGCATCGATGTCGGCGCGTGGACGGTGTTCATGTATACCTTCACCGAGCGCGAGAAGCTCTACGCGCTCTTCGAGAAGCTCACCGGCGCCCGCTTCACCACGAGCTACTCGCGCATCGGCGGCGTCGCGCGCGACCTGCCACCGGGTTGGCTCGAGGAGGTCGATGCGTTCTGCGACCAGTTCCTCCCCATCCTCGACGAGGTGCTGGCGCTGCTCTCGCGCAACAAGATCTTCCTCGATCGCACCGTCGACATCGGAATCATCACGAAGGAAGACGCCATCGCCTACGGCCTCAGCGGCCCGAACCTCCGCGGCTCCGGCGTGCCGATGGACCTGCGCAAGGACCGCCCCTACTGGGGCTACGACCAATACGATTTCGACGTTCCCGTCGGCTCGAAGGGCGACTGCTACGACCGCTACCTCGTCCGCGGCGAGGAGATGAAGCAGTCCGTCCGCATCATCAAGCAGGTGATCAATAAATTCCCCGCCGGCGACCACTACGCCCCCGCCGCCCGCCGCATCTACGCTCCGCGCAAGGACAAGGTGCTCACCTCGATGGAGGAGCTGATCAACAATTTCATGATCGTGACCGAGGGCCCGCAGATGCCGGCCGGCGAAGTCTACTTCGAGCACGAGAACCCGAAGGGCCTCCTCGGCTTCTACGTCGTCTCGAAGGGCGGCGGCGTGCCGTGGCGCCTGAAGATCCGCGGCCCGTCGTTCTGCAACCTCTCCATCCTCCCGAAGCTCTGCGTCGGACACCTCGTGTCGGACGTCGTCTCCATCCTCGGCTCGCTCGACTTCGTCATGGGCGAGTGCGACCGGTGAGGCGCAGCCAAGAATCCAGAATCCAATGAATCCAGAATCCAGAATCTCAAACCTCCCGAGACGCGATGGCCGTCTTCTGGATGCTGGATTCTGAATTCCTCGAATTCCTGTATCGTGAATCTCAAGGCCGAAACTTTCGCGAAGATCGACGAAGTCATCACCCACTACCCGGTGAAGCGCAGCGCCGTGCTCCCGCTACTGCACCTCATCCAGGAGGACGCGGGCTACCTCTCCGACGCCGCCCTCGAGTGGGTCGCCGCCAAGCTCGGGCTGCAGCCGATCAACGTCTACGAGGTCGTCACGTTCTACCCGATGCTCCGGCGCCAGCCGATCGGCCGCCGCCACATCAAGGTCTGCCGCACGCTCTCCTGCGCGCTGACCGGCGGCTACAAGGTCTGCGAGCGCTTCGAGCAGGAGTTCAACACCCACCGCGGCGAGATCTCGCCCGACGGCGAGGTGACGATCGAGTTCGTCGAGTGCCTCGCGAGCTGCGGCACCGGCCCGGTGGTGATGATCGACGACGACCTGCACGAGAAGGTCGACGAGGCGAAGGCCAAACAGCTCGCGGACCTGATCCGCGCGGAGGCGAAAAAGCGCACCCAATCATGAGAAAGATCCGCCTCCTGCACGTCCCGCCGATCCGGTTCGGCATCGTCCTCGGCCTCATCAACGGCGTCGTCGGGATGATCACCGCGCCGATCCTGCTGCTCTCGCTCGGCGCGGCCGCGACCTGGGACACGAACCTGCTCCCGCGCTTCCTCGGCATCCCCTGGCTCTTCGCCGGCGGCGCCGCCCTCTTCATGCCCTTCATCCACCTCGTCGGCGGCTTCCTCGTCGGCGTGCTCCTCGCCATGGTCTACAACCTCGCCGCCCGCTGGACCGGCGGCATCGAGATCGTCGTGAAGGACGAATGACTCCCGCCATGCCCGCCCCGCAACAACGCCGCCTGATCTTCGCTCACATCGACGAGCCCGGCTACACCAACGACCTCGCCTGCTACCTCAAGCACGGCGGCTACGGGGTGATGAAGCGCGCCTTCGCCCGCAAACCCGCGGAGCTGATCGACGAGGTCAGGAAATCCGGCGTGCGCGGCCGCGGCGGCGCGGGCTTCCCCTGCGGCGTGAAGTGGACGCTCGTCGACCGCAGGAGCGGCAAGCCCATCTACCTCGTCGTCAA
>PNKG01000168.1 GCA_013822585.1 Opitutus sp. | reverse complement strand
GTGGAGATTCGACGCGCGCAACACCGTGACGCTCGCGCTCGACAACGCCGCCGACACCGCCGTCCCCGTCGCGCGCGCCGCCAACGGCCTCACGAGCTACGCCGCCCCCCGCACCTGGCGACTCGGGTGGCGACTCGATTGGTAGCGGTCATGCACCGCGCCGTTGAGCGCGCCGGCACCCCCGCCTTTCGTCCTGCCCCAACCCCGCGCGGGTGCGGCCTCGCCTCCCGAGCAGCAAAAAGCCCCGAATTTCGGGGCCGTAAGTGGCGGGATGGACGGGACTCGAACCCGCGGCCTTCTGCGTGACAGGCAGACGCTCTAACCAGCTGAGCTACCACCCCGTTTACCGGGAAAGAGTCGCGAACGTAGAATCCGACCGCACCTAGTCAAGCGCTCTTTGGGAAGTTTTCCGGGGAAACCCGTGCGAGCGTTTCCCGGGCGGTTTCGCGGTCCTTTTCGACCTGCGCGCGCAGCTCCTCCACCCCGCCAAACTTCCTCTCCGGGCGCAGGAAACGCAGCCACTGCACCCGCACAGCGTCCCCATAAGCGAGGCCCGTCGGACCCAGAACATGCACTTCCAAGCGCGGCTCGGCCGCCCCGGTCTCCACCGTCGGCCGCAGGCCGTAATTGGCCACCGCCGGCTGCGGGCGACCGTCGGGACCGGTCACCACCACGGCGTAGACGCCGAAGGCCGGACGCAGGCCGGGGGACCAGACGAGGTTGAGCGTGGGAAATCCGAGCGTGCGTCCGAGCTGTCGGCCGGGCCGGACGACGCCCTCGGCGAAATAGCTGTAGCCGAGCAGCGCGTTGGCCTGGGCGAGGTCGCCCGCGGCCACGAGGTCGCGCAGGCGCGAGCTGCTGATCGGCGCGCCGAGGTCGCTCAGGCGCGGGGCGCTGTGCACGGTGAACCCGGCCTCGCGGGCGGCGGACTGGAGCACGGCGATGTCGCCCTCGCGTCCGCGGCCGAAGCGGAAATTCTCGCCGACGTAGACGGTCTCGAGTCCCGGCAGGGCGCGTTTGAGCTGCGCCACGAAATCCCGCGCGGTGGTCGCCGCGAAGGCGGGCGTGAAGGGGTGTTCGATCAGGAAGTCGATCCCGAGCCCGGCGAGCAGCTGGCGCTTGGCTGCGACGGACAGGAGGAGCGGTGTGGGGTTCTCCGGCCGGAGCACGGCGCTGGGGTGCGGCTCGAAGGTGAGCACGCCGGCGCTGCCGCCACGCGCACGGGCCGCGGCAATGGCCGCGCGGATCACGGCCTGATGGCCGCGATGCACGCCGTCGAACAGGCCGATCGCCAGATGGACCGGCCCCGCGGGCAGGGCGGCCTGTTCGAGCGAGGCGAACTGGCGGAGGGCGTTCACGACCGCGCCACGCTGGGCGCCGCCTGGCGCACCGGGATGAGCCGTTGCTCGATCTCCGGGAGCGACAGCGCCTCGATTTCCGCCAGCGGCGTGCATTGCCCGATGTCGAACTTGCCGCTGCCGGTGCGGCGGAGCGCGGAGAGGTGCGCGCCGCAGCCGAGCTTGCCGCCGAGGTCGTGCGCGATGGTGCGCACGTAGGTGCCCTTGGTGCAGGCGAGGCGGAAGGTGAGCTTCGGCGGGTTGAAGGAGAGCAGGTCGAACGAGGCGACGCGGATGAAGCGCGGCTCGCGCTCCACCTCCTCGCCCTTGCGGGCCATCTTGTAGAGCGGCACGCCGCCGATCTTCACCGCGGAGAACATCGGGGGCTGCTGGTATTGGTCGCCGAGGAAGGCCGCCATCGCGACGCGGAGCTGGTCCTCCGTCAGCGGCGGCACGGGGCGCGTCTCCATCACCTCGCCCTCGGCGTCCTGGGAGTTGGTGGTGACGCCGAGCGTGACTTCGCCCTCGTAGACCTTGTCGAGGCTGATGAGGTATTGGGATATCCTGGTGGCCTTGCCGACGAGCATGATGAGGAGACCGGTGGCCATCGGGTCGAGCGTGCCGGCGTGGCCGATGCGCTGGATCTGCAGCTTGCGGCGGAGGCGATACACGACGTCGTGCGACGTCATGCCCGTGGGTTTGTCGACGAGGAGGACGCCGTCGATCTCCTTGGGCGGACGGAGGCTCATTGGGCGACGCGGTCGATTTCCTGGAGCCGCTGCGCGCAGGCAGCGACGAGTTTCGGGTAGAAGTTCTGCAGGGTGTCGGGAAAATTGAGCCCGGCCGCGCTGGCGTGGCCGCCGCCGTTGAAGAGCGCGGCGAGTTCGTCCACGCGGTGGGCGGCGGAGCGGGCGCGGAGGCTGGCCTTGATCACGCCCGGGCGCTCCTCGATGAGGGCCCCGATCTCCACGCCGTCGAGCGAGCGAGCGTAGTCGACGAGCCCCTCGGTGTCCTCGACGGAGGCGCCGACCTGCTCGAACACGCCGTGCGGGAGCACGCCGATGCAGACGCGGCCGCCGCACTCGAATTTGAGCGAGCCGATGAAATGGTGGAGGAGTCTCAGCTTGCCGTAGGACTCGCGCTCGAAGAGCTCCGCGCCGGCCAGTGCCGGGTTGGCGCCGAGGCCGGTCAGTTCGCCGGCGAGCGTGAACACGCGCTTGGTGGTGGAGGCGAAGCGGAACTGGCCGGTGTCGGTCATGATGCCGGTGTAGAGCGCCTGCGCCGTGGTGGCATCGACCGGCAGGCCGGCGTCGATGAAGAGGCCAGCGAGCACCTCGGCCGTGGCCGCGCTCTTCGTGTCGACGAAGTTGTGCATGGCGAAGCCGCCGTTGGAAAGGTGGTGGTCGAAGCAGCCGAAGGCCTTCGGATAGAGTCGCCGTATCCTGTCGCCGGCGCGGCCCTGGTCGGCGCAGTCGGTGAAGACCGCCAGCCGGCCGTCGTGCGCGGCCTCGTCCCGGAGGAAGAACGGCGTGTCGCCGAGGAGGAACCTGATGCGCCGGGGGACGGGATCGGGATTGATCGCGACGGCGTCGATGCCGAGCGCGCGGAGCACGCGCGTGAGCGCGATCTGCGAACCGATGCAGTCGCCGTCGGGGCGCTGGTGGCCGATCACGGCCACGCGCCTGTCGCGGAGGCGGTCGATGAAGGCGGCGAAGCGCCCGGCGAACTCGGGATAGTAGTTCGTCACGGTTTCCTCTCCTTGCGCTCCAACTCGTCGAGCAGGGTCTCGATGCGCACGGCGCGTTCGCCCGCGGCGTCGGGGTGGAACGTCAGCAGGGGCACGTGGCGCATGACGACGTTCTTGGCAACCACGCCGCGAAGCTCGACCGATTTCGAACGGAGCCAGCGGCCGGTGCGCTCGACCTCGGCGGCGCCGGCGCCGACGACGGTGTAATAGATCTTCGCCTCGCGCAGGTCGCCGGTGACCTCCGCGCCGGTGATCGTCAGGCGGGTGGCTTCGCTCGTGTAGCGCTTGCGCAGGTAGGCGCTGATCTCGCGCTGGAGCAGCTCATTGACGCGGAGGAGGCGGTTGGACATGGGCTGGCGGGATGGGACCGAAAGCCGGCGGGGCGCGGGCCTCAGAGCGAGGCGCGCACCTTCTGGATTTCGAAGCACTCGATCTTGTCGCCGGGCTGGTAGCCGTCGTAGCCGTCGAGGCGGATGCCGCACTCGAGGCCGGCGCGGACTTCATTGGCATCGTCCTTGAAACGGCGCAGCGTGCCGACCTTGCCCTCGAACACCACCTCCTTGCCGCGGCGGACGCGGGCGGAGACGTTGCGGTTGATTTTGCCCTCGGTGACGAGGCAGCCGGCGACGAAGCCGTGGGAGATGGGGAACACCTGGCGGACCTCGGCGACGCCGAGCTTGATCTCCTTGAGATCGGGCTCGAGCAGGTCGGCCATGAGCTCCTTCACGCGGTCGCCCAGCTCGTAGATGATGTTGAAGTGCTCGATGGCGACGCCGTGGTGCTTGGCGAGCGGCGTGACGCCGTTCTCCTGCTTGGTGTTGAAGCCGATGATGACCGACTTCGAGGCGCTGGCCATCTGCACGTCGTTCTTGGACACGATGCCGACGTCGGCGGCGACGATGTCGAGCTTCACCTTGTTGCTCTTGATGCCCTCGAGGACGTTGCGGACGGCCTCGACCGA
>PNKG01000167.1 GCA_013822585.1 Opitutus sp. | reverse complement strand
AAACCCAAGCTGCGCGACAACCCCGCCGCCCTCCTCGCGCTCATGTGGTATTGGGCCACCGACGGTCGCGGTGCCAAGGACATGGTCGTCCTCCCCTACAAGGACCGCCTGCTGCTCTTCTCGCGCTACCTCCAGCAACTCGTGATGGAGTCGCTCGGCAAGGAATTCGACCTCGCCGGCAATGTCGTCAACCAAGGCATCGCCGTCTACGGCAACAAGGGCTCGACCGACCAGCACGCCTACGTCCAACAGCTGCGCGAGGGCGTGAACAACTTCTTCGTCACCTTCATCGAGGTGCTCAAGGACCGCGCCGGCGATTCGCTGGAGGTCGAGGCCGGCGGCATCACGAGCGGCGACTACTTGCAGGGTTTCTTCCTCGGCACGCGCGCCGCCCTTGCGGAGAAAGACCGCCACTCGATCACCATCACGGTCAGCGACGTCTCTCCGAAGACGCTCGGCCTGCTCATCGCCCTCTACGAACGCGTCGTGGGCCTCTACGCCTCGCTGATCGGCATCAACGCCTACCACCAGCCCGGCGTCGAGGCGGGCAAGAAGGCCGCCACCGCCGTCATCGCGCTCCGCGCCAAGATCGTCGCCGCGCTCCGCGCCGCCCCGGGCGAGGCCTTCACCGCCGACGCGCTGGCTGCGAACATCGGCGAGCCGGCGCGGGTCGAACTCGTCTTCAAGGTGCTCGAGCATCTCGCCGCCAATCCTGGCAGCGGCGTCGCCAAGACGGCCCGCAAGCCGTGGTTCGAAAGCACCTACTCCGCCGCGTGAACCCCCGTGTCCTTGCCGCTCTGCTGACCGCCTTGGCCGTCGCCCTCGCGGCCCTGGCGTGGCGCGGGCACAGCCGCGCCTCCGCTTCCGCCGCGGAGGCGCAACGGCTCCAGCAAGCCTTGGCCCAAGCGAGGACGGACCTCTCCCAAGCCCGCGAACACGCCGATGCCCTCGCCGCGCAGGCCGTCGACCTCGACACCCGCCTCGGCGCCGCCAAGGTCCGCGCCACGGCGGTCGAGGCCCGAGGTCTCGAGCACGATCGCGAATTGGCCGTCGCCCGCACCGCCCTCGACGAGCGCCGCGAGCGCGAGTCCGCCCTCGTCGCGGAGCTGGAATCCTTGCGCCGGCAGGCGGCCCAATCTTCCGATCGCACCGCCGATGAACCGCTGCGGCGCCGCGTGGCCGAACTCGAGTCCCAACTGGCCGCCCTGCTCGCCCGCGCCTTGGCGGAACCGACCGAGACGCAGGCAGATGCAAGTGCAGCCGCGTTCCAAGTCGTGCGCGTGGGCGCCCAGGGCGACTTCGTCGTGCTCGACTACGGGGCCAGCCACGGCGCGGCGCCCGGCCAGATCGCCACGCTGGCGCGGGGAACATCTCCCGTCGCACAGGTTCAGATCAGCGATGTCCGCGCCCGCCATTCCGTGGCCCAAGTCCTGCCCGCCTCGCGCAAAGGACAGTTGCAGACGGGCGATATTGTCCTATTAGCCAGATAACATGCCCTCGCTCCGCAAAGCTCTCCTCGCCCTCGCGCTGGGCGCCCTTGCCCTCGCCGGCCTTGCCGGCTGCACCTCGCCGCAACAGGACTCCTCGATCCCGTGGAGCCGCCCGGCGAACTGGGAAGGCCGCATCCCCGGCATGGGCAACTGAGGCGCGCCGAGCGCCATGACTGCGCCCGCCGAGAACGCGTCGCTCTCGCCGCAGCCCGGCCGCCTCTATGTCGTGGCCACTCCCATCGGCAATCTGGCCGACCTGACCGACCGCGCCCGCGCCATCCTGGCCGCCGTCGACCTCATCGCCTGCGAGGACACCCGCACCACCGGCACCCTGCTCCACCGTCTCGGCCTGCACAAGGAACTCGTCGCCTACCACGAGCACAACGAGACCGAGGCCGCCGACCGCCTCGCCGATCTGGTGGGCATGGGCAAGTCGCTCGCCGTGGTCAGCGATGCCGGCACGCCCGGCCTGAGCGATCCGGGCTTCCGCCTCGTGCGCGCCTGCCGCCGCCGCAATCTGCCCGTCGTCCCCGTGCCCGGTGCCTGCGCCGTCACCGCCGTGCTCAGCGCCGCCGGTCTGCCGACCAACGGTTTCCTCTTCGCCGGCTTCCTGCCGCCCAAGTCGTCCGCGCGCCTCGCGTTTCTCCGGAAATACCACGACTTCGACTACACCCTCGCGCTCTACGAAAGCTGCCACCGCATCGACAAGTTCGCCGCCGAGATCGTCGAGGTGCTCGGCCCCGACCGCGTCATCTGCATCGCCAAGGAAGTGACGAAACTCCACGAGACCTTCCTCGTCGGCCTCGCCGCCGATGTGCAGGCCCGCCTCGCGCAGACGAGCCTCAAGGGCGAGTTCGTGGTCCTGATCGCACCGAAGGACTTCACGCCGTGAGCCTGCCTGCCGTCGCCGTCCTCGATATTGGCAGCAATTCGATCAAAATCCTCGTTGCGACGAAGGACGGACGCGGTCGCATCGTCCCGGTTTTCACCAAGTCCCTCGACGCCCGCATCAGCGCCGGCATCAGCGCGGCGGCGCCGCGCCTGAGCGACGAGGGCATGGCGCGCGGTCTCGCCGCCATCCACGAGTTGCTCGCCGCCGCCCGGCCGCATTCTCCCGTCGCGGCCCAGCTCGTGGCCACCAGCGCCGTGCGCGACGCGGCCAACGGCGCGGAATTCTGCGAGCGCATCCTGCGCGAGACAGGCTTCGCCGTGCGCATCCTGACCGGCACCGAGGAGGCGCAGCTCATCGGCCAGGGACTGACCTGCGATCCCGCGCTGGCGGACCTGGGGAATTTCTACGTCTTCGACCTCGGTGGCGGCAGCCTCGAATGCCTTGCCTTCCGCGAACGCCGGATCGAGCAGGCCGTCAGCCTCCCGCTCGGCTGCGTGCGGCTGACGGAAAAATTCGTGGCCGACCCCGTCGCTCCGCTCGGCGATCCGCAGCGCGCCGCCATCACGAGCCACACCCAGATCACGGTCCTGCGCAGCGGATTCCGGTTCAACCTGCCGGCCGGCGCCGCCGTGGCCACGGGCGGCACGGTCAGCTCGCTCCGCGCCGTCATCGGTGCCCGCACCGGCCAGAAGGCCGAGGACACGCCTCCCCTCGTGACCGTCTCGCAACTGCGCGACACGCTTGACCGCCTGGCCGCGCTTCCGCTCGAGGAGCGCAAGAAGGTCGCCGGCCTGCCGCCCGACCGCGCCGACGTTTTCCCCGCCGCCCTCGCCACCCTGCTCGCCATCGCGGAGGACGCGGAATTCCCGGCCTTCCGGCATTCCTTCTACAACCTGCGCTACGGCCTCGCGGCCGAACTGCTGGCGCCCCTGTAGCGGCGCGCTCGCAGCATTTTTCGCAATAGTCTGGCCGAGGAGAATGAATGGGAGGGCGAACCGTCCCCGGTGAGCCGCGGCTCGGCGGAACGTCTCGCCCTACCTTGAGCGCTCGCAGAGCGCCGCTACTGCTTCCGCAGCGCGCGCATCAGCTCGTCGAAGTCCCGCGGCAACGGAGCGTGCTTTACCTCAGCGCGACCGGACAATCATCACGTGCGGTGGTTGAGCAGACGTCCCCGCTGCTCCCACTTGTCGGTTTCCTAGAGCACATTGGATACAACTGTCCTTGCCTCGGCGCTCGCCATTGCAAAGCTGCAGCGAGTGTCAGGGACTGGCCAACTCTGACAACCTGCTCTTCAAGATGAAAAAACTCTTTCCCCCGTCGCCGGCCCGGTGGATCGCAAGCTGCGGCCTGTTTTTACTCGCATTCGCGCTTCCCGTTTGGGCCCAGTCGGACTACGCCACGCCTTACACCCTCACTACCTTGGCCGGCTGGCCTCAGAACGGATCGAGCGATGGCACCGGCGGTGCAGCACAGTTCTATTCGCCCTCTGGCGTCGCGGTGGACGGTGCGGGCAATGTCTACGTCGCCGATACCTACAACCACACGATCCGGAAAATCACACCTTCCGGCGTGGTCACCACCCTCGCCGGTTTGGCCGGAACCAGAGGTTCGTCAGACGGCACGGACGCAGCTGTCCGATTCGCTTTGCCGAATGGCGTCGCGGTGGACGGCGCGGGCAACGTCTACGTCGCCGACACCGGCAACCACACGATCCGGAAAATCACACCTTCCGGC
>PNKG01000166.1 GCA_013822585.1 Opitutus sp. | reverse complement strand
TCGCGGCCATCGTGTTGATGATGCCGAGCACGGCGGCGACGATGCCGATGCCGGGCAGCGAATCGCCCACGAGAGCCAGGACATGGACCGGATGCTCGGCCTCCTCTTTCTTGGCGGCGAGCTCGGCCGACATGAGGCTCTCCAGTTGGTCGGGCTTGATCTTGCCGTCGATGACGGGTTTCAGGCCGTTGCAGAGGAACTGGAGCCGCTCGTGATGCGCGGTGAGGGACGGATATTTCTGGAAGATGCTGCTCTTGCCCGGGTCCATCACGTGCTCTTCGAGCGCGATGAGTCCGTTGCGGCGGCCGGTCATGAAGAGTTCGTAGAGCAGCTTCAGCAGCTCGAAATACTCGGGTTTGCCCGGAGCCTTGCCCTTGATGGTCCCCTGCACCTTGTGGATGATCTCCCTGAGCACATGTCCGGGGCTGGCAATGATGAGCACTCCGGTCGCCACCCCGAGGATGACGACGAACTCCGAAACGTGCAGGAGCACCATCGGCTGCCCGCCGGCGAGCATGAAGCCGCCCAAGGTGGACACGAATACGACGGTGGCTCCGATGAGGACGAGCATGTTGGTTAAAGGCGGAAGGGCGGAAGGGCGGAAAGGCTGAGCATCGGAGCGAAATTGAGAAAACTCGGGGGCGGCGGGCACCCGGCACTTCGACCTGCCAGGCCTTTCGTTCGGTTTTTCAGTTCTTCAGTCTTTCAGCCTTTTCTTCAGCGGTTGCGGGCCCGGCCGAGGTAGGCGCGGAGGCCCAGGATCGTTTGCGAGTGGATCTGGCAAATGCGCGACTCCGTCAGGCCGAAGACCGCGGCGATTTCGGCCAGCCGCATGTTCTCAAAATAATACATGGCAAGTATCTTCCTTGGGATATCGGGCAGTTCCGCCATCCGTTGAGTGAGAAGTTGCAGCAGCTCCTGCTTCTCGAGCGTGTCGCGGCCGGTGGTGTCGTGCTCGTCGGCCAGCAGCTCGTGCAGCGAGGCGCCTTCGGACTCCTCGCCCTCGGCGTGCTGGTCGAGGGCAATGAAGGTCACGGGGCGCGACTCATCGAGCCACTTGGCATATTCGGCATGGCTGAGCCCGAGTTCAGAGCAGATTTCATCTTCCGTCGCCGTGCGGCCGAGGCGCTGCTCGATCCCGTTGATGGCCTCCTTGAGCTTGCGGGCGCGGGCGCGCGTGCGGCGGGGGCACCAATCCATCCGGCGCAGCTCGTCGAGCACGGCGCCGCGGATGCGCAGGGCGGCGTAGCCGGCGAAGGTGTTGCCCTGCTCCGGGTCGTATTTGCGCACGGCGGCGATCAGGCCGGTGACCCCCACGCTGTAGAGGTCGTCCGCGTCGATGTGCGGGGGGAGCGTGAGCTTGATGCGGTCCACGACGTTGCGGACCAACGGGAGGAAACGCTCGATGAGTTCCTTCTCATCGACAGCGCCCGAGGTGCCCGCATAAGCGCGCCAGGCGGCCGCTGCGGGCTGGGGTGTGGCATCCGTGCCGCGTGCGAGGACGGCGGCGTGTTTCATGACTTCATGGAGGAAAGTTCGGGTTTCTTCTTGGCGGCCTCGGCGGCGGCCGCGCGCTGGCGGGCCACGACGGTTTCGCGCAGGCCGGAGAGCATCACGCTCCACAGCCAGCGGAAGAGGAAGGCGCCGGCCAGGCAGCCGACCGCGCCGTCGAACAGCACGCGATCGGGCGCGCGCCCCATCACCAGACCGGTGCCGGCGGCGAGGGCGAAACCGAGGAGGCCTCCGAGGAGGAAGACGTAGCGCATGGTCAGGCGGCGGTGTCGAAGGTGGAAACGGGTTCTTCCTCGTCCGGCGCGGCCGGTGCGACGGCGGGCTCGGCGGCGGGGAGCGTCCGGCGCGCGACGGCGTCGGCGACATCGGATTCGAGATCGCCGGTGAGCGAGGGACCGGTGCCGAGAAAGAGCGGCTCGAGCTCCCCTTCGATCAGGTAGTCCCACAAGCGCCCCCATTGGCCGACCTCGTCGAGATGGGTGAAGACGACGTGCGTGGCGCCCAGGTCGCGGCCGGCGGCATAGCCGGCGCGGAGGGCGGCATGATCGTAGGCGGCGTTGAGCACGAGCACGCGCTGCTCGATCTGCTCCCGGTCGAGAAACTGCCGGACCGGCAGGTTGTCCGCAGGGCTGCGCGGCGAGAGGCCGGGCAGATCGAAGTAGACGAAACCGCCGGGCATCGCCGGCCGGGTCAGCGCCGGGAAATGCGCGAGCGGCACCCCGAGGGCCTCGCAGAACACTGGAAGCTGCCCGGGGGAATTCGGCCGGTCGAACTCGGCGAGCACGACATGCCCGGCGCGCGCGCGGCGGAAGACTTCCACGGCGAGCCATTTGCAGAGCGCGGTCGTCCGGCCGACACCGGGCGTGCCGAGGAAGGCGGCGCGGGTGAGCGGGGCGGCATGGCGCGCCCGCGCGGTGGCGAGCCGGCGGAGATGGCTGCCCGTCTCGACCAAGGCGCGGTGCAGCGGCAGCGCCGAGAGCGCCCCCCACTCGGGGGTTTGGGCGAGGCGCGCCATCAGCGTCTCGGAGAAGCCCGCGCGGCGCAGCAGGTCGGTGAAGCTCGTCTCGAGCGGGCGGATCGCCGAGCGCGGCGAGCGCACGCGGCCGGCCGCGACTTGCTCCTCGGCGGGGGCGAGCTCGCTCGCCACGACCGCGGGTGTCTCGGTCGCGGGCTCGGGGCCGACGATCTGCGCGATCACCTCGAGCTTGGGCGCGGAGAACAGGCCCAGCATCCCGCCCGCGTCGACGTTGCGGACGGACAGGACGCGGGCGTTCTCGCCGAGCTGCTCGCGGATGACGCGCGCCGCCTCGTTCGCGTGGCGCACGACGAAGCGGAAGCAGGCGCCGGGGGGGTGCGGGAGTCGGGTGGGGGCGGACATGGGCAAATCAGGCGGCAGCCTTCACCTCCGTGCGGATGAGATGGGCCGGGGCGGTGATGATGCCGGTGTTCTCGATCTCGCTGGACGGCGGCAATTCCTGGAACGACAGCACCGTGAGGCGCGGAAACGACGGCTCGAGGAAGCGTTTGAGCGGCAGGCGCGTCTCGGCCGAGACGACAAGCACGGTCGGCAGGCCCTTGCTCATCAGTTCGGAGGTGCGCCGGCTCAATTCTTCCAGCAGGTGGCGGCCGGTGGCCGGATCGAGGGCGAGGCCGACTTCCGTGGGCGAGCGATGCACCTTGCCCGCGAGCGCCTGCTCGAGGCGCGGGTCGAGCGTGAGGGCCTTGAGCGAGCCGGGCTTCGACTCGTATTCGGGCACGAAGTAGAGGCCGAGGCGGCGGCGGACGAGTTCGCTCAGGTCGTCGGGATTCTTCGAGAGCGGCGCAAAGTCCGCGATGCCCTCGAGGATGAGCGGCAGATTGAGGATGGCGATGTTCTCGCGGAGCAGATTCTGCAGGACGCGCTGGATGACGCCGAGGTTGACGAGGTCGGGGAGCAGCTCGGCGATGAGCGCGGCGTGCGTGCCCTTGAGGTGGTCGACCAGCGCCTGCACGTCCTGGCGGCCGAGGAGATGGTGCGCGTGCTGCTTGAGCGTCTCGGAAAGGTGCGTGATGAGGACGGACGAGGGATCGACGACGGTGTAGTTGTTGAGTTCGGCGGTCTTCTTCTCCGATTCGTCGATCCAGACCGCATCGAGGTTGAACACCGGCTCGCGGGTCGGCATCCCGCGGAGGCGCACGGTGCTGCCGGCCACGTTCATGGCCAGGAAGCGGCCAGGGACGAGCGTGCCGCGCGCGACCGCCTTGCCCCGGAGCAGGAAGCGGTAGTCGTTGGCCTCGAGCTCGAGGTTGTCGCGGACGGAAATTGGCGGGACGACGATGCCCTTCTCGCGGGCGAGGGACTTGCGGACGCCGGTCACGCGGGCCAGCAGGTCGCCGCCCATCTTGGTGTCGGCGAGGGCGAGCAGCCCGTAGCCGATCTCGATGGCGAAGACGTCGATGTCGATGAGCTTGCGCACATCCTCGCTCGCGCCGGAAGAGACTGGGGTGGCGGCGCCGGCGCCGGGCTCGCCCGGCTTGCCCGCGGAGGCGGCACCCTTGGCCGGTTTGGCGTGGGGCGCCGGGGCGGCATCGTGCTCCTCCACCAGCTTCATCGTCTTGGCCATCACGGCCGCAAGGGCGGCGAGGCCGAAGAACGGCAGCGAGGGCATGCCGGGCATGAGGCCGAAGACCGCCATGCATCCGGAGGCGATGCCCAG
>PNKG01000165.1 GCA_013822585.1 Opitutus sp. | reverse complement strand
ACCTTGATGCGCTGGCGGTGCGCGGCGTCGATCACCTGCTTCAGCACGCGCAAGACCGCCGGGTGCGCCGGGTCGTAGAGGTGCGCGATGCGGTTGTTGCCGCGGTCGATCGCGAGGAGGTATTGGATGAGGTCGTTCGTGCCGATGCTGAAGAACTGGCACAGCGGCGCGAGGATGTCGGCGGCGATCGCCGCGCTCGGGATCTCGATCATCGTGCCGACGCGGATCGTCTCGTCGAACACCTGGCCCCGCGCCCGCACCTCGGCCTTCGCCTCCTCCAGCAGCTTGTTCGCCGCCTCGAGTTCCTCGGCGCAGCCGATCATCGGATACATGATCTCGACCTTGCCGTGGGCGCTGGCGCGCAGGATGGCGCGGAGCTGCTCCTTGAAGAGGCCGGGGTTCTCCAGGCACATCCGGATGGCGCGGAAGCCGAGGAAGGGATTCGTCTCCGGCCCGATGAGCTGGGGGTCGCCGGGCAGCGGCTTGTCGCCGCCGATGTCGAGCGTGCGGATCGTGACCGGGGCCGGCGCCAGGCCCTCGACGATGGCGCGGTAGTTGGCGTATTGCTGCTCCTCGCCCGGGAGCCGAGGGGAGGAGAGGTAGAGATACTCGGTGCGGTAGAGGCCGACCCCGTCGCCGCGGTATTGCTTCACCAATGCCGTCTCGTCCGCCTTCTCGATGTTGGCGCGGAGCGTCACGTGCACGCCGTCGGCCGTTTCCGGCGGCAGTTCGTTCGCCGCCAGCAGGCGCGACTCGAAGGAGCTCTTCTCTTCCTGGATCTTCCCGTAGCGGAGAAGCGTGGCCTGCGTCGGGTGCAGGACGACGATGCCCTCGTAGCCGTCGACGATCACCCAGTCGCCGTCCTGCACCCGCCGGGTCAGGTCGCGCGTGCCGACGACGGAAGGGATCTTCAACGAACGCGCGACGATCACGGCATGGCTGGTGCGGCTGCCGGCGTCGGTCACAATGCCGAGCGCCGAGCTGCGGTCGATGCCGGCCGCCTCGGAGGGCGAGATGTCGTGCGCGACGATGATGCGCTTCTCGACCAGCTCCGAGAGCTGGAGCGCGGTCTGCCCGAGCAGCGTGTGCAGCACGCGGCGGGTCACGTCCTTGATGTCGGCGGCGCGCTCGCGGAGATACTCGTCGTCGATCTCGGCGAAGGCCGCGATGTAGCGCTGGGCGACGGCGTTGAAGCAGGTCTCGATGTTGAGGCCGGTCGTCTCGAACTCGCGTATGCTCTCCCCGATCAGCGCCTGGTCCTCGAGCACCATCTGGTGCGCGTCGAAGATGATGGCCTCCTCCTCGCTCAGATTCTTGCTGACCTGCTGCCGGATTTTCGCGATCTGCTGGCGGGTCGTCACGAGCGCCTGCTCGAAGCGCGAGATCTCGCCCGTGCGCTTGGCCGGCTCGACCGTGTAGCGGGGAATCTCCAGCTCGTTCTGGAGGTAGAGGAACACCTGCCCGTAGGCGATCCCCCGGGATGCGGCGATGCCCCGGATGACGATCTCGGTGTTGCCGCGCATATCCATGGGTCGGGGAACGATTAACCTCCCGGCACGCGGCCCGGTCAATGCGGAACTAGCCCAGCCGTGTCACGATCACGTGAGCCGCCGGACCCCAGGCGGCGCGGATTGCGGCGGTGAGGGCGCCGACGGGCGAGTCCTCGCGCAGCAGCGCGAAACACGCGCTGCCGCTGCCGCTCAGGCGCGGCGCGAGGCCGAAGTCGCTCCGCAACCGCGCCAGCAGCACGGGCAGCGCGAGATGTTTCTCGAACGCCGCGGGCTCCATGTTGTTGAAAAGCAGTTCCTCGGCCGGCGCGCCGCCGCCGAGCCACGCCGCGAGCCGGCGCTCGGCCTCGGCCGCCGGCAGATAGTCGCCCCCGCGCGCGACCATGCGCGCATAGGCCCACGGCGTCGCGATGCCGAAGCCGGGCTTGAACACCAGCACGCGCCGCCCGCGCAGCCGCGCCACGGCACCCGCCGGCAGCTCCTCCACCCGCTCTCCGCGCCCGCGCATCACGACCGGCGCCCCGCGCAGGAACAGCGCACAGTCCGACCCGAGCTGCGCCGCCATCGCCGCGAGCCGGCCCTCGCCGGCCCGGCCGCCCGACAGGCGATCCAGCGCGCGGAGCGCCGCCACGGCGTTGCTGCTGCCGCCGCCGAGACCCGCGCCCAGCGGGATGCGCTTCGTCAATGTGAACCGCACCGCACCGCCCCACCCCGTCTCCGCCGCGAATTTCTCCGCCGCCTGCAAGATCAGATTCGATCCGTCGAGCGGCACCCCCGCCGCGTCGCACGTGAGCGAAAACCGTCCACCGCGCTCTGCCCCCTGCCCACCGTCCTCCGCCGTCAGCTCGTCGCCGAACTCCAGCGGCGCCGCCACCGACACGAGATCGTGGAATCCGTCGGCCCGCCGCCCGGTGACGGCGAGGAAAAGGTTGATCTTGGCCGGACTGAAAACCGTGATGCCCATCGCTTGCCCGAGCAGTTAGGCACAGCCTTGCGCCGCCTCCTAGCCGAAACTCACGGCGGCGCCGAATCCCCGGCATCGCGTGAGGGAGGGCGGCCGGGCTCCCGCGAAGCCGCAAGCCCACGTCTCGTCTCGCCCGCCCGCCTCCGTCCCTCGCCCCAGTCCACCGAATTTTCTCTCTTTGATTAGTGCCCATTAGTGTCCATTAGTGGTGGCCCCCGTTCTCCCCGCATGTCCTGCGACCTGATCCTCGCCCTCGACGTCCCCACCCGCGAAGAAGCCGCCCCGATCCTCCGCCAGCTGCGCGGCCAGCTCCGCTGGGTGAAGATCGGCCTCCAGATGTTCACCGCCTACGGGCCGAACTATGTGCGTGAGGTCGCCGGCATGGGCTTCGACGTCTTCCTCGACCTGAAACTGCACGACATCCCCAACACCGTCGCCAAAGCCGTCGAATCCCTCGGCCCGCTGCCGATCAGGATGCTCACGCTGCACACCGCCGGCGGCTCCGAGATGATGCGCGCCGCCGTCGCCGCCCGGCAGAAATCCAATCCGCAGCTCCTCCTCCTCGGCGTCACCGTCCTCACCTCGATGGACCAGACCGGCCTCGCCGAAATCGGCGTCGCCGGCTCGCCCGAATCCCAGGTCGAGCGCCTCGGCCGCCTCGCCGCCGCCGCCGGCCTGCGCGGCCTCGTCTGCTCGCCGCTCGAAGTCGCCCTGCTCCGCCGCGTGCTGCCCGCCGACGTCCAACTCGTCACCCCCGGCATCCGCCCAGCCAGCGAAGCCGGTGCCGCCGGCGACGACCAGAAACGCATCATGACCCCCGCCGAGGCCGCTCGCGCCGGCTCGACCCACATCGTCGTCGGCCGCCCGATCCTCAAGGCCGCCGACCCCGCCGCCGCCGCGCGCGGCATCCTCGCCGAACTCGGCAGCGCGAAGGGCTGAACGCCCGAAAGACCGAAGAGCTGAACCAAGCCCCACGCCGCCGGTCCCAGAAAGCACCCCCGCACTCTGTCCCAAGTCGCCGCCATGCCCGCCCTCCCCTGCACCCCATTCAGCCCTTCCGCCTTTCCGCCCTTCCGCCTTTCGCCATGAGCCGCACCGCCGCCATCCTCCTCGCCGCCGGCAGCAGCCGCCGCATGGCGGGCACCGTCGCCGACAAGATCCTCGCCCCGCTCGCCGGCAAACCCGTCTTCGCCCACTCCGCCTCCACCTTCTACCGCAGCGGCGTGGTCGACTTCTGCGTCGTCACCTACCGCGACCAGCGCCAGATGGTCGAACTCTCCGCCTACGCGCCCACACCCACGCTCTTCGTGCCCGGCGGCGCCGAGCGCCAGGACTCCGTCGCCGCCGCCCTCGCCGAGCTGCCCGACGACGTCGCCTACGTCTTCATCCACGACTGCGCGCGCCCGCTCGTCCGGGCCGAGCAACTCATCGCGCTCCACAAGATCGTCCGCCGCGAGGACGCCGTCGTGCTCGCCCACCGCGCCTCCGACACCATCAAGCAACACAGCCCGAGCGGCCACCTCCGCGACCTCGACCGCAGCAAGCTCTGGGCGATGGAGACGCCGCAGGTCTTCGCCCGCGAACTCATCTGCCGCGCCTACGCCAAGGCCATGCAGGCCGGTCGGCGCCTGACCGACGACGCCGCCGCCGTCGAACTCCTCAAACACCCCGTCGCGCTCCTCGAGAACCCGCACCCCAACCCGAAGCTCACCACGCCCGCCGACCTCGCCTACGCGGAGTTTCT
>PNKG01000164.1 GCA_013822585.1 Opitutus sp. | reverse complement strand
GACGAGGGTCATGCCCTTTTTGATGTCGTCGTAGGCGATCGGCTTGACGACGATGGCGGTGCCGGGGGCGTAGAGGGGCTCCATCGAGCTGCCGATGCCCCAGAGGGCCTGGCCGCCGGTCTCGCGGGCGGCCTGCTCGGCGAGCTTCATCTCGCTGCCCTTGTCGACGATGACCGGGGCGGGCGTGTGCTGGGCGATCTTGGCGAGGAGGCGCGGGCTCTTGATGCCGGCCTGCGCGGAGAGGGTGGACGCGACGACCGCGAGGGTGAGCGCGGCGAGGCGGAGGAGTTGGGTGGGGGCCGTTGTCATGGCCCCAGCATCCCCGAAAACGCGATTTCCGATTATCCGGGCACCTACGCGACCCGGCCTCGGGATTTCCGCTAGGGGGTTTCCCAGCCAAATCCGGGAAGACCCCGGTCAAAGGCGTGGGAAACCGGCGGCGGCGCGCGATTTCTCTAAAATGGGCGTGGTCCCGGCCGATATACGCCGGCCATTTGTAAACGCTCCTGTAGCCGGCCCGAATCTTGCCGAAGAACAGGAGGTGGAACACACTGAGCCCATGATCCGAGCGCTTTACGCGGAGGACGATCCCAACGTCGCGGGCATTGTCCGCAGCTACATCGAGCATTTCGCACCCGACTGGCAGCTCGAGATCGTGCCCAACGGCATGGAGTGCCTCAACCGCATGGCCATCGGCGGCTACGACATCCTGCTGCTCGACCTCGTGCTGCCCGACACCGACGGCCTGCACATCCTCGGCGAACTCGCCCGCCGCAACGACACCACGCCCGTCGTGATGGTCACCGGCCACGGCCAGACCGAGCTCGCCGTCCGCGCGCTCCGCGCCGGCGCGGCCGACTGCGTGGACAAGACCTCGCCGCAATTCCTCCAACTGGTCGACATCGTGAAGCGCGTGCAAGCGCGCCATGCGGAGGGCCGGCGCCGTCCCGCCACCGCCCCCGTGGGCGGCCACCACCCCGTGATGCTGATCGAGGGGTCGAGCGCCGTGGCGGGCGATATCCGCGCCTTTTTCGCCGCGCACGCCCCGCAGTTCGACCTGAGTGTCGCGGCGACCGCCGCGGAGACGGACAATTTCTTCGCCGCCGGCGCACCGGCTCACGCCATCGTCATCGGCCCTAATCCGCCCAACACCAAGCCGCTCGAAGTGCTCCGCCGCGTGCACTCGCATGCCACGCAGGTGCCGGCGCTGATCGTCTCCTCCCGCAGCGACGGCGAGACGGCCGTCGCGGCCTTCAAGCTCGGCGCGCAGGACTTCATCCTGCAGAAGCCCGACTACATCACGGAACTCGTGTTCTCGCTCAACAGCGTGCTCCGCCAGACCGAGACCGAGCGCCAGAACGCGCTGCTCGCCAAGGAACTGGAGACCCTCAACCGCTCGCTCGAGGCGCAGGTCATCCAGCGCACCAGCGAACTGCAGGCGCTCTCGCTGCGCCTGCTGCGCATCCAGGAGGATGAGCGCCGCGCCATCGCCCGCGAGCTGCACGACGAGATCGGTCAGCTGCTCACCGGCCTGAAGCTCCAACTCGAATCCGCCCAGAAGGCCGCGGGCGATGCCCCGCTGCGCACGCCGGTGGCCGAGGCCTACGCCACGGCCAGCAGCCTGCTCGAGCACGTCCGCATCCTCACCCAGCAATACCGCCCGCGCGTGCTCGACGATCTCGGCCTCCAGCCCGCGCTCGAGTGGCACGCCAAGCTGTTCACCAAGCAGACCGGCATCGAGGTGGCGCTCGACGTGTCGCTGCCGCCCGGCCGGCTGCCGGGCGAACTGGAGACGGTCGCCTACCGCATCATCCAGGAGGCGCTGACCAACGCCGCGCGGCACGCGCAGGCGAAGCTCGTCTCCGTCACCGCCGCCACGACCGAGGACAAGAAGCTCATCGTCGAGATTTCCGACCGCGGCCGCGGCTTCGACGTCACCAAGGCCCTCGCCCGCACCGACTCGCTCGGCCTCGCCGGCCTGCGCGAGCGCGTGAACCTCGCCGGCGGCCGCATCGAGATCTATTCGCGGCCCGGCGAAGGCACGCGGATCTCCGTGGAATTCCCCGTGCACAGCGGGGACACGCAACACCCCTTCCCCGCATGACGACCGTCGTCCTCGCCGATGACCATGAGATCGTCCGCCGCGGCGTGCGCAGCGTGCTGCAGGCCGACGGGCGCTTCTCCATCGTGGCCGAGGTGGCCGACGGACTCTCCGCGGTGCAGGTGGCCGAGAAGCACCGGCCACACCTGCTGTTCCTCGACCTCTCGCTCCCGCGCCTGCACGGCCTCGAGGCGCTGCGGCAGATCCGCATCACCAGCCCCAACACGCGGGTGATCGTGCTCTCGATGCACAACGACGAGCCCTACGTGATCGAGGCCCTGCGCAGCGGCGCCGCGGCCTACATCCTGAAGGGCTCCGAGTCCGAGGAGATCGTGAAGGCCACGCAGGAGGTGCTCGCCGGGCGGCGCTTCCTCAGCGCCCCGCTGACCGAATGGGCCATCACCGCCCTCGCGGTGAAGACGCCGGACACCAGCGACCCCTACAACACGCTCTCGCCCCGCGAGCGCGAGGTGCTGCAGCTCGCCGCCGAGGGACTCGGCAGCGCGGAGATTGCCGAGAAACTCTTCATCAGCGCGCGCACCGCCGAGACGCATCGCGCCAACTTCATGCGCAAACTCAGCCTGCAGACCCAGACCGACCTCGTGCGCTACGCCATCCGCCGCGGCCTGATCCAAGCGTGAGGTGGATCCGGCTCCGGACGGACTCCCGCGCGAACGAAGCTCGCGCGGGTCGCGAACGTCGGCCATCTCACGAATCTGCTGCGTGTCGCGGGCGCCCCGAGCGGTCGGCTGGAGCATTTGAAATTTTGGTGTGGCCGAAGATTGGCAGGGCAAGGCGTCCCCTCCGAGCCGCGGCTCACCGGGGACGGTTCGCCCTGCCTGAAGCCGGGCGGATACAGTATCTCAGAAAACGCCCTGGAACCGGCCCTGCGGAAGCGGACTCGCGTGGCGGGGGCCGGCAACCTCGACGGCGCCGGTCGCACGCGCGAGTGGAATGTCGCCGCCGGGACGTCGGCGACCACCTCGGAGCGCAGGTCGCCTGTAGCGGCGCCCGTGCGGGCGCCGCTGAGATTAGATTGGAGGGCAACGATGAGCGACCGCGGTGCTGCTCAGACCTTCGGGCCGCCCTGCGCGTAGTAGCGCGCGCGGAGGCGGAGGCCGTTGAGGCGGATGAAACCGGTGGCGTCGCTCTGGTTATACCACGACTTCACGCCCTCCATGGAGGCGACGTTCATGTCGTAGAGCGAATACTTCGATTTGCGGCCGCAGGTGATGATGTTGCCCTTGTAGAGCTTGAGGCGGACGGTTCCGCTGACGTGTTTCTGGGACTCGTCAATCAGCGCCTGCAGCGCCTCGCGCTCGGGGGCGAACCAGAACCCGTAGTAAACGAGCTCGGCGTATTTCGGCACGAGCGAGTCGCGCAGGTGCATCACCTCACGGTCCATCGTGAGCGACTCCACCTGGCGGTGGCCCTGCATGAGGATCGTGCCGCCCGGGGTCTCGTAGACGCCGCGCGACTTCATGCCGACGAAACGGTTCTCGACGAGGTCGACGCGACCGATGCCGTGCTTGCCGCCGAGCTTGTTGAGGGTCTTGAGCACGCCGGCGGGCGTCAGGCGCTTGCCGTTCACGGCGACGCAGTTGCCCTTCTCGAATTCGAGTTCGACGTATTCGGGCTTGTTCGGCGCGTCCTCCGGCGAGACGGAGAGCTTGAACATGCCCTTGTTCTCCTTGGTCGTCGGATCGAACCACGGGTCCTCGAGGATGCCGGCCTCGTAGGAGATGTGGAGAAGGTTGCGGTCCATCGAATACGGCTTCTTGAGCGAGGCCTCGACGGGGATGTTGTTCTTCACGCAATACTCGATCATCTCGGCGCGGCCGGGGAACCGGTCGCGGAACTGGTCGATCTTCCACGGCGCGACGATCTGGAGATTCGGGGCGAGCGCCATGTAGGTGAGCTCGAACCGGCACTGGTCGTTGCCCTTGCCCGTGGCGCCGTGGGAGACGGTGTCGGCCTTTTCCTTCTTCGCGATGTCGATCTGCGCCTTGGCGATGAGCGGGCGGGCGATCGAGGTGCCGAGGTAATACTGGCTCTCGTAGATCGCGTTGGCGCGGATCATCGGGTAGATGAAGTCGCGGGCGAACTCCTCGACGAGGTCGAGCGTGTAGTGTTTGGACGCGCCGGTCTTCTTCGCCTTGGCGGGGAGGCCCTTGAGTTCCTCCTCCTGGCCGATGTCGGCCGCGAACGTGACGATTTCGGCGTCGTAGGTTTCGCGGAGCCACTTGACGATGACGGAGGTGTCGAGGCCTCCCGAGTAAGCGAGCACGATCTTCATGATGGAGCG
>PNKG01000163.1 GCA_013822585.1 Opitutus sp. | reverse complement strand
GGCCATGCACCCGGTGAAGAGAACGAAGAGGGATATTCCTTGAATCTGCATGCCATTACATCCGCGAGCTGCGATGCAAAAACCGGCCAGTGTCGTTCATGCTCTGCAACTCACAGACCGGTCCTTGCGGTAACTTAGGAGACCAACCGGTAACCTGTCCGTCAAGGGGAGTATCCCATCACCGTTCCACCCGCTTTCCTCTGGCCAAGACGCCGCGCCTCGTTTTGCTCGCGACATGCCCGCGGCTGATGACGCCCCGCTCCTGAGTCCCGTCCAGAAACGATTGGTCGGAGCCGCTCTCGGTTTCGCCGCGGTGGTCGGCCTGATCGCCCTCGGGACCTACAGCCTGCGCCTGATCGGCGCCTTTGTCGCGGAGTTTTCCGGCGTCATCTGGCCGATCGCCACCGCCGGCATCCTCGCGCTCATCCTCCGGCCGGTCGTCAACCTCTTCGAACACACGCTGCGCGGCCGCCGCCTCGCCGCCGTCATCCTTCTCTACGGCGTCGTGGTGCTGGTCGCGGCTGGACTGCTGCTCGCCATCGCCCCGGCGATCATCTCGCAAGTCGTCGATTTCTTCGCCTATCTGCCGACCCTCTGGCAGAAAACCCTGATCTGGGCCGAGGCTCATTTCCCCGAGTGGCTCGCGGTGGCCCGGCGCTACCTCGAAAACCCGAGCGTCAAGGCCGTGGCCGACTCGCTGGCCCAGCAGCTGCAGGATGTCTTCAGCCACCTCGCGCCGACCCTCAAGAGCGCCGGCGCGGGCCTCTTCGGCTTCTTCGGCCTCGTCGCCTCGCTGGCCATCATCCCGGTTTATCTGTTCTTCTTCCTGCTGTCGAAGGAGACCGATCCGACGAAGCGCCTGGAGGGCAACCTGCCCTTCCTGCGCGAGGAGCACCGCGCCGACCTGCTGTTCCTCGCGCGGGAGTTTCTCAACATCCTCGTCGCCTTCTTCCGCGGCCAGCTGCTCATCGGCCTGATCATGGGCGTGCTGCTCGCCCTCGGCTTCTCGCTCGTCGGCCTGCGTTTCGGCCTCGCACTCGGACTGCTCATCGGCCTGCTCAACATCATCCCCTACCTCGGGTCCATCCTCGGCCTGAGCGTCGCGCTGCCTCTTGCCTTCCTGCAACCCGACGGCGGCGGGCTCGCTCTCGCAGCGCTGGTGCTCGGCATCTTCGTGGTGGTGCAGCTGGTCGAGGGCTGGCTGTTGACGCCGCGCATCATGGGCTCGCAAACCGGGCTCCACCCCGTCGCGATCATCTTCGCGGTGTTCTTCTGGGGCCAGGCCCTCGGCGGCGTGCCCGGCATGCTGCTCGCGGTCCCGCTGACGGCGTTTTTCGTCACGGCCTGGCGGCTCCTTCGCAAGAAATATCTCTCGACTGAACCCAATCCGGCGACCCGCATTTGACCGCGCGCCACTCGCGCCTAGCGTCCCGCCATGCCTTGGGACGTGCGCTCCTCCAACGGTGTCTGGCTGCCCCAGATCGGGTGGTGGCTGGACGCGCGCTACTCCACGCCCCGGTGTGTCGTCAGCCACGCGCATTCCGACCACATCGCCCGGCATCGCGAGGTGGTCTGCACGCGAGCGACCGCGCGCCTCATGCAGGAGCGCCTGCCCGGCCAGCGCGAATTCCATGTGCTGCCCTTTGGCGTGCCCGAGCAACTCACGCTCGACTGCACCGTCACCCTGCTGCCCGCCGGCCACATCCTCGGTTCCGCCCTCGTGCTGCTCGAGCACAACGAGCACGGATCGTTGCTCTACACCGGCGACTTCAAGCTCAACGCCGGGCTCGCCGCCGAACCCTGCGCCACACCCCCGGCCGACGTCCTCGTCATGGAGACGACATTCGGGCTGCCGCGCTACGCCATGCCTTCGGCGAGCGAGACCGGCGCCACCATCGTCGGGTTCTGCCGGGCCACGCTGACGGATTCGGCTACCCCGGTGCTCCTCGCCTACTCGCTCGGAAAATCCCAGGAACTCGTCCGGCTCGTCGGCCGGGCGGGCCTGCCCGTGATGCTGCATCCGCACGCGGCGCGCTACACGCGGCTCTACGAGGAGCTCGGGGCCGCCATGCCTCCGCACCGGCCTTTCGATCCGCAGGACCACCGCGGGCATGTCGTGATCGCGCCGGCGGGCGCCGAGATGATCAACTGGATCAACCCCAAGCGCACCGCCGCAGTCACCGGCTGGGCGATGGATTCCCGCACGCGCCACCAGCTGGGCTGCGACGAGGCCTTCCCGCTTTCCGACCACTCGGACTTCAACGAGCTGCTCACCTTCGTCGACCGCGTCCGCCCCCGCACGGTCTACACGGTGCACGGATTCGCCCGTGAATTCGCCGCCACGCTCCGCGCGCGCGGCATCGAAGCCTGGGCCCTCGGCCGGGGCAACCAGCTGGAACTTTCCTTGTAGGCGGCGGACACAGCTCTCACTTTCCCACCGTGTTTGCTCGAGCCCTGCTCTTTCTCCTCGCCGCCTCTTCGGCCTCGGCCTCGGCCTTCACGGCCATGAAACCCGGCGAAAAGTTCACCTACAAGGTCGGCTTCGCGATCTTCCCCCGCGCCGGCGTGATCACGATCGCCGCCCACGCCGGCAAGAACGCCCTGGTCATCTCGACCGTCACCGCCTCGCGCGGGCTCGTGCGCGGCCTCTATCCCTTCGACAACCAGGCCACCGTCACCCTCGACCAGGCCACCGGCCGCCTGCTGGCCGTCAAGGAAAGCGGCGAGGACCCGAAGCGTGCCACCGACTCCGAGACGACCTTCGATTACACCGCGCGCATCGCCCACCACGTCGACCGCAGCCGCCCTGAACGGAGCACCGACATCCCCATTCCGGACGGCGACCCCATCGATCTCATCAGCGCGCTGGTGCAGACCCGGGACTGGAATCTGAAGCCCGGCGAGAAGCGCGCCGTCCTCGTGCATTTCGGGCGCGACCTTTACCCGCTCATGATCCACGCCGAGGGCTACGAGGAGGTCCGCACGCCCATCGGCAAGTTCCGCACCCTCGTGCTTGTGCCGCGCATGGAGCGGAATCCCAAGGGGCTCTTCAAGCGCGGCGGAGAGATCAAGGTCTGGATCGCGCAGGACGGCTCGCGGTTGCCCGTGAAGATGCAGCTGGTGCTCAGATACGGCACCGCCTCGCTGCTGATGACCGACTACACCGCGGCCGCGAAATGACGCGGATGGCTTGAGGTGGGCGTCGTCGTCCCTGACGACGCCAGGAACGCTCGGTCGAGTCGCCGCGCCCGCGTCGTCGCCGGGACGACGACGCCCACCTCGAACCAGCGAGGCCGAGGACGTGCGCTCAGGCCTTTCGCGACGCTTTCGGCCTCCGCAAGTCCTCCGCCGCCACACGAAACCGCCACGGCTTCGCCGCCCAGACTGGTCCGGCGTAATCGATCCCGACGCGCGGGCCGACCATGACCTTGCCCCGGGGCACGACGATGCCGTGGTCCTCGATATGCAGGCCGCTCGACGGCAGTGCAGGCGCGGCGTTGAGACGCCGGTCGACGCCCAGCTGCTTCGTGAGCCGGCCCGGGCCGGCCGCACCCTCGACGCCGCGGATCAGCACCGCCGCGGGGAATTCCGCCGGCCCGACCACCAGGTTCAACATCTCGTGGATCCCGTAGCACAGGTAGACATACCAAACGCCACCGGCTCCGAACATCACCTCGGTGCGGGCCGTGCGCCCCTTGCTCGCATGGCAGGCGAGATCCCTTGCCCCGAGGTAAGCTTCTGTCTCCAAGATCACCCGCGTTTCGCGTCCAACCGGCGTGGTCCGCACCAAGACCTTGCCCAGCAGCGACCTCGCGAGCGTCACGGCGTCCTTTTCCAACCAGCATTCGCGGGGAATCACGCGGTTCATCAGGGCTGGATTGGCCGCCCGGAGCCCCGCGCGCAAGCTGCGGCTGACCAAGCCGAAAGGATTTTCATTCGGGAAATCGCAAACTAAAAATAAATCCTTGCGCACCCTCCGCCCGCTCCCCTTATTTCGGCCCTTTGAATTTATGAAAGCCACTATCAAGACACAGGGCAAACAGTTCTCCGTCAGCGAGGGCGACATCCTCATCGTGAACCGTTATCCCAAGACCGAAGCCGGCTCGACGGTTGAAATCAAAGAGGTTCTCGCCGCCGGTGAAGGCGACAACTTCAAGGTCGGCACGCCGTTCCTTTCGGGCGCCACCGTCAAGGCCAAGGTCCTTGAAAACAAGCGCGGCAAGAAGGTCATCGTCTTCAAGAAGAAGAAGCGCAAGGGCTACGAGCGCAAGCGCGGCCACCGCCAGGAGCTTTCCGTCATCAAAATCGAATCCATCAGCGCCTAAGGAACCACTGCCATGGCTCACAAGAAAGGTCAGGGAACATCCAGCAACGGCCGCGACAGCCACTCCAAGCGTCTTGGCGTGAAAG
>PNKG01000162.1 GCA_013822585.1 Opitutus sp. | reverse complement strand
GGAAAAGCTCGAGGCATTGAAGCCGGCCTCCTGCGCCTCCGGCGTCTGCGCGTAGAGTTCGCGGATGAGATCCCAGGCCTCGCTGTAGAGCGCGGGATTGGAGCGCGGCGTGCGGCTGAGCGGCGACTGGTCGACGAGGACGATTTCGTTGAAGGCGCCCGCGGCGGGCGCTGGTTGAGAGTTGAGGGTTGAGAGTTGAGAGCCGGAACTTCCGGCGGAGAAGGTGATGGACTCGATGGTCGCGGGGTCCTCGGTCATCTGGCTGCGTTGGGTCAGCAGGCCCTGGTAGATGACATTGTCGAGCAGGGTGGATTTGCCGGAGCCGGAGACGCCCGAAAGGCAAACGAGCCGGCGCAGCGGCAGGCGGAACGAGAGGTCGCGGATGTTGTGTTTGGAGGCGTGGGAGAACTCCAGCCAGCTGGTCGGTTTCACGTCCGGGAGTGGCGTGGCGGCAACCGCGTCCTCCACGAGACGGCGTTGCGCGGGGAGGTCGACGCGGTCGCGGCCGGAGAGGTAGCGGCCGGTGATGCTTTTCGGCGAACGCAGGAGGGCCGGCAGATCGCCTTGGAAGACCACCTCTCCGCCGCGGGCGCCGGGTTCGGGTCCGATTTCCAGCACATGGTCGGCGGCGCGGATCATCGCTTCGTCGTGTTCGACCACGAGGACCGTGTTGCCGGCGTCCGTCAGGGTGCGGAGGATGCCGAGGAGGCGGCCGATGTCGCGCGGGTGCAGCCCGACGGAGGGCTCGTCGAGGACGAAGAGCGTGTCGACCAGCGAGGTGCCGAGGCAGGAGGTGAGGTTGACGCGCTCGACCTCGCCGCCGGAGAGCGTGCGCGAGGTGCGGTCGAGCGTGAGGTAGCCGAGGCCGACCTGCTCGAGGTAACGCAGGCGCGTGACGATGGAATCGTGGGCGAGGTCGCGTTGGTGGTGTGGCGCGGCTGCGTCCCTACGGGGCGAGGGCACCCGGTTGACAGGCGCGCCGTGCTCGCGGAGGAGGGCGAGGAGTTCGTAGATGGGGAGCTGGTAGAGCTGCGGAAGGGTGAAGCCGCGCCATTTCCAGCAGAGCGCCTCGGGTTGGAGGCGCGCGCCGCGGCAGTCCGGGCACTCGTTGTAGGTGCGGAAGCGCGAGAGGAACACCCGGACGTGCATCTTGTAGGTGTGCTTTTCCATCCAGCGGAAGAAGCCCTTGAGCCCATACCAGTATTGCGGCCAGCGCTTGGTCTCGCCGTCGTAGCCGGGCGAGCCGTCGATCACGAAGGCCTTGTGCTCGGGCTTGAGCTGCGCGAAGGGGACGTCGGTGGGGATGCCGAGTTTCTTGGTGAAGCGCAGGAGGTCCTTCTTCGACTCGCCGTAGATCTCGCCCTCCCACGGCTTGATCGCGCCGTCGTCGATCGAGACCGAGTGGTCGGGGATGGCGAGGCGGTAGTCGATGTCGATGATGCGTCCGAAGCCGCGGCAACGCGGGCAGGCGCCGAGCGGGGAGTTGAAGGAAAACAGCCCGGGCGTGGCCAGACGGAAACGGCGGCCGGTCTTCGGCGAGTGCAGGCCGCGGGAGTAGTGCCCTGCGGGCACTGGTTGGGGTGGAAGGGTTGAGGTTGAGGAAGTGGACGGCGTCTCGAAGAGGAAGACTTCGCCCTGGCCGAAGTGGAGGGCGGTTTCGGCGGCTTCGAGGAAACGCGATTTGCTTTCCGCGGCGATGCGCAGCCGGTCCTGGACCACGAAGAGGTGGGAGGAAGCTGAGAGCTGAGAGTTGAGAGCTGAGAGACTGAGGCCGAGCAGGTCGTCGAGCGTGGCGAGCGCGAGGGCGTCGGCGTTCTTGCCGGGCGTGAGCACGCGGGTGTAGCCTTGGTTCTTGAGCGGCGGGAGGATTTCCGACCAGGGGAGCTTCTCGGGTTTCGCGACCTTGAAGGCGACGAGCAGCGTCCCGGCCGGGTGGGCGGCGAGGGTCTTGGCCCAGATGGTCTGCGGGGTGTCGTCTTCGATCTTCTCGCCGGTCTCGGGGTCGAAGCATTCGGCGACGTGACTGAACCAGACTTTGAAGAAGTCGGTCAGCTCGGTCATCGTGCCGACCGTCGAGCGCGAGGTCTTGACGGTGTTGGTCTGCTCGATGGCGATCGACGGGCGGATGTTTTCGATGGAATCGACCTTGGGTTTGTCGAGCAGGTCGAGGAATTGGCGCGTGTAGGCGGAGAAGGTCTCGACGTAGCGGCGCTGCCCTTCGGCGTGGAGCGTGTCGAACACGAGTGAGGACTTGCCTGCGCCGCTCAGGCCGGTGACGACGATGTAGCGGCCCAGCGGCAGATCGAGGTCGAAGCCCTTGAGGTTGTTCTGGCGGACGCCGCGCAGGCGGATGAATTCGGGCGGGGAGTGGCGCACGGGTGTCACGAATGGGCAGGCGGTTCCGAAACGCAACCCGGGCGATGCCGGCGGCGCGGCCTGCTGACATAGGGTTGTCAGGAGGCGGGGGCGGGAAGGCGTTTCAGACCTTCACCAGGTCGGTGAAAAGGGCGAGGTGGGCCTGGATCTGGCGGTCGGCGGTGAACTCCTCCCGCGCGTGCCGGCGGGCGGTCTCGCTGAATTTCCTCCGCAGCCCGGGCTCGCGGATGAGGCGGTCGAGGGCATCGACGAAGCCGGCCTGATCCTGGTTCTTGAGCAGGTAGCCGGACTGGCCGGGCACGAAGCATTCGCCGACGCCGACGATGTCGTAGGCGACGGCGGGCAGGCCGTGGAGCTGGGATTCGATGAGGAAGTTCGAGAGTGATTCGCTTTGCGAGGCGAGGACGGAGAGGTCCGAGGCGTGGTAGAGCGGAGTCGGCTGGGGTTGGTAGCCGAGGAAGCGCACGCGGCCGCCGAGGCCGAGGTCGTGGGCGAGGCGTTCGCAGCCTTTGCGGGCCACGCCGTCGCCGGCGAGCCAGAGCTGCCAGTCGAGATAGCCGGGGAGCTTGGAACAGACCTCGATCAGCTCGCGCTGGTTCTTCTCCGGGCGGAACATGGCGACGTTGAGCATGACCACGGTGCTCGGGTTTGCGCCGTAGTAGCGGCGGAGGGCGTGGTTGCGCGGGCCGTCGACGTCGTGGGAGCGGAGGACGGGATTGTGGATGACGGTGACCTTGGCGGCGGCGATGTCGTGCTCGTCGGTCAGCACGCGCTTGGCCACGTGGCTGTTGGCGATGATGTGCCGGCAGCGGCGGAGCGAGCGGCGGAAGAGGTAGGGGAGGGACTTGCCGGTGCGCATCGTGCAGACGACGGCGGCGTGCGGGAGGCGCGCCTGGATGAAGCCCGCGTAGCAGTTCGCCATGCGGCCCATGCAGAGCACGAGGTCGGGCGCGGCGTCGCCGGCGGCGCGGAGCAGACCGGGGGCGAACCAGTCGAGGTGCAGGTCGAAAGGCTGGAGCGACTTGAAGGCGAAGGGCTGGTTGTCGGCGTCGTCCCCGAGCGCGCCGCGCGGGCGGAAGGTCAGCAAGGTGACCTCATGGCCGGCCTTGGCGGCGGCCGCGCCGAGGAAGACGGCGTGGCGTTCGGTGCCGCCGCTGCGCAGGTAGTCTTGGACGATCAGGATTTTCATTGCTCCGTCGGGAATCGGGTTATCGTCATGCAGGCCATGAACAACCCGTTCGTCAACCTGCTCGTGCGCTGGCTGATCCTCGCGCTGGGCGTCGTGTTCAGCGCGACGCTCGTGCCCGGCATCGGCTACGATACCGGCACGACGCTCGCGGTGGTGGTGCTGCTGCTCAGCTTCTGCAACGCGGTGCTCAAGCCGCTCATGGTGCTGTTCACGCTGCCGTTCGTCATCCTCTCGCTCGGGCTGGGCGTGTGGCTGATCAATTCGCTGCTGTTCTACTTTGTCGGCAAGCTGGTCGATGGATTCCACGTGGCCGGCTTCGGGTCGGCCATGCTCGGGGCGCTGATCGTCAGTGTGACGAATCTCGTGGTCACGCGCCTGGTGCGCAACGCGGCCGAACCGCGCCCGCCGCCGCCGTCCGCGCCTGCTCCGCGGCGCGGCGGCAGGAACGACGATGTGATCGACATCTGAGCGCCCGTTCGGCGCGCGATGGCAACAGGTGGACGCCGGCGTCCCGGCGGCGACAGAGAAACTCGGTTGGGCTGCGCGGATCATTCCGGCGCCGTCGTGGTCGCCGGCGCCCACCGCGCGAGCGAGGAGCGAAATTACGCTGCAACGGGACGGGAGGCCGGCGGAGTTTCCGTTTGACGGAGGAGCGGGCTGGCCCGACTTTGGCCGTTCACATTCCACGCCTATGTCAGAAGCAATCTACGACCTGGTGGTCATCGGCGGCGGCCCGGCCGGCTACGCGGCGGCGATCCGCGCCGGCCAGCTTGGCAAGAAGGTCGCCTGCATCGAACTCGAGCGCGCCGGCGGCACCTGCCTCAACTGGGGCTGCATCCCCACGAAGGCGCTGCTGAAGAGCGCCGAACTCTACCGCACGATGCAGAAGGCCGAGAGCTAC
>PNKG01000161.1 GCA_013822585.1 Opitutus sp. | reverse complement strand
ATTCGCTTTTGAGCGAAACGAGATTCGCGAACAGGCGCCAGGCGCCGGGGACGCCGGCGGGGAGCTGGCGGAAGAACGCGAGGCTGGTGTAGACGTAGTGGCCCTGGCCATGACGCGCGACGAGCACGCTGCTCCTGAGCGGCTTCTCGCCCGGGTCGCCCATCGCGAGCAGGGGCGCGAAGTGCGCCTCGTCCCACTGCGACGGGAAATACGCGCCGCGCTCCTGCACCCAGCCGTCCCAGTCGGTGGCGGAAAGGCGGTTCGGCGCGATGAGCGCGGGATGCTCGGCGAGCGCCGTGACGGGGGCGCGCTCGTCGGTCACGCGCAGCGCGGGCACAGGGCCCTCGATCGAGAGCGCGTAAGGCGCGAGCGTGGGAGTGGCGAGGCCGTCGGGGCGGTTGTATTGGGCGATGACGGTGCCGCCTTGCCCGACCCAGGCGAAGAGGCCGGGGAGGTGGTCCTTGAGATCGGCGCGCTCGTTGAACGCGCGCACGCCGATGACGACGGCGTCGAGCCCGGCGAGTTTTTCGGGCGTGAGGTCGGAGCCGACGAGGCGGCGGACGGAGTAACCCATCTGCTCGAGGCACTCGGCAACGTAGTCGCCCGCGCCCGGCAGGTAGCCGATGGCTTTGCCGCGGATGGCGAGTTCGAAGCTCGCGACGCGCGCGGCGGCGGGCGGCTGGAGCAGGAGCGGCGGCAGGTGCGCGTAGCGGAGTTCCTCGCGCTGGGTGGAGTAGACGCGTCCGCCGATCTCGGCTTCGGCGGCGAGCTGACCGCTGCCGCCGGCGGCGGGGGCGGTGACCTGGAAGGTGAACTTGGCCTTGGCACCCGTTTGGTCGAAAGCGAAGGGCTGCGCGGCGGGCGCGACGGTCCAGCCGGCGGGCGCGCGGAGGCGCAGCGTGCCGCGACCGGCGCGCGCGGCGGAGATTTCCACCGTGGTCTTCTTTGTGGCGCCGGGCGCGACGAAGAAGATTTCGGAAGCGAGTGCGAGCGAGACGGGCGGGATGACTTCGAGGCGCAGGTGGCGCTCGCGCTGCCCGTTGCGAGTGACGAAGACGGGCTCGTCGGCGAGTTCGAGTTGCGTGTCTCCGATCTGGATCACGTGGACGACGGGCAGCGCGGGCGGATTTTCCGGGCGGCCGATGAGCTGCGAGTCGGAGACCGTGGCGATTCCGGCCGAGCCGGCTTCGCGGAGCCAGTAGGGTTGCGTGAGCGGCAGGTCGTTCGGCAGCGCGACGGTGGCGGTCTGCGTTTGCTCGGCCGCGGTGAGCGAGATCGGCGCGAATTTCAGTTGGGTGAACGGCGTGCGCACGCTGCGGTAGGTGACGCCGGGTGTCGTCGCGGCGACGTGGAACGTGAGTGGGAGCGATTCGCCGGGGACGACTTCTGGGGTGGCGGCAGTCGTGCGTGCGTGGACGCCGAGGGCCGACAGAATGATGCGGTCGAGTTGCGCGCGTTTGTCGGCGACCACGGGCTGGGCGGCGGGCTGCGCGGCGAGTTGTTTGCGGAGTTCGAGCAGCGCCGGAACGGAGGCGGCGGGGGCGTTGGGTTTGAAGTCGGCGATGATCTTCCCGAGCGCGGCGTCGATGGCTTCGCCGCCGGGGTAGCGTTTCCAGGTGGTGTCGATGCCGTCGAGCAGGTCGGACCTGGCGGGTTCGCCGGCGAGGAGGAGGAAGTTCTGCGAGTTGGCGCCGGTGCGCGGGCGGAGGGCGAAGCCGCCGAGGCCCTGCGTCTTGTGCTGCGAGCGGCTGAGGGCGGCGATCTGGCCGAACTCCTGGCCGGTGGAGGCGTCGGTGCCGGAGATGTCCTGCGCGAAGGGCGTGCCGGGGAGCGGCAGCGGCGCGCCCGCGTTGGCGCCGAAACGAAACACGTTCCAGAGAACGCGCTTCGGCTGCCAAGGCGTCAGGCCTTCCTTGAGTTGTTCGGGATAGGCGGTGGGGTCGCCCGCGAGGTGAAAGGCCTCCACGGCCAATATGCCCGAGGCGGTGTGATGGCCGTGCCCGCCGGTGCCGGGCGGAATCGGAAAGCGGGTGACGACGACGTCGGGGCGGAATTGCCGGTAGAGGCGGACGACGTCGCCGAGGACTTCCTTCTTGTCCCAGAAGGCGAGGGTTTCCTCGGGGGACTTGGAGTAACCGAAGTCGATCGCGCGGGTGAAGAATTGGCGGCCGCTGTCGATGCGGCGGGCGGCGAGGAGCTCTTGGGTGCGGAGGACGCCGAGTTTCTCGTCGAAGTCGCGGCCGAGTTCGTTTTGTCCGCCGTCGCCGCGCGTGAGGGAGAGGTAGCCGGCGCGGAGGCCGCGGCCGCGGGCGAGCCAGGTGATGAGCTCGGTGTTCTCGTCGTCGGGGTGTGCGCCGACGTGGAGCACGGTGCCGACGGTGCGGAGGGCGCGCAGCTCCTGGGCGATGGCGGCGGGCGGGAGCGGCTCGGGGGCGGGTTCGGCCAGCGCGAGAGGGGCGAGGGCGAGGCTGACGGACGCGAACGGGAGGCGGCGAAGCATCGAGCGAAAGAGGGACGGGAGGGGCGGAGGATGAGAGAGGATTTCGCGGCAACTCCGACGGCAGACGAGCGAACGACGTCGGGGCGTGAAGCCCCTTTCGCCGGGGGAAAGGAAGCGCCGCGTGTTTCGACGCGGCGCGCGGGGCGGCGATTACTTCACGCGTTCGATCAGCGCTTGGTTGAGGCGGATGTATTCGTCGCGCAGCTCACCCGGCTTGTCCTTCTCGGTGAGCGCGAGGGATTCCTCGGCGGCGGCCTTGGCGCCGGCCTTGTCGCCCATTTTTTCGAGGATGAGGCCCTTGCGGTAGATCATCCACATCTGGCCCGGGCGGGCGGCGATGGCGGCGTTCACCCATTCCAGCGCCTTCGGCAGGTCATGGTTGTTTTCGAGGTAGAACATCGCGGCGGGGAAATACGGTTTCTTCTCGGCGTTGCCGGCCATGACGGCCTCGATCTGCGGGGCGAGCATGCCGACGGTGTCGGCCGTGATCGGAATGCCGACGTGGGTGTTTTCCCAAGTGAGGTTGAGCGTCGCGGAGGTGTCGCGAAGTTCGTTGAACCAGATCGAGAAGGTCTCGACGGCCCACGAGGTCTTGGCGGCCTTGGCGGTGACGCGCGCGACGTCGTTCTTCTGGTCGTAGGCGTAGGAGCCCCACTGGGACATGTTTTTGTGGACGATGACGGTCCACTCGGATTCGCCGGGAATGGTGAAGAGTTCGTAGGTGCCGGCGGGGATGTCGGCGCCGCCGAATTTCACCGGGGTGCTGAAGGTGAGCTTCGTCGCGGTGTTGGCGCCGGTGCGCCAGACTTGGCCGTAGGGGACGAGGCCGCCGAAGATCTGGCGGCCCTTCATCGAGGGGCGGTGGTAGGTAATCTCGATGTCGGTGATGCCGACCTGCTGCTTGAGCGTGGACGGCGGGCTGGCCTGCGGGAACGTGAGTTTCGGGGCGGGCGGCGTTTGGGCGGCGACGGAGCCGACGAGCGCGAGGCTGCCGGCGGCGAGGAGGGACGCGAACAGTTTGGATTTCATGGGGAAAGACAGCGGACGGGCACGCTACGCAAGGAGCGGCAAAGGACAAGTGTCGGGCACCACAAAAGAGCAGCGGAGGCGGCGCGGCATTCCCGCGATTAAGAACGCTCACACCCCCTCTCGGCAAAGTGTTACCCGGCCACTCGGGCACCCGGCCGGTTGACTGGCGCAATTTTCGCGCCGTAGTTGACGCCAAATCCGCCGCTTTTCCGCCGCGGCCCGGCCGCCTCCCCATGTCCACCGCCACTCAACCCCCGCCCCCCAAGTCCGAAGAAACCCAGTCCGTCATCGACATGTCGAAGATGAACGAGGGCCAGCGCGCCGCGCTCCAAGTCACCGAGGCCGCGCGCGAGGCGGTCGACGACCTGAGCTTCGTCGCCCACCTGTTCATGGGCCGCTGGGCGCCGCAGAAGCTGTATCCCGTGACCGAGATCGACACCGGCGAGAAGGTCCGGGCGGACAAGTTTCTCGCGGACCTCGCGGCGTTCCTCAGGGCCCACGTCGACCCCGACGCGATCGACCGCACCGGCGAGATTCCCGGTCACGTCATGGCCGGCCTGGCGAAGCTCGGCGCCTACGGCATCAAGGTGCCGCGGCACTATGGCGGCCTCGGGTTTTCGCAGACGACCTACTGTCGCGCGTGCCAGCTCATCGCCAGCCACTGCATGAGCACCTTCGCGCACCTGTCGATCCACCAGTCGGTCGGCGTGCCGCAGCCGCTGATGCTGTTCGGCACGGAGGAGCAGAAGCAGAAATTCCTCCCGCGCGTGGCGGGCGGCGAGGTTTCGGCCTTCGCGCTCACCGAAGCCGGCGTCGGCTCCGACCCGGCGAGGATGAAGACGACCGCGACCCCGACCGAGGACGGCGAGGCGTTCCTCCTCAACGGCGAGAAGCTCTGGTGCTCCAACGGCACTTGTGCCGGACTCGTCATCGTGGCGGCGCAGACGCCGCCGAAGCTGGTCGACGGCAAA
>PNKG01000160.1 GCA_013822585.1 Opitutus sp. | reverse complement strand
CCCGGTGGCCGCGAGCACCAGCGAGTGGAAGATCGTCGGCTCGCTGGCGCTCGCCGCTACAGTAAAAAGGCTCAAAGCTTGTCGTAACTGGTATTATCTCTCCTCATCCGTTAGGCGCCTGCGTCTCACTGCCCGGAGAATTTGCCCACGTGCGCGGGGCGGGTTGATTCGCGACACGGGCGCGCAAGCTTGCGCGCGAGTTCGCTCCCACTGCCCAGGCACTCAGGGCGCAGCGTCACTGCTTACGGCAGGCTGGCCAGCACGCGGCGCGCGACCGCCGCGATGATCTGCCGGTTGTCGGCGTGGTCAGTCGCCTCGGTGAAGGTGACGATGATCACGCGCCTGCCGCCGGGCAGCCCGATCAGCGCGGCGTCGTGCCGCGTCCAGCTCGTCCAGCCGGCCTTCGACCAGAGCTTCATGCCGGGCGAAAGCGCCGGGCCCGTGAAACCCACGCCTTCGCAGTCCGCGTCGCCCGTCGCGGCGGCCTTCACCAGGTCGCGCTCCATCAGCCCGAGCATCTGCGCCGAGCGCGCGGGTGTGACGCAGCGGCCTTGCGCGATCTCGAGCAGCAGGCGCGCGGTGTCGTTGGTCGAAAGGAAATTCCGCCGCGGCGGGTTCGCGTCCGCGTCCTGCTTCTCGCGTCCGTAGGGACCCTCGGCCCAGGTCTTGCGCACGGCGAGGACGTTGCGGTAGCCCTGCGCCTCGAACCAGCGTGTGACCGCCATGCGCTTGTCGTGCCAGGCCGCGAGTTCGGCCGGCGGCAGCTCCGGGCCGCCGGTGGCGCCGGAGATGTGGTCGACGACGGTGGCGGTGGCGTCGTTGTAGGATTCGACGGTCATGTCGCGCAGCGCGCGCTGGAGCTCGGGCGAGTCGGAGAGCGCGCCGGTCTCGAGCAGGTGGTGCGCGTAGGCGAGGTAGAAGAGCTTGATGACGCTCGCCGGGTAGTGGCGCTCGTCGCCGCGGTGGTGCGCCCATCGCGGTCCGTCGCCGCGGAGATCGACCACGGTCACGGCGATCTGCTCGGCCTTCAGCTCCGGCGCGGTGAATTCGGCGCGGGTGGCGGCGACCGCGGCATCGACAGCCTGCTGGAGCCCGGGGGAATCGGCGTGGACGGAGTTCACGAGGAGTGCAGTGGCGAAAAGGAGCGAAGGTTTCATCACGAACGGAAGCCCTGGCGGATCATCGCGACGGCGATGGCGGCCAGGAGCATGGAGATGATCTTCGAAATCGCGCGCATGCCGGTGGGGCCGATCCTGCGCCCGAGCCATTCGCTGTAATGCAGGGCGAGCACGACGAGCACGAGGTTGACCGCCAGCGCGACGAGCGTGACGACGAGCCCGATGGCGGCGTTCTGGGCAAGGACGAGCAGCGTCGTGATCGAGGCCGGGCCGGCGATGAGCGGCATGCCGAGCGGCACGACGCCGAAGTCCTCCGGCAGCTTCTCCGCCTCCGCGGCCGAGGAGATCAGATCCTTGGCCGCGAGGATGAAGAGGATCAGGCCGCCCGCGATCTGGAAGTCGCCCACCGCGATGCCGAGCGCGGAGAAGATGGTCTGCCCGAGCAGCAGGAAGCCGAGGGCGACGAGCCCGCCGGTCCAGATCGCCTGGTCGGCGATTTTCTGGCGGCGCTCGGCCGGCACGTTCTGGCCCAGGCCGAGGAAGATGGCCGCCAACCCGATCGGGTCGATGGCGACGAACAGCGGAATGAAGGCCTGCAGGAACTTGGAACCCCACTCGAACATGGCGCCACGCTGCGAACCCCGCGGCAAAAGGCAACGCCCGCCCGCCCAACTAATGCCAATCCGTGCGCAGCCGCAGCCGGCCTCCGGGCGTAAACTCCCGCCAACCCCGAACCAGGAGGACTTATGTCCATCAAGATCCATCTCGACGATGCCGAGATGAAGCCGGTCGCCCGCCTCGCCCGCGCCTTGCACGTGGAGCCCGAGGACGTCGCCTACGCCGCGCTCAACCGCCTGATGCTTCAGGCGCGCGATCCCGCGGTGCAGTCCGAGATCGTCAACCTCAAGGTCGCCAAGGCCAGCAACCTTCCGCTCTGGGCCGACACCGCCGGCTCGGTGCACGCCTACGAAGGCATGCCCGACTGCGAGCCGGAGCCCAGCAAGTATTCGATCTAGCCCGCGAGGGCGCGCAGCGCCGGCTCGATCCGCCGCGCCCGGAAGCGGAAGCCCTCCGCCTCCAAGCGGGCGGGAACGGCGTGTTGACCCTGCAAGACCAGACTCGCGTCCGTCCGCATCACCAGCGGCGCCACCCTGCGGATGAGAAAGGTCGGGGCCGGCGGCGCCCAAGGCCGGCCGAGCGAGGCCCGCAGCGCGCGCATGAACTCCGCGTTGGACGCCGGCTCCGGCGCGCAGGCGTTGTAGACGCCGCGCATCGCGTCGCTCTCCACCGCCCGGAGGAAAATCTCCTCGAGATCGTCGAGCAGGATCCAGCTGATGCCCTGCCGGCCGTCGCCGGCCGCGCCGCCGAGGAACAGCTTGGTCACCCGTGCCAACAGCGGATATGCCCCGCCCCGCCGGCCGAGCACCACGCCGACCCGCAGGACCACCGCGCGCAGCGCCGCCGGACACTCCTCGCGGAACGCCTGCTCCCAGCGCACGCAGACCTCGGGCATGAAGCCTTCGCCCGCGGGTGTGTCCTCGGTGCAGCACCCGTCGCCCTGCCCATAAATGCCGACCGCACTCGTCTGCACCCAAACCGCCGGCGGCTGCCGGCAGGCCCGCACTGCGGCGCCGAGCGCGCGCACCGGATCGACGCGCGATTCGAGGATGCGCCGGCGGTTCTCCGCGTTGTGCACGGTGTTGATGGTGGAGCCGGCGAGGTTGATCACCCCGCCCGCCTCTTCGAGTTCCGCCGCCCAGGGGCCGGCGACGCGCCCGTCCCATTGCGCCTCGCGCGCGCCGTCGCTCCGCCGCTGCGGCGGGCGGCGCGTCAGGACGACGACCTCGTGGCCCCGCTCGCGCAGGCGGTGGGCGAGCGCCGTGCCGATGAAGCCGGTGCCGCCGGCGAGGATGATTTTGGAGGCCATGCGCCGGAGCCTAGGCGCGAGGCCGGACTTGGCAAACCGCCCGTCGCGCCCCTTCACTTCCCCACCGGTGGAGCAGACGAGCCGGAAAACCAAACTCCGTAATACGGAGTTTGGGGCGCTTCGGCACCGACAGCTTCATGGTGGCTAATGGCGCGGGCAGTTGCGGCCCGGCAGGTTCGCAACTCCGTAATACGGAGTTTGCGTGCCGGGCGGCTGGTTGAGGGTGCAGCCTTGCGCCCCGCGGGCCGGGCTCGCACAAGGGGGCCGACCGATGCCGGCCCCCCCCCGCCAACTTCTACGATCACACGCGCGACGAACTGCTCGCGCTGGCCTCGCGCTGGGGTTTCCCGCCGGTGCACGCCGCGCGCCTCTGGAGCTACGTCTATCTCTCCGGCATCGAGGATTGGGCCGCGATGACCGGGTTGCCCGCGCGCTTCCGCGCCAAGGCCGAGAGCGAACTCGCCTTCGGGCGCCACGCCACCGCCGCCGGGACGCACAGCTCCGACGGCTTTACACGCAAATACCTCCTCGAACTCGGCGACGGCCGCCGCATCGAGACCGTCCTCATGCGCTACACCGGCCGCGTCACCGCCTGCATCAGCTCGCAGGCGGGTTGCGCGATGGGCTGCGTGTTTTGCGCGACCGGCCAGATGGGTTTCGTCCGCCACCTTGCGCCCGGCGAGATCGTCGCCCAAGCCATGCATGTCGACGCCGTGCTCCGCGCCACCGCCGCGCCGACCGCTTCGCCGACGGACTCGACCGTCCGCGCGCTCGCGCCTGGGGACGCGCCGCCCCCGGCGCGTTCCGCCCCCGCGCTCGCCGACGCCGCCAGCCTCTCCCCGCACGCGCGCCACGAACGTCTCCGCAACATCGTGCTCATGGGCATGGGCGAGCCGCTCCACAACTACGACGCCGTGATGAAGGCGATCGACATCCTGCGCGACCCCAACGGCCTCGCCCTCGGCGCGAGGAAGATCACCCTCAGCACCGTCGGCGTTGTGCCGGGCATCGTCCGCCTCGCCGACGAACGCCGCCCCTTCCATCTCGCAGTCTCGCTGCACGGCGCGACCCAGGAGGAGCGCGCCGCCCTCGTGCCCGTCGCGAAGAAGTGGCCGCTGGCGGAGCTGATGGAGGCCTGCCGCTACTACATCGCGAAGCAGCAACGCCGCATCTTCTACGAGTGGACGCTGATCGGGGGGAAAAACGATTCCGCCGAATCCGCGCACGCCGTCGGGCGCCTGCTCCGCGGCCAGCTTGCGCAGGTGAATCTCATCCCGCTGAACCCGACCGCCGGCTTCGACGGCGCGCCCACCGGCCGCGACGCCGCGAAACGCTTCCAGCAGATACTCGCCGGCCACGGCCTCCCCAGCACGATCCGCCAGCGCCGCGGCATCGACATCGCTGCGGGCTGCGGCCAACTCGCTGTCGCGAGAAAGTAGCGCCGCGCCTCCGCCGGCCGCTCGTCGGCGCCCCGCGTCCGACAAAACGGCGCCCCTCCCCCGGCATCCTTGCGAATAAGCAAAGCCCCACCGGCGCGACTCCCCAACCATTTGGGGCTAATAAGCAACAATCTGCGCCCACTCGCCCGCGCGCCCCTCGGAGCGACAGCAGCCCATCCCGTGCTTTGTTGCTTATTAG
>PNKG01000159.1 GCA_013822585.1 Opitutus sp. | reverse complement strand
GGGCATCCGAGTAACCAGGTGGGCCGGCGATTCCGTCGCGCCGCGGCGCGGACGGAGCCCGCGCCCCAGCGTCCCTCCCGCCATGCGCTGGATTTACACACCGGTCCACGCCGAAAGCGTGGCGGCCCTCGCGCGACACCTGGGCATGAATCCCATCGTGGCCGAGCTGCTGCTGCGCAACGGCCATGCCGGGCCCGAGCCCGCCACGCGCTTCCTCCAGCCGGCCCTCGCCACCCTCGGCGATCCTTTCCTGCTGGGCCATGTGAAGCTTGCCGTGGAGCGCCTCATCCGCGCCTTGGAACGGCGCGAGCGGATCACGATCCTCGGCGACTATGACGTCGATGGCGTCAGCAGCACGACCCTGCTGGTGCATGTGCTGCGCCGCCTCGGGCTCTCGCCGCGCTACTTTGTGCCGCGGCGCCTCGAGGAGGGCTACGGTCTCACCCGCGGCGCGATCGACCGCGCGTTGGACGGCGGCTCCCGGCCGGATTTGTTCATCGCCCTCGACTGCGGCACCAACTCGCACGACGAAGTCGCCTACCTCCGCGACGCGGGCATCGACGTCATCGTGGTCGACCACCATCGCTCGAAGGAGGCGGTGGCCTTCGACGCGCTCCTCATCAATCCGCACGTGAACGAGAGCGCGGGCGACCACGCCTGGCGCCACGTCTGCACCGTCGGCCTCGTGTTCAAATTGCTCCACGGCCTCCTCAAGGAGCTGCGCGCGCGCAATCATCCCGGCGTGATGGACATCCGGTTGCGCGACTACCTCGATCTGGTGGCGATGGGCACCATCGCCGACCTCGTGCCGCTGGTCGGCGAGAACCGCATCTTCGCCAAACACGGCCTGCAGGTGCTGGCGCAGACGCAACGCCCCGGGCTGCGCGCGCTCATGAGCGTCGCGGCGCTCAAGCCCGAGCAGGGGATCACGCCGGTCGACATCTCCTTCCGCCTCGGCCCGCGGATCAACGCCAGCGGCCGTCTGGCCGACGCGTCGCTCTCGGTCGACCTGCTGCTGAGTGGCGACTGGAAGTTCTGCCAGGACACGGCGCAGAAGCTCGACGACCTGAACCGGGAACGGCAGGACATCGAACGGCTCATCACCGATCAGGCCGAGCGCCATGTCGACGAGCGGTTCGCCGAGTCGTGCGGCTTCGTGTTGTTCGACGAGGGATGGCATCCGGGCGTGGTCGGCATCGTCGCGGGCCGCATCTCCCGCAAATACAACCGCCCCGCCATCGTGCTCGGCAACGAGGGGGATTTTGCGAAGGGCTCCGGGCGCGGCGTCGCGGGCCTCAACCTCGTCGAACTGCTGGGCGGCTGCCGGGCTTGCCTCGAGAACTGGGGCGGACACCCGATGGCGGTGGGCGTTTCGCTGCGCAAGGAGCGCCTCGGGGAGTTCCGCGAATTGTTCAACGTCACGATCCGGGCGACGCGCGGACTCGATGCCTGCGAGCCGATCATCGAACTGTCCGCCTGGCTCGAAGGACGGGAAATCGGCGAGCCGCTGATGGAGGAACTGGATCAGCTGCACCCCTTCGGGCAGGGCAACCCCGAGCCGATCTTCGGTGTCAGGGGGCTGCGTCTGCGCCACCGTCCCGAGGTCTTCAAGGAGCAGCATTTCCGCTTCAGCGCGGAGGACGAGACCGGCCGGCGGCTCAGCGGCGTGGCCTGGAAACTCGCGGACAAATTGCCGCCGGCCGGCGTGCCGCTGGAACTCGCCGTGCAGTTGAACTGGAACCATTACGCCGGCCGGAAAATGCTCCAACTCGAGCTGTTGGACTGGCGCAGGGCCGAGTGAGGCCGGCGAAAAAAATCTGCTTGCGCACGCCGCGCGAAGTTCGCTTAGTTCGCCGCTCTGTCACGCAGCCGTAGCTCAATTGGATAGAGCATCTGACTACGGATCAGAAGGTTTGGGGTTCGACTCCCTACGGCTGCGCCACTCTCGAAGCCCCGGCTGACCGCAAGTTGGCCGGGGCTCTGCGTTTGCGGCTCAGCTCCCGAGCTGCTTGCGCAGGATCTTCGAGTTGCGGCCGCTCTCCTCGTAACTCTTGAGCCGCGACTCGGGCAGCGCGTCCTTGTCGGCCTCCGCGAAGCCGCACACCGAAGTGAAGAAGGTGAAGGCCTGGGTCGAAAGCGCGATGACGGTGCCGGCGCCCTTGTCCTTCGCCATCTTGCAGCCGAAATCGACCATCTTCTTGCCGATGCCGCGGTGGTGGTAGAACGGCATCACGTAGAGCGAGCCGACCTCGGCGACCCCGGGTTTCTCGGCGTAGAAAGTGACCGAGACGCAGGCGATGATGTTCTCGTCGATCTCGAAGACGTGGAAGTTGTCGATGTTCTTCTCGATTGCCTGCTGCGTGCGGAAGACGAGTTCCTCGCGCTTCACGGCGGAGCGGGTGAGGTTGTAGATCGCGCGGACGTCGCGCTTCGTGGCCTGGCGGATCTGCTGGTATTCGTTGCCGTGGATCAGCGTGCCGACGCCCTCGTTGGAGAATATCTCGGTGAGAAGACCGTCCATCATGCGCCCGTCGAGGAGGTGGACGCGGGGCGTGCCGGTCTCGATCGCCTTGACCGCGTGCGCGGCCTTGCTGCGCAGCGGTTCGTTGATCGAGTCGGGATTCTTGGCGAGCACGTCGCGCAGGGTGTCGACGTTGATCTGCTGCTGGAACTTGCCGGCGACCTCGAGGCCGGGGTGGGGCGTGAAGAAGATGATCTTCGTCGCGTGCAGGGCCTCGGCCAGCTCGGCGGCGAGGAGGTCGGAGTTCACCCGCAGAGGCCGGCCGTCGCGGTCGAACGCGATCGGGTTCACCACCGGCACGACGCCCGAGGCGATGAGTTGGAGGAGGAAGTCGCGGTCGACGCGGTCCACGCGGCCGGTGAACTGGTGATCGACGCCGCGCAGGATGCCGACGGGGGCGGAGCGGACGGCGTTGGTCAGCGCGGCCTTGAGGTTGTTCTGCGTCAGGTCCTCGAGCACGAGGTGGGTGACGCGGCCGGCGGCGCGGATGGCGAGGTCGAGGGTGGCGGCGTCGGTCACGCCGGTGCCGAACGAGTCGGTGATCGGGATTTTGCGCGTGGCGGAGAGTTCCTCGATCTGTTTGCCGATGCCGTGGACGATCACGACCTTGATGCCGAGCGAGCGGAGGACGGCGACGTCGAGGAGGATGTTGCCGAAATTTTCGTCCGCGACGATGGCGCCGTCGATGGCCAGAATGAAGATCTGGTCCTGGTAGCGCGGGACGTATTTCAGGATGCCGCGGAGATCGGTGGGCTTGATGTCGGCGCCGTTGGACATGGAAGGACGTTTCTAATCGGGCATCGCGCCGCGCCCGTCAATGGGGATGTGAGCCGCGCGGGCTCACCGCACGAGCAGCGTCCACTGCATCGCCGGGCCGCTCGCGGCGAGGCGCACGGTGTAGGGGCCGGGCTCGAGCCGGTCCGTCGGCACGAGCGCGCAATAGTCGGCGTCCTTCCAGCGGCTGAGGAGATTGCTGCCGGGCAGGCGCTCGAGCACGGGCACGAGCACGATCTCGTTGTTGCGGCGCAACGCCTCGATGTGGCCGAGCTGCAGGCGCTGGTCGGTGAGCGTGGCGGTGAAGTGGACGGAGTAATTCTCGCCGCGGGCGACGCTTTCGGGCGCGGTGACACGGTCGATCGAGGAGGGCAGCGCGGGTTTCTCGGCAAAGGCCGCAGCGAGTTCCGGGCCGAGGCCGTTGCCCGCGCGCGCGACGGGAGCGGTGGCGCCGAATCCGGGTTTCTCCAGCGGCCGCGTGAGGTCGGCCGGGAGTTTTTGCCAGCCGGCCGAGAGCAGCCGCACCGTCGTCGCGCGCCTGTTCATGTCCTCGTAGGGCCGGAAGGCGCGGCCTGGTTTCCGAAAATGGACGTTCACGAGCGTGTAGCCGGCGACGAACACGACGATGGCGGCCACGACCCACTTCATGGGCCACGGTCTGGGGGATGGTCGGCGGGCGCTCATGCGGCGAACAAAGAGAGCCGCAGGGGCGGGCACAAGGCGCTTTCCGGGCGGAACGGTAACGTGGAGGCGTGAAGGTGGTCGCCGCCGTCCCGGTGGCGGCGTCCGTTGTGCGACCCATTCGCCGTGTTTGAATGCTGCCACATTCCCCGCAGCTTGCTGCGGGGTTTCACAAGTGAGATTAGGACGCCGTCCGGCCAGTCCCGCGCCAGCGGGACTGTGCAAGCCGCGCGTAGTTCCGAGCGCCAGCGAGAATCCGCCATCCCCGGAGCTTGCTCCGGGGAGTAGCGCTGGCGGAAGGGCGGCGTTCAATGTGGCTGGCCGTGCGCAGCGTCGGTTTTGGCGCGGTCGGGACGACGGTGACCACCTGGGGCGGCGCATGGCTTGACCGCAAAAACCGTTGCGCGAGGGCGGGGGACTTGTTGAGTTGCCCGACTCACATGAAAAAGTGGTCGCAGACGTTCATCCCCACGCTCAAGGAGAGCCCGGCCGACGCCGAAATCGCCTCCCATAAGCTCATGTTGCGCGCCGGTCTGGTGCGCAAGCTGGGCGCCGGTTTCTACACCTACCTGCCGGCGGGGCTGCGCGTGCTGCACAAGATCATGGCGATCTGCCGCGAGGAGATGGACCGCGAGGGCGCGATCGAGCTGGCGATGCCGCACATCCACCCGGTCGAATTCTGGCAGGACGGCCCGCGCTGGGCCGCCGCGCGCGAGATCATGTATCGCGT
>PNKG01000158.1 GCA_013822585.1 Opitutus sp. | reverse complement strand
TTCTCCGGGTTGAGGCGGAGGGAGGGGAGGGTGATGATGTTGGACATGATGCGTGAGTTTTTAGGTTCGCGCACCAGGGTTTTCCTAAAAACGAAAGCCGCCTGAGGGCATCAGGCGGCTTTCCGTTTCGTCGGAGGAGTTTTTTGTTCGAGCCTTTCGGCTCGCACATCCGGGCGACTCGCGTCGCTCGAAACCACCGTGATCACTCCTAGACCCGGTTGGCAGAACCGCCGGATTGCTCCGCCGATCCTTTCCTGATGCGAGCCCGAACGTGCGGAAATTCTCCTCCCCGGCGAGAGAATTTTCTTCGAGCTCGTGTCATAACCGGGATGGAACTCCGCAAGTCGCGCCGCGGTCGCGGTTTCCCCTCCCCTCCGGCGCGATTTTCCCCGGGACGCGGATCGCGATCATGGCGCTTGGCGGTTTAGGCGAAGGTGTTTCGCTCCAGCAATCCACCGACGGCAAAGGTCAGGACGGAGCAGGCCAGCGACACGAGGTAGGTGACGTTCCACTCGCCGACATAGGTGCCCCACGCCCAAGTCGAGAGTCCGACGGCCAGCGTGGCGAGCCCGGTGCGGGGACCGCCGAAACGGCCGGCGAAGAGTCCGCCCACCATCAGCACGAAGATCCCCGCGCTGCCGACGCCGTTGGCCTGCTGCACCAGTTCGAAAATCGTCCCGGCGCCGAGCGCGAACGCACAGGCCACGAGGCCGAACACCGCCACACCGGTCCGCGCCAGCAGGAGCCGCCGGCGGTCGGTCAGACCGGGGCGGAGGGACACGACGAGGTTGTGCGAGGCGAGGGAACTCGCCGCCAGCAGGGTGGAGTCGACCGTCGACAGGATGGCCGAGACGATCGCGCCGGTGAACAGCACGAACAGCACCGGCGGCAGGTGGGTTTCGGCCAGCTTGGGCAGGAAGGTTTCGGGGTTTTCCAGACCCGGCAGCAGTTGCGGTCCGATCAGGCCGAGGAATGCCGGCACGAGCCCCACCACGAGGTAGAGGCCGCCGCCGAGATGGGCCCCGCGGGCGCCGGTCGCGGCCGAGCGGGCGCCGAGGATGCGCGCCACGATTTCCTGCGCCACCACGGAGCCGAGGACGATCGTCAGCCCCACATCGAGCTTCTCCCAGAATCCGCCCTCGCCCCCGAGCAGGGCGAGCCGCTCCGGCTCGACCGCGCGCCACGCGGCGCCGAAGTCGATCTGCGGGTTCGCCCCGAGACTCCACAGAAGCGCGCCGAGGCCGACGATGATCGCGATGCCTTGAATGAAATCCGTCACCACGTCCGCGAGCAGGCCGCCGGTGCAGGTGTAGGCGATCACCACCGCAGTGGCGGTCAGGACCGCGGTGGACACCTCGATGCCCGTCGCCGCGTGGAGCACGATGCCGAAGGCGCGGATCTGGGCTGCGGCCCAGAAGATCGACGTCGGCACCATGACGAGCGCGGCGAAACGTTCCGTTGCCGGCCCGAAGCGCGCGCGGAAGAGGTCGGCGAGAGTGGTCAGGCCGCGGTTCCACAGCGGCCGGGCGAAGAGCAGGCCGACGAGAAATAGCGCCAGCGCATAGCCGAAGGGGTCGCTCACACCGCCGGCCATGCCCTCCTCATAGAACATCCCCGCCGCGCCGATGCAGGTCTCCGCGCCGAACCACGTCGCAAACATCGAGAAGGTCACCAACCCCAGTCCGAGCCGGCGTCCGCCGATCAGGTAGTCGGATTCGGTCTTGATCGAACGCGACACGAACACGCCGGCCGCCAATTGCAGCGCGATGTAGCCGAGCACGCCCAGCAGGACGAGATTCATGCGGGCAGCTTGGTGCAGGAGGACCGCCGGCGCGGCAAGACCGCAGATGCCCCCGGCCGCGCGGGCAGCCCGATGCAGCCGGTTTGACGAATGCGAGCGGGCGCACAACAGTGCCCGTCCCGTTCCGCTTCGAACCTCAACCCCTGGAGTCATGCGCTTCGTCTTCCGCGTATCCCTGTCCCGTGTTTTCCTCGGCCTGGCCGCCGCCCTTGCTTTGGCCGCGCCGCTCTCCGCTCAGCGGACCAACAAACCGTTGTTGCACGGCAAACACTGGATCGGCGTCACCGGCAAGCCGCTGGCGGCGACCGCCGGCGCGATGATGTTCCAGAAGGGCGGCAACGCCATCGACGCCGCCTGCGCCATGCTCGGGGCGACCAGCACGATGTGGGACACGCTCGGCTGGGGCGGCGAGACGCAGGCGCTCATCTTCAATCCGCACACGAGGCAGGTCATCGGCGTCAACGCCCTCGGCGTGGCCCCGACCGGCGCGACGCCGAAGTTTTACCAGGACCGCGGGATGAGCTTCCCGCCGGAATACGGCCCGCTCGCCGCCGTCACGCCCGGCACGCCAGGCGGCCTGATGGTGATGCTGGCCGAGTTCGGCACGCTGTCCCTGGCCGACGTGCTCGCCCCGTCCATCGCGATGGCCGACGGCTATCCGATCGAGGCGCAGGCGGCCGACCAGATCGAGCGCATGCGCGGCGAGATCGAGAAATGGCCGGCCTCGAAGCGTGTCTTCCTGCCGAATTTCGACGAAAAGAATCCCGCCAAGCGCGCCGCCCCGCGCGCGGGCGACATTTTCCGCCAGCCCGAGCTCGCCGCCACGTTGCGCAAACTCGTCGAGGCCGAGCAGGCCGCGCTCGCCGCCGGCCAGGACCGCAAGGCCGCGATCATGGCCGCCTACGGGCGGTTCTACCGCGGCGACATCGCGCAGGAACTCGTGCGCGGCACGCAGGAGCAGGGCGGGCTCATCACGCTCGCCGACCTCGACCGCTGGCGCGTGAAGCTCGAGGCGCCCGTCTCGGTGAACTACAAGGGCGTCGATGTCTACAAGCTGACCGTCTGGACGCAGGGTCCGGCCATGCTCCAGGCGCTGAACCTCCTCGAGCACGCCGACCTCCGCGCCATGGGCTACAACTCCGCGCGCTACATCCACACGCTCTACCAGGCGATGAACCTTGCCTACGCCGACCGCGATTTCTACTACGGCGACCCCGACTTCGCTCCGGTCGAACCGGTGCGCGGCCTGCTGTCGAAGGAATACGCCAAGGCCCGTTACGCCACGATCAACTGGCAGAAGAACGACGTGAACGCGCGCCCGGGCGACCCGTATCCCTTCCAGGGCGCGACCAATCCCTTCGCCGACCTGCTGAAGAACTGGTCGCCCGTGCCCTCGACCTCGAAGGCCAAGCCTGCGGGCTTCCAGGTCGCCTCCGCGATGACGCCCGACGAGGCCTTCCTTGCCGGCACGACGTCGATCCAGGCGGCGGACGAGAGCGGCTGGGTGATTTCGGTCACGCCCAGCGGCGGGTGGATCCCGGCCTTCATCGCGGGCAGCACCGGTGTCGGCCTCTCGCAGCGCATGCAGAGCTTCGTGCTCGATGCGGCCATGAACCCGTTCAACGTCCTCGAGCCCGGCAAGCGCCCGCGCGTCACGCTCACGCCCTCGCTCGCGCTGAAGAACGGCGAACCCTTCCTCGCGTTCTCCGTGCAGGGCGGCGACTCGCAGGACCAGAACCTCCTGCAGTTCTTCCTCAACGTGGTGGAGTTCGACATGAACGTCGCCGAGGCGGTGAAGGCGGCCAACATCCTGAGCTACCAGATGCAGTCATCCTTTGGCGACCACCGCACCGAGCCGGGCAAACTCGAGTTGCGCTCGGACGTGCCCGAGTGGGTGCAGGCCGAATTGAAGAAGATGGGCTACAAGTTCACGCTCCTGCCCGGCGGCGTCTACGCGCCGACGACGGCCATCTTCATCGATCGCGCGCGCGGGACCCTGCAGGGCGCCGCGTCGGACTACGGCGAGGATTACGGCATAGCTTGGTGAGAGGCGACTCGTCTGACAGCGCGGCCCGGCCCGGTTCGCCGCGCGAAGAATCCCCGGAGCTTGCTCCGGGGAGTAGCGCTGGCGGAAGGGGCGGCGTTCAATCCCGGAATCCGGGTTGAGTGTTTTTCGCGTGTTTCGTGGGAAAACAAGAAAGCGCGCCGGGGAGGCGCGCTGGGGTGCTTGGAGATGCGGATGAGCGGGTGGCTCAGTTGTTGCCGGTCTTGGTGTCGGACTTCGTTTCCGACTTCGGGGCGGCAGGGGTGTCGTCCTTCGCGGCGTTCTTGAATTCCTTGATCGATTGGCCGAGGCCCTTGGCGAGCGAGGGGAGCTTCGAACCGCCGAAAAGCAGCATGAGGATCACGAGTATGATGATCAGTTCGGGTGCTCCGAGGCCGAAAATGGCGAGAACGGAATGAAGGCTCATGATGATGAGAGGCTACTCGCGGCGTGAAGTGAGTAAAGGGACAAAAACCAAGCGTTCAATGCGACAGGCCGGAACCCGGATAACTGCCGAGGAACGGCGGAAGGCCGCCCGGACGCCCGAAACCGCCGGGTGCGTTGCCGGGGCCGCCCTGTTTGATGAATTGCGGCGGAATCGCCGGCGGCTTCTTGAGCAGGTTCTGCGGGTTGTCGATCTGCTCCGCGTCGAAGAAGCCGTGCAGCTGGCGGATGCGCGTCGGGTGACGCATCTTGCGCAGCGCCTTCGCTTCGATCTGGCGGATGCGTTCGCGCGTGACTTTGAATTGCTTGCCGACCTCCTCGAGCGTGCGGCTGTAGCCGTCGACAAGGCCGAAGCGCAGGGTGAGCACGCGGCGCTCGCGTTCGGTGAGGGAGTCGAGCACGTCCATGATCTTTTCGCGC
>PNKG01000157.1 GCA_013822585.1 Opitutus sp. | reverse complement strand
GCAGGGCTCGAATGATCCGACCGCCATCGTCGGCACCGCGCTCATCGCCACGACCTTCTCCACCATCGCCGGCATCGGCGCCGTGAAATGGCTGCAAACCTGGCGCGTGTTCCACATTGATCCGTCCATCGCGGGTGGCGGAACGGCCGCCGCGGAATCCGTCCCGGCGCCCGAACCCCTGCCCGACCCCGCCCCGCTGACCGCCGGTGGCAAGGCGGCGCTCGCCGCCCTCGGCCTCGCCTTCCTCGCGGTGTTCTTCTGGGTGGCCACCGCCCCGCAAAGCTACCGCGAGGCGACCCGCGCGCTGCACCAGGCGATCTTCCCGCCCAACGTCGCCCTGCCCGCCTGGGAGGACACCTCCGCGCAGAACCTCTTCCTCCGCGCGGTGGGCACGCTCTCGTTGATGGCGGTGCCGCTGCTGATGTTTTTCTTCCCCCTCTACGCGGCGCTGCGGCGCGTGAAAATCTACGAGGAGTTCGTCGAGGGCGCCAAGGAAGGTTTCGGCGTCGCGACGCGCATCGTGCCCTTCCTCGTCGCGATCCTCGTCGCCATCGGCATGTTCCGCGGCGCGGGCGGCATCGAGGCGATGAAGAGCGTGCTTTCCCCCCTGCTGGCGCCGCTGGGCTTCCCGCCGGACCTGCTCCCGCTGGCGCTCGTGCGGCCGCTGAGCGGCAGCGCGTCGCTTGCGATGTTCTCAGAACTGGTGCAGACCACCGGCGCCGACTCGCTGGTCTCGCGCATGGCGGGCACGATCTACGGCAGCACGGAGACGACGTTCTACGTCATCGCGGTCTATTTCGGGTCGGTCGGCATCCGCCGCGCGCGCCACGCGCTGGCCGCCGGGCTTTTCGCCGACTTCATCGGCATCATCGCCTCGGTGCTCATCTGCCGGCTGATGTTCGGATGAGCGGGCCGGCCCCACGCAAGGCGCCAACCGCGATCGCGTTTCGCTCGCTCTGGTCCGGACCTGAAAGAGTGCGCCAACCCTTAAGCGTCCTGCTATCGCCGGCCGATTTATCGCAAGCGTGCGCCTGCGTCGAGGGCGCGCTTCTGTCAAACGCAGCACAGCTATTTTCTGCCGCCACGCTAAACCCGGATTCCGCGATTGCCGGACCTAGAGGGGCGGCATTGCGCCGCGATCCGGCCTACGACCGCGGCGGACTTTCCTGTCGCGGCATGAAGCCGCTCCTACAGTCACGCGCCGCAGGTTGAATCCCGGAATCCGGGTTTAGAGCACCCAACAAAACAAGCCAGGCCGATGCGGCGCGAGCGCCAGCCGGCGTTGTTTTGTTGGGTGCTCTAAATTGTCCCCTCGCGCGCCCAGTTCTTGAACGCCGCGATCTGGTCCGGGCTGCCGAGCACGAGCACGTCGTCGTTCGGCAACAACTTCTCGTCGCCACCCGGATTCAGGATGCGCAGGCCGCTGCGGTGGATGCCCGCCACCTGCACACCCGTTTGCCGCGCCGGCGCCAGCTCCGAGAGCATGCGACCGCCCAGCCTGCTCTGCTGCGGGATTTCCACCGTCTCCAGACGCACGTCGGAGAAATCGGCTCCCGGCGCCTGCCCGGTGACCGCCTGCAGAAAGGCCTTGCCCGCGGCCGTCTGCTGCGGGGTGCCGAGCAGCAGCACTTTGTCGCGCGGAAACAGCACGGTTTGCGGCCCCGGGTTGCCCAGCAGCACACCCTGCCTTTCCACGCCGGCCACCGTGCACCCCAGTTTGGTGCGCAAGGCCAGTTCGCCCAAGGTGCGCCCGCGCACGTCGGCCAGATCGGGCAACGCGCACTCCGTCAGCACCAAATCCCACTCCCGGTGCTGGGCGAGCCAAGGCGCGGTGGTGCCGCTCAGGCGCTGCTCCGCTTGGGCCAGCCGGTCCTGCAATTCCACCTCCAGCACGCTGTGCCAGTAGATGAGTTTGCGGCTGAACAGCACCAGCGCCAGCGCCACCACCGCCAGCACAAGCACCGGCAGCCAGCCCAAGCCCGATTGCAGGGGCATGAACGCGCTCAACCACAGGAACAGCAGCACGCCACCCGCGAATTTCAACGCCAGCTCCAGCGGGGGCGCCAGCCGCGGCCCCTTGGGGTGATTGGCAAACACCACTTGGGAGACGAGCATCGCCAGCGCCGACACATTGCGCCAGATCGCCACCACCGGCGCGAGCACCAGCAGGCCGAGGGCGCTCCAGAACAACAGCTGCGGTCCGCCGGCGAACGGCCAGTCCGGCGGCAAGAGACGCAGGGCTTGCTCCTGCAGCGGATTGGCAAACGCCAGCAAGCCCGTCACGACCAGCCATTCCACGCCGATTTGCACCAGACGCCTGCGCGCCAGCTGCCAGAGCACATTGCGGGCGCCGCGCAGGCGCAGGCGCTCCAGCCAGCCCTGGTGGGATTTCAGCCATGCGGCCAGCCAATGCGGTTGCCTGGACTCCACGGCGACACTGATCGCATCCGACCGCCGCGCCAGCATCGGCGCCGCCAGCGCCGTCAGCAGCGTCACGCCCACCGCCACCGCCTGGAAACTTTCCGGCAGCACGCCGCCCTCGACACCGAGTTGCGCGATGATGATCGCGAACTCGCCCAGCGGCACCACCAACAGCCCCACTCTCACCGCCTCTCGCGTCGACACGCCCGTCACGATCAGACCCGCGGCGCACGCCAGGCTGCGTCCGCCCAGCGCCAGCGCCGTCGCCAGCAGCACCAGCGGCCACGCCTGCCACAGCGCCCGCAGATCGATCATCATGCCGATCGCGACAAAGAACACCGCGCTGAACACGTCGCGCAGACCCTCGAAAGTCCGGTCGATCTGCACGCGCTGCGGCGTGTCCGCCACGATCGCCCCGAGCAGGAAGGCCCCGAGCGCGAGCGAGAAACCCGCCCAGGCCGCCAGCGTCGCCAGCACGAACAGCAAGCCGGCCTGCACCAGCGTCGGCAGCTCCGAATCGCCCGTCAGGCTCAGTTTGCGCAGGAGCCACGGCACAAGCAGCACACTCAGCACGCCGGCCAACATCACGAAGCCGGCAAAGAGCACCGCTGTCCGCCCCAGCGACGCCTCATGTCCGCCCGCCGCCACCGTCGCGTAGGATCCCAGGCCGGTCAGCAGCAGCACGGCGATCACATCCTCCACCACGAACACGCCCATCGCCGTCTGACCCGCCTTGTCGTGCGTGGCCCCGATCTGCGCCAGCACCTTCACGATGATGGCCGAGCTCGAGATCATCAGCATGCTCGCCAGAAAAACCGTCTCCGTCGGCGTCAGCCCGAACCACCCGCCCGCCACTCGCGTCAACTGGTAGATGAGCACCGCCTCGATCACCGTCGCCGCCACCAGGGCCAGCCCCAGCTTCCGCAGCTTGCGCAGGCTCAGTTTCATCCCGATCGAGAACATCAGGAACACCAGTCCGACCTGCGCCAGCGTCTCGATGCGCTGCACATCGGTGACCATCGGGAACAGCGGCGTGCGCGGCCCCACGAGCGTGCCCGCCACGAGAAAGCCCACGATCACCGACAGCCCCGCCCGGTGACAGAGCCAGCCGACCAAGCCGGCCACCAGCAGCACCACCGCCAAGTCCTGGATGAAGTCGATGCCGTGCATGCAAGGCCCGCGCGGGCACGGCAACGTCGTTCGCAAACCCGCGTGGCGTCAAGCCCTCGTGCTCTCTGCTCAGCCGGGACTTGCCGCGCAAGAATCGCCCGGCATCCTCCGCGGCACACGGGCCGTTCACTCGGTCACAGATCATCATGCGCTCCCAACCCCGTCTTCTTGGCATCGGCCTTGCGCTGCTCCTGGCCCCTGCTCCTTGCGCCGCGACCGATCCCGTCGCGGAAGCTTCCCCGCCCGATCTCGCGAGCCTGCTGGCCCGCCTGCCCTCCGGGCCCACGGAACCGGCGGTTGCCGAGAAATTCGAGACTGACGTCTTCCGCCTCATCGAGAGCGGCGCACTCCAGACCGCCGGGGATTTCCGCCACGCAGCCTCCCTTTGCACATGGGGTCAGGACAACTTTCGCGTCGCGCGCAGCCGCTACGAGCTCCTCCTCGCCGCCGTCGCGCTGGAGCCGAATCACCCCGACCCCGCCTTGCGCGAAGCATGGGACAACTTCCAGCTGGCCCTCGCACAACCCGCACGCTTTCCCGCCACGGGTTATCTCGCCCAGAACTCCGATTCGGTGCCCAAGCTGCTGGCGCCGGAGGTCATCCAGCGGGTCTGGGGCGATCCTTCCGCCGCGCGCTCTGCCACGTCTGACGGCGACAACCCGGAGCTGAAGAAGCTTTTCGACGAGGATCAAGCGGTCCGGCAGACAGACTGGAGCAGGCTCAGCCAAGCCGAACGGCAGTCAATTCACACGGCCGACCTGAAGCGCAACGCCCGGACCCGAGAGATTGTCGCCGGCGGCGGCCTGAGCACGGGACAGGATTTCGTGCACGCCGCGCTTCTTTGCCAACACAGCCCGGATTTCGCCGGTTATCGCCTTGCCCACGAACTCGCGGTCGCGGGCCTGCTGCTGAGGGCGCCGCAGGCCCGCTGGCTCGCCGCCGCCACCTACGACCGCATGCTGAACGCCACCGGGCATTCCCAGCGCTTTGGCACGCAATACGGATCGACACTCAAACTCCTGCGGCTGGACGAGTCCGCCTTCTCTGACCGACAGCGCCTGGCCTTGGGCTGCCCCGTCTTGGAGGTCGCTCGGAATCGGAAATGGTGAACCTGTCCGCATTCCGAGGTCCGCCATCCCATCCAGCCCCGACTT
>PNKG01000156.1 GCA_013822585.1 Opitutus sp. | reverse complement strand
CCGGCACCCGCGAAATCGAAAATGTAGTGGAGAAAAACCTCCCCTAAATCGCGCAAGTGCCTGCCAGCACGAACCCAAGTGGCCCGAACTGCGGAAGATGGGTTAGCGTCCTCCGTGCTCGGCGAAGAGCATCATCAGGCCCAGCCCGGCGAAGACCACTCCCAGCAGCCCGGCTTCGTAGCGTTCGAGCCGCTGGATCGGCAGCTTGGCGAAGCCGACGAGCGTCAGCCAGGTGAACAACAGCATGCCCCCCAGCGTGCCGACGGCGAGGATGCCGCTCAGCACCATGAAGCCGCGCCAGCCGTAGTGCACGCCGGAGAGATAGACGGGCAGGAATCCCTCGCAGGGCGAGAGCGTGATCATGGTGAACAGGCCGGCGATCGCGGCCCAATCGCCGGCGCGGCGCGAGACGAGAGCGGTGTCCTTCAGCTCCTCCTCCATGTGGCTGTGGTCGTGCTCGTGCCCGCAATGCTCGGAAGCGCGGTGCCCGCTGCCGCCGACGTGGTGGTGCAGCACGCCGCCGCGCATTTGCCGCCAGAAAAATCCCAGCGCCACGACGAGCAGCACCCCACCCGCGCCGCGATTGAACAGCTCGCCGAAATGCTCGTCCAACTGCAAGCCCAGCCAGGCGATGCCGAGGCCGAGCAGGCTCGTGAGCAGCACGTGACCGAGCCCCGCGGCCATCGACACCGCAATCGTCTTCCCGCGCGTCCAGCCGCGCGCGCGCGCCACGAGCACGAAAGGCAGCCAGTGCGTCGGGATAGCGGCGTGGAGGAAGGCGACGGTGAAGCCCGTCGCGGCGAGGGTGGTGAGCATGGCGGAAGAGTGAGCAAACCCGGCCGGTGCAGCCGTGTCGAACGCGGACTTTAGCAAAGTCGTCAAGGGGGCGCGACGGAGGCGGCTGCGTTATTGTGGGAGCGTGCCTGCTCGCGATGGGACGGTGATGCGGAGGACGCGCCCCGACAATATCCGCCCGGTCCTCGCCAAGGGGTGCACGGCGGCACCCCCGGGCGGTTGGTAGCCTTTGGGTATAGGGTTGCCGGGCGTCCGCGCGCGGCTTTCCTAGGCCTTCCGCGCATGTCCCAGCCCGATCTCAACGCCATCGCCAGCTACCTCCTCGCCCTGCAGGACTCCATCTGCGCGGCGCTCGAGCGCGCGGATGACGGGGGCGAGTTCCGGGAGGACCGCTGGACGCGGGAGGAAGGCGGCGGCGGCCGTTCGCGCGTGCTGGAAAACGGCGCGGTCTTCGAGAAAGCCGGCGTGAACTTCTCCCACGTCGCCGGCCAGTCCCTCCCGCCCTCCGCCACCGCGCACCGGCCCGAGCTGGCGGGCAAGCCCTTCCACGCCATGGGCGTGTCGCTGGTCATCCACCCGCGCAATCCCTTCGTGCCCACCACGCACATGAACGTGCGGTTCTTCTGCGCCGGCCGTCAGTTCGCACCGAACCAGGAGGCCTTCCCCACCTCGGGCGCCGAGCCCCCGGCCTGGTGGTTCGGCGGCGGCTTCGACCTGACGCCCTCTTACGGCTTCGAGGAGGACTGCGTGCACTGGCACCGCACAGCCAAAGCCGCCTGCGACCCGCACGGCGCGGAGCTGTATCCAAAGTTCAAGAAGTGGTGCGACGAGTATTTCTTCCTCAAGCACCGCAACGAGCCGCGCGGGGTCGGCGGCATCTTCTTCGACGACTTCAATGCGCCGGGCTTCTTGCCGAGCTTCGCCTTCCTGCGCAGCGTGGGCGACGCCTTCCTGCCGGCCTACCTGCCGATCGTCGAACGCCGCAAGGCCACGCCCTACGGCGAGCATGAGCGCCAGTTCCAACTCTACCGCCGCGGCCGCTACGTGGAGTTCAACCTCGTCTGGGACCGCGGCACGCACTTCGGCCTGCAAAGCGGCGGGCGCACGGAAAGCATCCTCATGTCGCTCCCGCCGCTCGTCAGCTGGCGCTACGACTGGCAGCCCGCCCCCGACTCGCCCGAGGCGAAGCTCTACGACGTATTCCTCAAGCCCGCCGACTGGGCCGAATTCCACGCATGACCTCCCGTGAACGCTTCCTGAAGGCCGCCGCCTGCGAGCCGCTCGACCGCCCGCCGCTGTGGGTGATGCGCCAGGCCGGCCGCTACCTGCCCGAATACCGCGCGTTAAAGGCCAAGTCCTCCTTCCTCGAGATGGTGCGCACGCCCGAGCTGGCCGCCGAGGTCACGCTGCAGCCGCTGCGGCGCTTCGCCCTCGATGCCGCCATCATCTTCTCCGACATCCTCGTCGTGCCCGAAGCGTTGGGCCAGGGTTACAAGTTCCGCGACGAGGGCGGCATCGCGATGGAGTTCCGCCTCGACACCCGCGCGCAGCTCGACCGCCTCAACGGCCAGGGTGTCGCCGGGCGCCTCGACTACATGGCGCAGTCGCTCGCACTCGTGAAGAAGGAGCTGAAGGGCGAGAAGGCGCTCCTCGGCTTCGGCGGCTCGCCGTGGACGCTCGCCACCTACATGGTCGAGGGTGGCAGCTCGGAGGATTTCTCACGGATCAAGGAGCTGTTCTTCACCGACCGCGCCTTCTTCGACACTCTGATGGAAAAACTCACCGCAGCCGTGATCGGGTTCTTCCACATGCAGATCCGCGCCGGCGCGGACGCCATCCAGATCTTCGACTCCTGGGGCGGCATCATCGCCGGGCAGGACTACGAGGCCGCCTCGCTCCGCTGGATGCGCGAGATCATCCGCGCGATGCCGAAGGACTTCCCCGTCATCCTCTACGCCAAGGGTTGCCCGATGCAACTCACCGACATGGCGTTCAGCGGCGCGAAGGTGCTCGGCGTCGACTGGACCGTCGACCTCGGCGTCGTGCGCCGGCTCGTGCCCGACAACGTCGCCCTGCAGGGCAACCTCGACCCGGTGCTGATGAACACCACCCCGGAGATCGTCCGCCGCGAGGCCTTGCGCCTGCTCGAGACCATGCGCGGCACGCGCGGCCACATTTTCAATCTCGGCCACGGCATCATGCCCTCGGCCAAGGTTGAGTGCATGGAAGCGCTGGTCGACACCGTGACCCAATGGAAGTGACCGTGACTCCGCTGCCTCGGGTAGGGCGCACCGGCGAGGCTACCGCACTCGCCGCCGGTCCGGTGCGCCGCGGAGTCGGCATCACGCTCTCGGCGGACCGGGCCGGTCCGCCCTACCTCACGACTTCACCCTCGTAATTTCCCCTTCCCATGAACCCGCAAGCCCAGCCCTCGGTCGCGATCATCGGCGCCGGCCTCACCGGCCTCACGGCAGCCTACCGGCTGCACGGACGCGGATTCCGGGTGAAGGTCTTCGAGCGGTGGGCGCAGGCAGGCGGAGCCATCCGCACGCATCGCGAGGGCGGCTGGCTCGCCGAGTGCGGCCCGAACTCCGTGCAGTTCGGCGCGCCGGAGCTGAAGCAACTCGTCGCCGACCTCGGCCTGGAGGGCGAGATCGCCGTGGCCAACGAGACGGCGAAAAAACGCTTCATCGTCCGCGGCGGCAGGTTCATCCCGGCGCCGATGGGCCCGGGCTCCTTCTTCGCCACCCCGCTCTTCGGCCTCGGCACCAAGCTCTCGATCTTCACCGAGCTGTTTTCCCGGCCGCGCGTCCGCAACACCGACGTCAGCCTGGCCGAGCTGGTGCGCTGCCATTACACGCAGGAGCTGGTCGACTACGCGGTGAACCCGCTCATCGCGGGCATCTACGCCGGAGACCCGGAGAAGCTGTCGGTGAAACACGCCTTCCCCAGCGTCTGGGAGGCCGAGCGCCTCAAGGGCTCCCTGCCGCGCGGCATGATGGCCGTGATGAAGGCCAGGCGCCCTCCCGGCGAGAAGCGCCCCAAGGGCGGCACGCCCCTCATCTCCTTCCGTCTCGGCCTGCAGCAGCTCATCGACACACTGGTCGCCAGGCTCCCCCCGGGGACCGTCGAGCTGAACACCGCGCTGGACACCCTCATCCCCGGCCGGCCGCACCGCCTAGTCTGCTCCCGCGGCGCGGAGAAATGCGGCGGGGAGTTCGACCATGTCATCCTCGCCGTGCCGGCCCCCGCGCTGGCCCAGATCACCTTCGGCACGCTGGCCGAGCGTCCGCTGGCCACGCTCGACTCCATCGTCCATCCGCCGGTGGCGTCGCTCTTCCTCGGCTTCAAGCGCGAGCAGGTGGCCCACCCGCTCGACGGCTTCGGCGGCCTCACCCCCGAGAAGGAGCGGCGCGACGTGCTGGGCATCCTCTTTTCGTCGACCCTGTTCCCCGGCCGCGCGCCGGACGGCCACGTGGCGCTCACGGTCTTCGCCGGCGGCATGCGCCAGCCCGAACACGCCCGGCTCGGCACCCCGCAGTTGATCGAGCGCGTGCGCAAGGACCTCGCCGAACTCGTCGGGGTGACTGGCGATCCGGTCTACGTGAAGCACAGCTTCTGGCCGCGCGCCATTCCGCAATACACGCTCGGCTACGACCGGTATCTCGACGCCATGAACCGCCTGGAGGAGCGCACGCCGAATCTGTTCATCGGCGGACAGTGCCGCGACGGCATATCCCTGCCCGACTGCCTCAAGAGCGGCGAAAGGCTCGCCCGCCGCGTCGCCGAAGCCGCGGCCAAAGCCTGAAATAGGGCCCGGGGCAGGGTCCCCGGACCCCGAGGGCGGCCCTTCAACCCGCCAGCCTTCCCCTCCCCGCAACACGTGGCCGGCGGGCCGCCCTTCTGCCCCCTTGACTCACTCTGGGCACAGGCTACTTTCCGGCGCTTTTCCCAGAATGGCCCAAGAACTGAAAGACACGCTCCTGCTTCCGAAGACGG
>PNKG01000155.1 GCA_013822585.1 Opitutus sp. | reverse complement strand
GGGGTGCGAGGGGTCGTTGGCGAGGATGGCGATGCGGCCCTGCGGGACGTGTTTCAGGAAGCGCGAGGTCAGCTCGTCGATGAGTGTGGACTTGCCGGCGCCGCCGGGGCCGGCGATGCCGACGACGAAAGAACGCACGGCGTTCATTCGCGGAGTGACAAGTGACGAGTGACGAGTGGCGGGGCCCGACTCCGCGATCGTGATGGCGCGGGCGAGGGCGCGGTCGCCCTTGAACTTCGCGTTGGGCTTCGCGTCGCGGGCATACTCGCGCTTGATCAGCGCCATGATGTCGTCGAGCGGCGTGCCGGCGAAGAAGATGCGGTCGGTGCCCTGGCGTTTCATCACGCGCTCGTCGGCTGGGGTGATGGTGCCGCCGCCGCCGCCGAAGACCGGGATGTCGCCACTGCCGCGGGTCCCGAGCTGGTCGACGACCTCCTTGAAGAAGACGATGTGCCCGCCGTTGTAGGAACTGAGGCCGACGACGTTGGCGTCCTCCTGGATGGCAGCGCGGGCGATGGTCGTGGCCGACTGGTGGTAGCCGAGGTAGATGACCTCGATGCCGTGGCGGGCGAGCTCGATGTTGATCGTGGTGACGGCGCTGTCGTGTCCGTCGCAGATCGGCACCGCGGTGAGGATGCGGAGCGGGGCGGCGGGCGCAGCGGCGCGGCGAGGGGAAGCGGCGGCCATAGGTTGCTATGACATAGGCTTGCGAACGAGGTCTGCAACCGGTTCTTGGGCGCCGGGCGGCAGAGTGCAGCGCGGCTAATGCCGGTCTATGAGCGGCGAATGATCGCGCGGGCGACGTCAGCCGGCGACGGGGAGGCTGACCCGCACGGTCGTGCCCCGGCCGGCCTCGCTCTCGATGCGCAGCTCGCCCTTCGCCCGGTCGAGGATGCGGCGCACGAGGACCAGCCCCAGGCCGAGGCCCTGCTGCTCGTGGGTCTTGCGGTCGTGCTGCTGGAAGACGCCGAGCTGCTGGAGCTGCTTCGCCGACATGCCGCGGCCGCGGTCGGCGACGGTCAGGACCAGTTTCGCCCCCTCGCGCGAAAGCGTGACCGCAACGGGCGTCTCCTTGCGCGAGGCGGCGAGGGCGTTGTCGACGATCTCCTCGGCGATGGAGCCCAGGTGCGACACGGGCACGCGCACGGCGCCGAGCGGGGGCAGGTCGAGTTGCAGGCTCGGGAGGCGGTGGTGACGCTTGGCGGCCAGCCCCGCGCCCTCGTGGAGGGCCTTGGCGACGGTGGCGGCATCGAGAGGGGCGGGCGGCGGGCCGCCGCGGCCCGAGTCGATTTCAAGGATCGTGAGGTAATTGCGCAGCGTGCGGTGCAGCCGGCGGCTGGCGGTCTGCACGTCGGTGAGGATCTTCCGCATTTCCTCCTTGTCGAGGGTGTCGAGTTCCTCGAGCAGGATGTCGGTGAGGCCGAAGATGCCGGCGAGCGGCGTGAAGAACTCGTGCGGCAGCGTGGCGTGGAGGTTGGCGCGGAGCTGCTCGATGAGGCGGTTCTCGAGGTGGCGGCTGATCTCGGCCCGGCGCAGGCGGGCGGTGACGCAGGCCATGAGGTCGGAGATGCTGAAGGGTTTGAGGATGAAATCGTCGGCGCCGATGTCCATGGCCGAGCGCGGGTCGGCGTAGGCGGTGTTGCCGGTCATGAGCACGAACTGGCGGTCGGCCAGCTCGGGGTCGGCGCGCAGGTGCCGGAGCAGCGCGCGGCCGTCCATGCCGGGCATGTCGATGTCGCAGAGGATGAGGTCGGGCAGGTTGGTGCGGGCGAGTTCGGCGCCGACCTTGGCGTTTTCCGCTCCGAGGGCGCGAAAGCCCATGGACTCGAGCCCCGCGATGAGCACGGGACGGAGGGCCTTGTCGTCGTCGATGACGAGGATGGTGCGGAGGCCTACTCCGGGCGCCGGGCTGGACGGAGGGGTGGCGGACATCGGGGCGAGGTCAGCATGACATCCGGGCCGAGGCTGGCAACGCCGGCGTTGGCGCCCAGCCGGCTCAGAACTCCGCCGTGCCCGGGGTGCCTTGAGGGACTGTAAGCGAGAATCGGGTTGTCGCTGACGCGAGCCCGCGCGTATGAATGACGCACGGGCTGCCAATCCAGAGCGCACAGCTTTGTGCGTCACACCTCCCATGCTCAACGAACTCAAGATCGCGGCGCGTTCGCTCGCGCGCAGCCCCGCGCACACGCTTGTCGTCGTCCTCACGCTGGCGCTGGGCCTCGGCACGGCGACCTCGTTCTACAGCCTGCTCAAGCAGCAGCTGGCCTCCTCGGCGCCGTATGCAGAACCGGAGCGACTGGTGCGCGTCGAGCTGCTGAATCGCACCGAGCCCGGTTCGCGAGCGCCGTTCCTGCTGCGGTTTCAAGCGTATCGCACGGCGAAGTCGGTCGCGATGCTGGCGGGCGCGTGGAGCACGATGTCCAACGTGGTGGTCGGCGGCGAACCGCAGGCGGTGTTCGTCACGCGGATATCCGTGGATTTTCTGCCGACGCTCGGCGTCGCGCCCAGTCTCGGTCGCGGGTTCAATGCGGACGAATACCAACCGGGCAAGGACAACGTGGCCCTGCTGACCGATTGGTTTTGGCGAAATCGACTCGGCGCCGACCCCGACGTGCTGCAACGCGACCTCACGATCAACGGCCACATCGTGCGCATCGTAGGCGTCCTGCCGGAAGGCTTCGCTCTGCCCTCCACGATGGCGGGCGAGAGGACGGTGCTGCTGCCGTTTCCGCTGCCGGAAAACTCCGACAAGGATGCCTTCCTGCCGGTCGTGACCATCGGGCGGCTCGCCGCCGGTGCGACCATGGAGCAGCTGAAAGCCGAGCTCGACACGATGCGACCGGAGAAAGGGAAGCCGTTCGAGAAGTTCATGTCCGCCTTCGAGACGCAGGTCGTGCCCATCAACGCGTCTCCCGATAATATATGGGCGCGCCGCTATTTCGGGATGGTGCGGACGAGTCTGGGTGCAGTGGCGTGCCTCTTCGCGCTCGCGGCGGTGAACGCCGGCAGCCTCATGCTCGTGCGGATGCTCGGCCGGCGGCGCGAGATCGGCATCCGCTTGGCGCTCGGCGCCAGGCGCTGGCAGGTGATGCGCCCGCTCCTGTGGGAGGCGCTGCTGCTGGCGGCCGGCGTGATCGCGGCCGGCGGCGTGATAGCGCAGTGGGTGATGCCGGCGTTGCTGGCGTTCAGCCCAACCCTGGAGAAAGGGGCGCGTTACCAACTGAGTGGTGAAGCCTGGGCGTTCCTCGCGGCCGTGGGCGCGCTGACCGGTCTCGCGGTCATGCTCGCTCCGGCGTGGGCGGCGACGCGGCAGAATATCAACGACATCGTGAAGGACGGCTCGGCGGCGGCGGGCGAAAGTCCGGCCTCGCGCAGGCTGCGCGGAGCGCTCGTCATCATCGAGGCGACGCTCGCCGTGATATTGCTGACCGGCGCGGGTCTGATGGTGCGTAGCTTCCTGCAACTGGCTGCGCAGAAACCGGGCTATGAGACTGCGCACCGTTACGCCGTGCAGTTCACCGAGGAGATGGTGAATCGGCCACAGGGAGACGCTTTGGTCGAGCGCCGCCGCCAGATGATCGAGCGCCTGTCCACCGTGCCCGGTGTGACGGAGGTCGGTTTGGCGATGGCGGCGACGCCCAGTTTCTATTTTCCCCAGCGACTGCAGCTCGCCGGCCGCACCGACGGAGTGGAAATTGAGGCGATGGGGAATCCGGTTTCAACGGAGTTGCTGACTGCGCTCGGCGTCCCGTTGCGCGCGGGACGGTCGATGACGGAACAGCGGCCGAGCGATCCGCCGGGAGTGTGGATCAACGAGACGATGGTGCGACTCTACTTCGCCGGTCGGAATCCGGTCGGTGAGAGGCTCACGGGTGTGAGCCGCAAACCTTGGGAGATCGTTGGCGTGGTTGGCGACCAGCTCTCGCAACGCGACGGAGCGAAACCGCGTTTCTATTTCCCCTACTGGCAGGCGCCGCACTGGGCGATGAGCCAGGTCGTGCTCCGGTTGGCTGGCGAACCCGGGCCGAAGTTCGAGGCCGAGGTGCGGCGTGCGCTATATGAAATCGCCCCGACGCTCGTGGTGCTCGATCTACGCTCACTCGCGCAACACCGGAGCACCGAGGTGGGGCATGAACGCTTCGCTTATTCGGTGCTGCGGCTGTTGTCGATGCTCGCGTTGCTGCTGGCGGCGACGGGATTGTTCGCGATGCTGGCCCATTCCGTGTCGCAGCGCCGTGCGGAGTTCGGGGTGCGGCTTGCGCTCGGTGCGCCGACGGCGTCGCTTTATCGCCTCGTGCTGGGCAGCGGCGTGGGGCTGACGGCGATGGGCGTCGTGATCGGGCTCGCGGTGGCGTGGGGACTGGCGCGTTTTCTGGACACGCTGCTGATCGGCATCGCGCCACACGACCCACCGACCTTCGCGGCGGTGGGCTTGCTCATGCTGGCCGTGGCACTGCCCGCCTGCTGGCTGCCGGCGCGGCGGGCGGCGCGCGTGGACGTGACGCGCTTGCTGCGCAGCGAGTGATCCGCATGACGACGCGGGAACAGCGCCGGCGGCGGCGGGCACGCCGGTCCAGCGTGGGAGCGCGGCGCTTTGCGCTTGTCGGGAGCGGGCGCAGCGAGTTTATCCACGTAGTTCGCGCTGCGCGCGTGCGGGGGCCGCTCGGCCGTGCGGTGATGGATATGCAGACCCGATGAGAGTCCGGACGGTCACACCCCTCAACCAAGCCAGCCCTTTCGAGTTGGCGGAGATGTTTTTCTCGACCACGGATCGGAAAGGGGTGATCACCGCGGGCAAC
>PNKG01000154.1 GCA_013822585.1 Opitutus sp. | reverse complement strand
CACCTACGCCAAGTTCATCGCCGAGCCTTTCGAGGCCGGCTACGGCCACACCGTCGGCAACTCCCTCCGCCGCGTGCTCCTCTCCTCCATCGAGGGCAGCGCCATCAGCTCGATCAAGATCGACGGCGTGAACCACGAGTTCCAGTCCATCGACGGCGTCGTCGAGGACGTCACCGACATCGTCCTCAACCTGAAGAAAATCCTCATCGTCTCCGAAAAGCGCGAGCCGATGAAGCTCCACCTCAAGGTCGGCAAGGAAGGCGCCGTCACCGCCGCCGACATCCAGCTCGATGCCGGCGTGAAGATCATCAACCCCGAACAGGTCATCTGCACCCTCGACCACAAGCGCACCTTCGAGGCCGAGCTCGAGATCAAGACCGGCCGCGGCTACTGCCCCGGCGACGAGAACAAGAAGGAAGACCAGGCCATCGGCGTCATCCCGATCGACTCCCTCTTCTCCCCCGTCCGCCTCGTCCGCTACGCCGTCGAGAACACCCGCGTCGGCCAGATCACCGATTACGACAAGCTCGTCCTCGAGGTCTGGACCGACGGCCGCATCACGCCCGACGACGCCCTCAAGCAGTCCGCCTCCATCCTCAAGCACCACCTCGACGTCTTCGACCGCGTCTCGCAGGAAAGCTACGAGTTCGAGTCGCAGGCCGCCGAGGTCTCCGAGGAGCAGAACAAGCTCCGCAAGCTCCTCAACATGTCCGTCAACGAGATCGAGCTCTCGGTCCGCGCGGCGAACTGCCTCAACAACGCGAACATCACCACGGTCGGCGAACTCGCCATGAAGACCGAGCAGGAGATGCTCAAGTATCGCAACTTCGGCAAGAAGTCGCTCAACGAGATCAAGGAGAAGCTCGAAGCCCTCGGCCTCTCCCTCGGCATGAAGTTCGACGAGCGCCTCCTCGACACCAAGAAGGAAGCCTGAGGCGAAGAAGCGAGAAGGCGGAATCGAGGAGCGAGAATAACCATCGCTCCCGGCTCCAATCTCTCGATTCTCGCTCCGCGATTCTCACTCCTCACTCCTTTCGACCATGCGTCACAAGAAACACCACGCCTCCCTCGGCGTCACCCGCGAGCACCGCCGCGCCATGCTTTCCAACATGGGCGCCTCGCTCATCCGCCACGGCCGCATCGAGACCACTCTCGCCAAGGCCAAGGCCCTCCGCCCCTTCATCGAGAAGGTGATCACGAAGGCCAAGAAGGCCGCCGCGCTCCCGAAGGAAAACGGCAAGCTCTCCGCCGCCGCCATCCACCTCCGCCGCCTGGCTCTCCGCGACATCCGCGACGAGTCCGCCCTCACCCTCCTCTTCAACGAAAAGGTCGCGCAGTTCGAGAAGCGCGCCGGCGGCTACACCCGCATCTACAAGCTCGGCCCCCAGCGCCTCGGCGACGCTGCCGAGATGGCGCTCATCGAGTTCGTCGGCGCCGAGGACACCGGCTACTCCAAGTCCCGCGGCAAGAAGAAGGCCGCCAAGAAAGCCGCCGCTCCGGCCGCTGAAGCCGCTCCCGCCGCCGAAGCCCCCCAAGCCGGATAAGGTAGGGCGGACTGTCCCCAGTCCGCCGCTCCCCCGAATCTCTCCACGCGCCGCGCCTCCCGAGCCGGCGCGTTTTTCTTTGCCCTTGGCGCGCGCGCTTGGATGCGCGAGCCTTTGGCCGTGCCCGCCGAACTCGCCGCGCCTTCGTTCACACCCGAGGTCCTCGTCTATGGCCTGCTCGTGCTCGGGGTCTTCGGCGTGCTGTGGATTTTCTACGACCGGCGCGACCGCGCGTTCTACGACGCCGGCCGGCGCAAAATCTCGTTCCACTGCATCCGCTGCGACCACCTCTACACGCAGCCCACTGGCACCGAAACGGCGGCGTGCCCGAAGTGCGGCCACGAGAACGTGCGCCTGAAATTCTGAGCCGCGAGCGGGCGGCGAAGACGGTCGCCGCCGTTCCTGGCGGCGACGAAGCGAGACCGGCACAGCGCCGCATCGTGACACGCGCGGCCTGATTTTTTCGTTTCTTTCGGCGGGAAAGTCTCCCAGCTTCCCGCATGGCGCAGACAATTGCCGTCCTCGATTTCGGCTCCCAGCTCACCCAGGTCATCGCCCGCCGCATCCGCGAGTGCGAGGTCTACTCGAAGGTCTACCACTTCAGCACGCCGGCGGCCAAACTCCGCGAGGACGGCGTCATCGGCATCATCCTCTCCGGCGGCCCGCAAAGCGTCTACGCCAAGAGCGCCCCGCATCCTGACCCGGAAATTTTCCAACTCGGCGTGCCCGTCCTCGGCATCTGCTACGGCGTGCAGCTCATGGGCCACTTCCTCGGCGGCAAGGTCGAGCACTCCAAGGCGCGCGAATACGGCCACGGCCACCTGACCGTCACGAAGCCGGGCAAGCTCTTCAAAGGCCTCCCGCGCAAGCTGCGCATCTGGAACTCCCACGGCGACAAGCTCGCCCAGCTGCCCCCGGGTTTCGCCGCCATCGGCATCTCCGAGAACTCGCCGTTCTCCGCGATCGAGGACCCGAAGCGCCGCTTCTACGGCATCCAGTTTCACCCGGAGGTCTTCCACACCGAGCGCGGCGTGGACATGATCCGCAACTTCCTCCTCGGCGTCTGCGGCGCGCAGCAGGATTGGACGACGAAGGAGTTCGTGGCGCACGCGGTGGAGGAAATTCGCGCGAAGGTCGGCAAGGGGCGCGTGCTCCTCGGCCTCTCCGGCGGTGTGGACTCATCCGTCGCCGCCGCGCTCCTCCACAAGGCCATCGGCCAGCAGCTCACGTGCGTCTTCGTGGACAACGGCCTTCTCCGCAAAGGCGAGCGCGACTACGTGCGCGATCTCTATGGCAAACATTTCCACATCGACCTCCGCGTCGTCGATGCCTCGAAACTCTTCCTCAAGCGCCTGAAGGGCGTCACCGACCCCGAGCGGAAGCGCAAGATCATCGGTCGCACGTTCGTCGAGGTTTTCGAGAAGACGCTGAAAAAGATCGGGCACCACGCCGAGTTTCTCGGCCAGGGCACGCTTTATCCCGACGTCATCGAATCCGTCTCGATCCAAGGCAACCCCGCCTCGCTCATCAAGACGCACCACAACGTCGGCGGCCTGCCCGAGCGCATGAAGCTCAAGCTCATCGAGCCGCTCCGCGAACTCTTCAAGGACGAAGTCCGCAAGGTCGGCGCCGCCCTCGGCCTCCCGCGCGAGGTCGTCTGGCGCCAGCCGTTCCCCGGCCCGGGCCTCGGTGTCCGCGTGATGGGCGGCATCACGGCGGAGAAGCTCGAGATCCTTCGCAATGCCGACGCCGTCCTGCACGAAGAGATGATGGCGTCCGGCTACTATTGGAAAGTCTGGCAATCCTTCGCGGTCTTCCTGCCGGTCAAGACCGTCGGCGTGTTCGGCGACGAGCGCACCTACGATTACGTCATCGCGCTGCGCATCGTCGAAAGCACCGACGCCATGACCGCCGACTGGGCCAAGCTCCCCCACGGACTGATCCAGCGCATCTCCAGCCGCATCACCAACGAGGTGCGCGGCGTCAGCCGCGTGTTGCTCGACATCAGCTCCAAACCGCCGGCCACGATCGAGTGGGAATGAGCGGAGGTGGGGCGCGGATTCCGCACCGCGCCGGGTCTGCCGCCCGCCGCCGAGGGGGGCGCCGACGTCCCCGGCGGCGACTTTCGCGCGCCCTCGCATGCCGTTTCCCGCTTGAGAGCCCCGCATCGGGGAAATCCCCTTGCGAAGCATGGCACCGTTGCCCAGCGTCAGTGTCCGACAGCCCCATGAAAGTCCGATTCCCCCTCGCGGTCCTGGCCTTGGCGCTGCTCGCCCCGTCGCTCCGGGCCGACGCCCGCACCGCCCAGTGGATCGCCAAGGCGCGCGCCGCCCTCGGTTCCGAGAGCACGCTGAACCAGATCAACAGCATCCATTTCAAAGGCACGCTCGAAACCACCCAGAAGGTTCCGGTCGAAGGCGACACCGGCAGCCTCAAGGAGGAAACCCTGCGTCTCGCCATCGATATCGTCTTCCAGAAACCCTACCAGCAGCGCATGGAGCTGCGGTCGGACACGATCATCCAGACCACGGCGCTTGACGGCTACGACGCCTGGCTCCGCCGCGCCGATGCGCGGGACGACAAGAAATGGCAGGTCACGCTGCTCGATGCCCAGCAGGTCAAGCGCCTGCGTGCCAACACTTGGGAGAACCTCAATTTCTACACCGGCATCGAGAAGCGCGGCGGCAAGGTCGAGTTCCTGGGCGATGCCAGCATCGACGGGCACGAGTGCGTGAAACTCGTCTTCAGCCACGCCGACAACATCGTCTTCATCCGTTATTTCGAGAAGAGCTCCGGCCGGCTGGTGAAGACCGACACGGAGAACGGCGGCGAAATCCGCGAGGAGGGCGAAATGACGGTCCAGGGCCTGCGTTTTCCGCACAGGCTCATCAACCGGGCCCCCGGCGGACAGGTGGCGATCATCACCTTCGAGAGCATCGTGATCAACGAGCCATTCCCCACCGACCTGTTCGCCGTGCCGGCGTTCATGCCGCCGCGTTGAGCGGCGCCAGCCGGGGTGGGGCGGTTCACATTTTCTAACGCGAAAAGCGCCACGGCCTTATTCATGGCGCTTCCCTGGGTCTGACGGAGGCTTTGCTTTGCGTCCGCGGCGCTTTGCGCCATCTTAACGGGTGCCCTATGCAAGCCCCCACCGTTCACCTCCAACTCGACGGCAAAGACCTTGAGCTCCCGGTCATGATCGGCACCGAAGGCGAAAAGGCCGTCGACGCCCGCAACCTCCGGAAGGATTCCGGCTACATTTTCTACGACCAGGGCTACGGCAACACCGGCTCCTGCGAGAGCGCCGTCACCTACCTCGACGGCGACAACGGCATCCTCCGCCACCGCGGCTACTCCATCGACCAGCTCGCCGCGCACAGCGAGTTCGTCGAGACCGCCTACCTCATCATCTACGGCGAGCTGCCC
>PNKG01000153.1 GCA_013822585.1 Opitutus sp. | reverse complement strand
GACCTCGTCGAGGACGGCTCCACCCTCCAGATGGGCATCGGCGCCATCCCCGACGCCGTGCTCGCCCGCCTCCACCACAAGCGCGATCTCGGCATCCACACCGAGATGTTCTCCGACCGGCTCGTGCCGCTGGTCGAGAACGGCTGCGTGACCAACAAGTTCAAGACCGTGTTCCCCGGCCGCATCGTCACGGCCTTCTGCGTCGGCACGAAGAAGACCTTCGACTTCGTGCACGACAACCCGTTCGTCAATTTCGCCGGCTCCGACCGCACGAACGACACCGCGATGATCCGCAAGAACCCGAAGGTCGTCGCGATCAACTCCGCCATCGAGATCGACCTCACCGGCCAGGTCTGCGCCGACTCGATGGGCCACAAGATCTACTCCGGCATCGGCGGCCAGATGGACTTCATCCGCGGCGCCGCCCTCTCCCCCGGCGGCAAGCCCATCATCGCCCTGCCCTCGACCGCCAAGAGCGGCGCCCTCTCGCGCATCACGCCCGAACTGAAACCCGGCGCCGGCGTCGTCACCACCCGCGGCCACGTGCACTGGGTCGTCACGGAATACGGCCAGGTCAACCTGCAGGGCATGACGCTGCGCGAGCGCGCCGAGGCGCTGATCTCCATCGCCCACCCCGACTTCCGGGCCGAGCTGCGCAAGGCCACCAACGCCATCCGGCACTTCAACTTCTCCGAGGGCTGAGCCCTCTCGACCCCGCCCGCCCTTTCCGCCCGCGTCTTTGATGCCGCCGCATGCCGAACCCTCTCAACCCGAATTCCGCGATTGAATTGGATGACTCCGAATGTGGGAGCGGCTTTACGCCGCGACTCGTCCGTGCGCCGGCAATGCTGCCGATGTCGGGGCGTAAAGCCCCTCCCGCACTTCAGACAATCACGGAATTCGGGCTCAATCCACTCCGGCCGCCGGACGGCCCGCGTCTTTGACTCCGCCGTCCCGCGGGTGTAATCTTCCCGCCATGCCGACCCTCGTCGCCTTCTTCGAAGCGAAGTCCTACGACCGCGAATACTTCACCGCCCTGCCGGCCGCCGCCGAGCTCGATCTCCGGTTCCTCGAACACCGCCTTGGCGCCGGCACCGTCGCCACCGCGCAGGGGGCCGCCGCCGTCTGCTGCTTCGTCAACGACCGGCTCGACCGCGGCGTGCTGCAGCGCCTCCGCGAACTCGGCGTGCGCCACGTCGCCCTGCGCTGCGCGGGCTTCAACAATGTCGACCTTGCCGCCGCGCGCGAACTCGGCCTCGCCGTCACCCGCGTGCCCGCCTATTCGCCTCATGCGGTCGCGGAGCACACCGTCGCGCTGCTGCTCACGCTCAACCGCAAGATCCACCGCGCGCACAACCGCGTGCGCGAGCAGAATTTCTCCCTGGCCGGGCTCGTCGGCTTCGACCTGCACGGCAAGACCGCCGGCATCGTCGGCACCGGCCGGATCGGCCGCCTCACCGCCGAAATCCTCCGCGGCTTCGGCATGACCGTGCTCGCCACCGACCCCTGCCCCGACGCCGCCTGGGCCGCGCAACACCAGGTCGCCTACGTCGCCAAGTCCGGGCTCTTCGCCCGCAGCGACGTCGTCTCGCTCCACTCGCCCCTCACGCCCGACACGCACCATCTCGTCAACGAACCCACGCTCGCCGCGATGAAACGCGGCGCCTACCTCGTGAACACCTCCCGCGGCAAACTCATCGACACCGCCGCACTCATCGAGGCGCTCAAGTCCGGCCGCCTCGGCGGCGTCGCCCTCGACGTCTACGAGGAGGAGGAAGGCGTGTTCTTCGAGGACCACTCCGACCACGTGCTCGCCGACGACGAACTCGCCCGCCTGCTCACCTTCCCCAACGTCCTCATCACCGCACATCAGGCCTTCCTCACGCGCGAGGCCCTCGGCGAGATCGCCCGCGTCACCACGGAAAACCTCCGCCGTGGCGCCGTCGCCCAGCCCTTCCTCGACGGCACGCAGCTCGCCTGAGACTACTCCGCCATATCGGAGCGGCAGTAAGGCGGCGCGCGATTCGCCCGGGGGCGAGCGGACTCTCGCGCGTCTTCGCGCATCGGGGCACGGGCTTCCCTTGGAGGGCGCGGCTACCGCCGCGCCGCGAACGGCACGACGGCTTCGCACCTCAACGGCGCGGCGGTAGCCGCGCCCTCCCTCGCCAAATTCCAACCCGCTCAGCCCGGATTCCGCACCTGCCGGCGCGCGGGAGGGGCTTCACTCCGGGCCACCCCGCCCCCGCGCCCCGCCCCCCGCCCCAGACGCTCCGGCGGTCTTGTAACCTAATAGGTTACACTTGCACGCGCCTCCCTTGGAGACCCCGCGCCCAAGCGAGGGACGGCGCCGGCCGACAGGCCACCCTGCGCCGGAGCGAGGGCTGCCCGCCCAGCGCGAGGGCTGTCTGCCTCAGAACACCGTCTCGCCGTCCTCCGGCAGGGGCGGCGGACGGAGCATGAGCACGAGGTAGTAGCCGAGCGTGGCCAGCACCGCCGCGGCGCCGAGGAACCAGTCGCCGTGTCGGGTGTAGAAGCTCTGCCGGTCGGCCCAGCGCAGGTCGCGGGTGACGTTCGCGCTCTGGGCGCCGCGGAAATACACGCTGCCGTCCTCGTTGCGGACGCTCAGGCGGATGTTGCCGAACTCGTCGATCCAGCCCGACCACCCGCCGTTGCCCACGCGGAGGAGCGGCCGGCGGTTCTCCACCGCGCGGAGCACCGAGTGCGTGGCGTGCTGGTGGGCCGCCCCGCCCTCGCCGAACCAGCCGTTGTTCGTCAGCACCGCGAGCAGCTCCGCCCCGGCGAGCGTGCTCTCGCGCGCGAGGCGGGGGAAGATGTCCTCGTAGCAGATGAGCACGCCCACGGGCACCACGTTGCGGCCCGCGACGACAGACAGCGGGCGCGCCGCCTCGCCGGGCTGGAAGTCGCCGCCGATCGGCACGACCTTCTCCAGCCAGCCCAGCACGGGGCGCAGCGGCACGAATTCGCCGAAGGGCACGAGCTTGCGCTTGGCGTAGCCGCGCGGCTCGAGGCCGGTCACGGGATCGACCACGAACGCGCCGTTGAACCACGCGGCGTCGGGTCCGCTGCCCTCGCTGTAAACGGTGCCGAGCAGCAGCGGCTTGCCCGTGCGTTTCGCGAGCGACTCGAGCCAGGGCTGCACGTTCGGATCGCGGAAGAGCGCCCAGGGCGTCACGGCCTCGGGCAGCACGATGAGCTCGGGGATGCCGCGGTCGTTGGCATCGGACACGGTCTTTTCGATCGTGCGCAGCACCTCGAGCGATTTCCTGGGATCCCATTTTTCGCCCTGCGGGATGTAGGGCTGCACGAAGGCCACGCGCGCGATCTTCTGCCGCTGCTGGTTGAGCATCTCGCCGAGGAACGGGAACGAGGAGAACACGAGCAGCATCAGCGACCACATGAACTCCGGGCTGCGCTTCCGCAGGCCGGTGGCGCCCTCGAAGAAGATGCGGTGCGCATAGGCCGCGGCGCCGAGATTGAAGCACACGAGCACGAACGACACGACCCACGCGCCGCCATAGGAGGCGGCTTGCAGCACGAGCGGGCGGGTCCATTGCGAGGCCGCCAGCGGCAACCACGGGAATCCGCCGAAGATCCAGCCGCGCACCCATTCCGCCATCACCCAGAGCCCCGCCAGGCCCCAGAGCGCGAGCAGGCGCACCAGCACGCGGTGCCCGCGCAAGCGCGGGATCCACCACCACGCCGCGAGGAACCACGCGCCGTTGAGCAGGCCCATGACCGGCCCGAGCAGCACGAGTCCCGCCCATGAGACGTTGGAAATCCAGCCGAGCAGCGCCGTCCACGCCGCCACCTGCCCGCCGAGCACGGCCCAGGCGAAGGGCTTGAGCTTCGGCCGGCGATAAGCCCAGAGCGCCGCCGGCAGGAGCATGACGTAGCCCGCCTCGCCGACATTCATCGGCGGGAAGGCCGCGTAGGTCAGCGTCGCCGTCAGCCCGGAAATCCACAGGCCCCACGCCAGGTGAGGATTCCTGTTCCAGAAGGTCGGTTTCGGCTCGTAGGGATCGGGCGCGGTGGGGCTCGTGCTGGCTGCCGTCATGGAAAGGGAATCCTATGGAGTTTCGCAAAAGTGAGTCATGCCTCCGGGGGGAGCGGATTGACCTCCACCGAGCCGAAGGCGACATCGGCCATCCGCTCCGAGCGCGTTGAGGTCAACGCGCTCCACCGGACATGCCGACAATTGCGAGGCTCGATATGTGCCACAGCCGCGCCCCGAGGCAAGCCCGGCGCGCGCCCCCCGCCGTCCGCGCCCCGGAAAAATTCCAGTGACTCGCGCACCCGCTGTTGCATCATCCCGCCCCACTGACTCCATCCCCCGCCGCGCGTCCCGTCCCCGACTCCATGCCCGAGCATCCCAGTCCGCCGCCGCCAACCCCTGCGTTCACCGACTCCGGAGAAAGCCCGCGGGGGGACCGCGGCTCGCGCGTGCGCTTCGCGCTGCGCATCGGGGTGGCGGCCTTCGCCGCGGCGGCGCTGTCGCACTGGCTGACGCCGGCCGGCGAGGGGGTGCCGCTGTTCTGTTTCCCGGCCGGCATCGTATTCGGCGCACTCCTGCTGTGCGAATGGCGCGATTGGTGGATCGTCGTCGCCGTGGCGGGTGCGGCGGACCTGGCCACGGGCATCGGATCCGTGGAAGAGGGGAACGTCCTGCACCCGCTGTTGCATCACGCCGGCATCAGCCTCGGCGCGCTGACGACCGCCGGGCTCATCCGGCGCCGCGTCACGGAGATCAGGCAGTTGGCGTTGTTGCGCAACCCGGCTTGGATGCTCGCCCTCGGAGCCGGCACCCTGTTCCTCGGCATGGTGGCGGCGCATTACCCGACCTGGACGGGCGCGCACGGGCCGGCGCATTTGCTGACTTGGTTCATGAGCGCGCTGGGCGGCTTGTTGCTGGTCACTCCGGTGTGGCTCGCCTGGTCGACCCGACCCCAAGGCGA
>PNKG01000152.1 GCA_013822585.1 Opitutus sp. | reverse complement strand
CGGCGGCGGCGAGGGAGCCCGCGAAGCCGGCGGTGACGGTGTAGGCTTCGAGCGTGACGATCTTCTCGTCCTCTTTCTTCTCTTCGCTCTCCGCAGAAGCGGTCTGGGCGAAGCCGGTGAGAGCCTGACTGGCGATCAGGCCGGCGGCGATACCTCGCAGGAGATATCGGCGCGTGCTAGTTGGGTTGGTAACGGTGTGCATGGGGAGAAAAACAGCGGTGCGGTAACAGGGTGTCAGGGGGCAAAGGGCGGCGCCGGGGCGCTGCCCGAAGTGGCCCGATGGGACACCCGCGGGCGCGTCATCGCGACGCGCAACCTGTGAAGAAAACCGATATGGTTCGGACAACTCTTAGGTTCGTTTCGCCGTCGGCGCGCTCGGCGCGGGCCGGCGCGGTGCGGTGCGAAGGCGGCGTTTTCAGAGTGAAAAAATGCGGAAAACACGCGTCGGCGCGCGGCGGAAGCGCGGTTGCGGTGCGGTGCGGTGGCGTGCGCGACCTAAGTTTTTTCCCGGCCATGCAAGACTTCTCTCCGGCGCGTCGTTTGACCGCTGCGGCGCGCAGGCGCATGCTGCGCCTCTCCGCATGATGCCGCTCACCCCGCCCCGCGCGCGCTCCCTCGCGATCGCGCTTCTCCTCCCGGCAGTTTCCGCGTTCGCGCAGCCGTCCGCGCCGCAACCGATCTCCGTGCCGCGCATCACCCATCCCGGCGCGGGCCAGACCATCTACATCCTCATGCCGGACCGCTTCGCCAACGGCGATCCCTCCAACGACACGGGGCACATCGCGGGCGGCCCGGAGGACCACGGCTTCGATCCCACGCGCATCGGTTATCACCATGGCGGCGACTTCGCGGGTCTCATCGGCAAGCTCGACTACATCCAGGGCTTGAACGTCACCACCGTCTGGACCACGCCGCCCTACAAGAACAATCCCGTCCAGAGCGGCTCCTCCGGTTACCACGGTTACTGGCCGGTCGACTTCCTCAACGTCGATCCCCACCTCGGCACCAACGCCGACTACCGCGCGTTCCTGCAGCAAGCCCACGCCCGCTCCCTCCGCGTCTACCTCGACATCGTCGTCAACCACACGGCCGACATCATCAAATACGCCGGCGAAAACTACACCTATGTCGACACGAAGACCGCTCCCACGCGCGACGCCTCCGGCCAACCCTTCGACGAGCGCGCCGCCGCCTACAACGGCCTCAACGATCCCGCTGCTGAGGTAGGGCGGCGAGTCCCTTCGCCGCCGTCAACACCCGGCGCAGAGCGGAGTCCGCGCCCTACCACCGAAGCCTCGGCGACGGCTGCGTTCCCCTCGCTCGACGCGAAAACCTCCTTCGCCCGCCCGCCCGTGCTCCCGCCCGGCATGGAGCACGCAAAGAATCCCGCCTGGCTCAACGACGTCACCCTCTACCACAACCGCGGCAACAGCACGTTCCAGGGCGAGAGCGCCACTCGCGGCGATTTCGTGGGCCTCGACGACGTCATGACCGAGCACCCGCGCGTCGTCCGCGGTTTCATCGAGGTCTTCAACCAATGGGTCGAGTGGGGCGTCGACGGCTTCCGCATCGACACCATGCGCCACGCCAACGCCGCCTTCTGGCAGGCCTTCAACCCCGCCCTCCGCGCCAAGGCCCGCTCGCTCGGCCGCCCGGACTTCATCCAGTTCGGCGAAGTCATGAACGAGGCCGGCGACGTCGCCTACCTCAGCGAGTTCTCCACCGGCACCATGCCCGCCGACTCCACCACCGACTTCGCCTTCGCCGGCGCCGCGCGGAAGTTCATTTCCCAAGGTGGCCCGGCCGCCGCCCTCGCCGAGTTCTTCGCCCGCGACGACGCCTACACCGACCACGACAGCAACGTCCACGCCTCCGTCACGCTCTTGGGCAACTACGACATCGGTCGGTGGGGCTATTTCCTCCTGCAGGACAATCCCGGCGCCTCGCCCGCGCAACTGGCCGACCTCGTCCGCCTCGGCCACGGCCTCATGTATCTCTCCCGCGGCATGCCGGTCCTGCACTACGGCGACGAACAGGGCATGCTCGGCGCCTTCGGCAACGACCAGCACGCCCGCGAGACGATGTTCGCCACGCAGGCCGCCGAATACCGCCACGCCCGCCTGCTCGGCACCTCCCGCACCGGCGCCGACGACAAGTTCGACCCGGCGCATCCCTTCTACCGCCTCTTCGCGCAGCTCGGCCAACTTCGCCGCGACCACGCCGCTCTCCGCACCGGCGCAATGCTCATCCGCCCCACCGCGGAGCCCGGTCTCTTCGCCTTCTCCCGCATCGAGCGCGGCGAACGCATCGAATACCTCGCTGCCTTCAACAACTCCCGCGCCGCCACCCTGACCGCGGCCGTCGCCACCAGCCAGCCCGCGGGCGCGACGCTCGCCCTGATCTTCGACTCCTCGTCAGGTGGCCCGCGACCTCCGGGCGCGGGTTCTCCCGCCGTCACCGACCCGCGCTCGGAGATCGCGGGCTACCCGACAGCCAATCTCACCACCGACGCCCACGGCGCCGTCCGCATCACGCTCGCCCCGCTGCAATTCGCCGTCTGGCGCGCCGAACGCCCGCTCGCTGCGCCCGCCTCCGCGCCGACCATCGCCCTCGTCACGCCCGCCGCCGGCGCCGAGCTCACGTTCACTGCGCGCGAAGTCGACGATCTCGTCTTCCCCTCGCGCCGCGAACTCCGCGCCGAAGTCGCCAACTCCGACGGCCTCGCCGAAGTCACCTTCGTCCTGACCCGCGCCTCGCGCCCCGGCCAGGTTGAGCTGCTCGGCACCGATGACGCGCCGCCCTACCGCGTTTTCTGGACCCCGCCTGCCGACCTCGCGCCCGGCGACAAGCTCGAGTTCACCGCCACCGTCAACGATCTCCGCGGCCACACCGCGGCCGCCACGGTCGGCGGCATCACCGTCGCGCCGGCGAAAATCCAGTTTGGCATCGCGCACGCCAAGAGCCCCGTGTTCACGACCCAGCCGCCCGCGCAGCTCGCGCTCGCGCACGGCGCCGAGCTCAGACTCGCGGCCGCGGCCACCGGCTCCGGCGAACTCGAATACCAATGGTATCGGGCCGGGGAGATCATTCCCGGTGCCACCGCCGCCACCTACGTCGTGCCTGCGGCCGGCACGGCGCACAGCGGCCTCTACCGCGTCGCGGTCCACAACCTCGCCGGCACCACGCTCAGCGCCGGCACGCAGGTTGCCGTCGGCAGCGCCCGCCTCGTGCGCCACCCGGCGTTTCCCTCGGCCTTGGTCGGCGCGCGCCATATCGACGTCTGGCTCCCGCCCGGCTACGATGCGGCCGCGGGCGAGCGCTACCCGGTCATCTACATGCACGACGGGCAAAACCTCTTCGACCCGGCGACGAGCTACGGCGGCATCACGTGGGGCGTCGACGAGGCGATGCTGAAGCTGCTCGCGCAGGGCGCGGTGCGTCCGGCGATCGTCATCGGCGTGTGGAACAGCGGCGCGACGCGCTTTCACGAATACATGCCGCAGAAGGCGGCGACGGGTGCGGTCGTGGCGGCTTACGCGGACGGACCGACCGGCCCAGCGAGCGCGCTGAAGTCGGATGCCTACCTGAAGTTTCTCGTCGAGGAGTTGAAGCCGTTCGTCGACCGCACGTATCGCACGCGGCCGGAGCGCGAGCACACGTTCGTGATGGGCTCGAGCATGGGCGGGCTGATCTCGGCCTACGCGGTGTGCGAGTATCCGCAGGTGTTCGGCGGCGCCGGCTGCGTGTCGACGCATTGGCCGGCGGGCGACGGCGCGGTGATCGACTACCTCGCGCGGCACGTGCCGGCGCCGGGCGCGCACAAGTTCTACTTCGATTTCGGCACCGAGACGCTCGACGCGCAGTATGAGCCGTATCAGCAGCGCGCCGACGCCGTGATGCGCGCCGCGGGTTACGCGCCGGGGCCGCGGTGGATGGCGAAGAAATTCGTCGGCGCCGAGCATTCCGAAAAATCCTGGCGCGAACGGGTCGATGTTCCCCTCAAGTTTCTTCTCGCGCATTGAGCGCAATCCCCAACCACCCCCCAAATGCAGAAGCAATATCCGCTCGGTTCCATCGTCCTGATCAGCTCCGTGGCCGCCTTGGGCGGCTTTCTCTTCGGTTTCGACAGCGGCGTGATCAACGGCACGGTCGCGGCGCTCACGGCCGCGTTCGGCTCGAGCAGCGCCGTGACCGGTTTCAATGTCGCGTCGATGCTCCTCGGCTGCGCGGGCGGGGCTTTCCTCGCCGGGCGCGCCGCCGACCGGTTCGGCCGCAAGAAGACGCTCATCTTCACCGCGGTCGTCTTCGCCGTCAGCGCGTGGGGGTCGGGCATCGCGTCCGGATCGCTCGAGTTCGTGCTCTATCGGCTGCTCGGGGGGTTCGCCGTGGGCGCGGCGAGCATCATCTGCCCCGCCTACATCGCCGAGATTTCGCCGCCCGCCCACCGCGGCTGGCTGGCGACGTTGCAGCAGCTCGCCATCGTGCTGGGGCTGTTCGCGGCGTTCCTGAACAATTTCCTCATCGCGAAATACGCGGGCGGCGCGGCCAGCGTCTGGCACTTCGGCTATCAGGCGTGGCAATGGATGTATTGGGGTGAACTGCTGCCCTCGGCCGCCTTCTTCATCGGCCTGTTCTTCATCCCCGAGTCCCCGCGCTACCTCGTGGCCGCCGGCCGCGTCGGGGAAGCGTCGCAGGTGCTGACCCGGCTGTCGAACGCCGATGACGCGAGGAACTCCGTGGTCGAAATCCAGAAGACCCTCGCGACCGGCCACCGGCCATCGATGCGCGACCTCTTCGATTCGGTTTCCGGACGGATGCACCCGATCGTCTGGGTCGGCCTCGCGATCGCGGCCCTGCAGCAGCTCGTGGGCATCAATGTCGTGTTCTACTACGGCGAAGTGCTGTGGCGCGCCGCCGGGTTTTCGGAAAGCGATGCGCTCAAGATCAACCTCATCGGCGGCACGATCAACGTGGCCTCCACCTT
>PNKG01000151.1 GCA_013822585.1 Opitutus sp. | reverse complement strand
TGGTGACGGAGAGCAGCCAGAAGCTCATCAGCGCGCCCTTCATCGACTGCGGCGCCTGGCTGTAGGCGAACTCGAGGCCGGTGGCGGACACCAGCACTTCGCCGAGCGTGAGCAGCGCGTAGGGCAGCACCTGCCAGGCGATGTTCACCGCCGTGCCGCCGTCGAGCGAAAGCTGCAGCCACCCGATCACCACCCACGACAGCGCCGCGAACGCGATGCCCAGCGTCATGCGGCGGAGCGCAGTGACGGCAAAGCCCAGCTTCCGCAGCGCCGGGAAGAGCACGAGGTTGTTGAACGGGATGAGCAGCATCACGAACAGCGGGTTGAGGGCCTGCATCTGCGACGGCTCGATGGTGGCGAAGTGGCCGAAGACCGTCGCGAGCAGCGGGCTCGATTCGCGCAGCGCCGCGGCGTCGAACAGATGCCAGGGCTGCATGGCCTTGCCTTGGAGGACCCACGTCGAGGCCTTCTGGTCGAAGAGCGACCAGAACGGCGTCACGAGGGCGAAGAGCACCAGCACGCGCAGCACGCCGCGCACGCCCTCGACCGCCTCGTCGGGATGTTTGCCGCGCGCCCCCTCGAGCTGCAGGCGCACCCCGATGCCGCCCAGGGCCACGATGGCCACGATGGCGAGGCAGACGGCCTTGGGGATATTCTCAAGGCCTTGGAGCGCGTAGAAACCGCAGGCGCTCACCGCCACGCCGAGTCCGAGGAGAAACAACCCCGGCTTGTCCGAGCGCAGCGCCGTCCAACACACGCGCAGGAACGAGTGCGGATCGGGCGGCGCCGGCGGCACCATGACGTATTTCTTCCGCCCGGCCCAGAGGATGACGGTGGAGATGAACATCAGCGCGCCGGGAATGCCGAAGGCGATGGCCGGCCCGAGCTGCTTGAGGAAGATCGGCATGAGCAGCGAGGCGAAGAACGAGCCGAAATTGATGATCCAGTAGAAGGCGTCGAAGACGACCTTGGCGCGGTGCTTGTTGGTCGAGTCGAACTGGTCGCCGACGAAGGCCGAGATGCAGGGCTTGATGCCGCCCGAACCGAGCGCGATGAGGAACAGGCCGGTGTAGAACCCCGCGCGGCTGTCCACGAACAGCGCGAGGCAGGCCTGGCCCACGCAGTAGACGAGGCTGAGCCAGAAGATGACGTTGTATTTGCCCCACAGCCGGTCGGCCAGCCAGCCGCCGAGCAGCGGGAAGAAATACACGCCGATCACAAAGGTGTGGAAGACGTCCTTGGCCGCGCCCGCGCGGTCGCCCTCGGGCAGGTGCATGAGCAGCGACGACACGAGGAACACCGTCAGGATGTTTCTCATGCCGTAGAAGCTGAACCGCTCGCACCCTTCGTTGCCGATGATGTAGGGGATCTGTTTCGGGATCGGCGCCTTCGGGTCCTGCGCGGCTGCGCCCGCGCTCGCTGGAGTGGTGCTCATGAATGGGTGCGTGACGCTGCGGGGAACCGGGCCAAAACACAAGCGGCGGGTGGCATTGGTCCCCGCGGCCGGACGACTCGGCGCGGGCCGATAGTTGCAGGACTCATCGGATTCGTGTCGACGGCTTCGCCCGGGCAGCTTGGCGCGGTGATCTGTCCGCGCCATTCCCCGGCGAATTTCCACCGACCATCAAAAATCCCCCCTGCAGCCGGAGGACGCGGCGATAATGCATCCATGAAAACCCCGTTCCCGCCGCGCCGCCTGCTGCTGCTCGCCGCGCTGTTGCCCGCCCTGACCGTCGCCGCTGCAACCGCGACCCGCGACGAATTCCTCGCCGCCAAGCAATCCGCCTCGGCCGCCAATTTCCGCAACGACCGGCCCGGCCTCGAAGCCGCAGTCAGCACGTTCGCCCGGCTGGCCGGCGACCACGAATGGGCCGGCCGGGCGCGCTACCACGCCGCGTGGTGCGAATGGATGATCGCCGCCACGCACTTCCAGGACCAGAAGCCGGCCGAAGCCGTCGCTGTGCTGGAAAGCGGGGTGGCGCGCCTGCGGCAGGTGCTGGCGGAATCGCCCGACGACGCCGAGGCGCACGCCCTGCTCGGCTGGATGCTCATGGCCGTCGGTTCGGGCGACCCCAAAAGATTTCCCGAGCTGGCGCCGCTTGTGCGGACCCATCGGGGGCGCGCCCTCGAACTGGCGCCGCGGAATCCGCGGGCCGTGATGCTCGATGCCACCCTGCTCTGCTATTCGCCCAAGCCCGAGACGCGGGCCAGGGGATTCGCGCGCTGGCAGGAGACGCTGGAGTTGATCGGGGTCGAGCAGATCGCCGATCCGACCCAACCGGACTGGGGCCGCACGCTGGCCGACGGCTGGCTCGCCAACCTGATCCTCATCCTGGACCCGGCCCGGCCGGGCGAGGCGCGGGCCCACGCCGAAAAGGCGCTGCGCGAGCAGCCGGACTGGTGGTGGGTCAGGACGCAGGTGCTGGCCAAGCTCCCGCCCGCCGGCTGAGCCCGGCCGGAAGATTCCTGCAACCCGCGGCGGGGACCGCGGGTTTTCGGGGCGCAACACCCGAATCCCACCCGCCGCCATTCCGGCCGGCGGGCGCCGTCGCGTTCCCCGCATCCCGATGCTCCACGATCTTCGCTTCGCGCTCCGCCAGCTCGTCCGCCACCGCTGGTTCTCCGCCGCCGTCATCGTCACGCTCGCCCTCAGCCTCGGCGTCAACACCACCGTCTTCACTCTCGTCAACGCCGTGCTCTTCAAGCCGCTGCCGTTCCCCCAGGGCGAGCGCCTCGCCGTCGTCACGCAGGAATGGCCGGAGAACCGCTCCTCGGGCGGCGGCGTCTCGTGGCCGGAGTTCGTCGCCTACCGCGAGCAAAGCCGCACCTTCGCCGCGATCGAAGCCATCGACCGCGGCAGCGGCGTCCTGACCGAAAACTCCGTCCCGCCCGAGCGCTTCGACCACGCCGCAGTGTCGACCGGCCTGTTGACCCTGCTCTCCACGCCGCCGATCCTCGGCCGCACGTTCACCGCGGCCGACGGCGCCCCCGGCGCGCCGCGCGTCGCCCTCATCAGCCACCGCGTCTGGCAAAAACGCTACGGCGGCGCCCGCGACGTCATCGGCCGCTCCGTCCGCTTCAACGGCGAGCCCGTCACCGTCGTCGGCGTGATGCCCGAGGGCTTCGCCTTTCCCGACAACCAGCAACTATGGCTCCCGCTCCAGCCCACGCCGCGACTCGCCGAGCGCACCCACCGCCCGCTGCTCCTCATCGGTCTTCGCCAACCAGGCTCCAGCCTCACCGCCGCGCAGACCGACCTCGACGTCATCGGCGCGCGCCTCGCCAAGGAATTCCCCGCCACGAACAAGGACGTGACGCCGCGCGTCCAGACCTTCCACGACCTCTTCAACGGCGGGCCGATCAAACTCATCTTCCTGCTCATGCTCGGCGCCGTGGGCTTCGTGCTCCTCATCGCCTGCGCCAACGTCGCCAATCTCCTGCTCAGCCGCGCGCTCACGCGCAGCCGCGAGATGGCGGTCCGCGCCTCGCTCGGCGCCACGCGCGGCCAGTTGATCCGCCAGCTCCTGCTCGAGTGCGTGCTGCTGAGTTCGCTCGGGGGACTCCTCGGCCTCGGCCTCGCGCAGATCGGCGTGCACCTGTTCGACGTCGCGTCGCAGGACGTGGGCAAACCGTCCTGGATCCTGTTCACGATGGACTGGCGGGCGTTCGTCTACTTCGCCGCGCTCTCGCTCGGCAGCGGCGTCGTCTTCGGTCTCGTGCCCGCGCTCCGCGCCTCGCGCGTCGACCTCACGGCCGCGATGAAGGACGGCACGCCCGCCGGCTCCGTGCGCGGCGGCCGGCTCACGGCCACGCTCGTCGTCGTGCAGTTCGCCGCCACCGTCGTGCTCCTGGCCGGCGCCGGCCTGATGGTCCGCGGCTTCTTCGCCGTGCAACAGATCAACCCGTTCGTGCCCGCGCAGGAAATCCTCGGCGTGCGCCTCGCGTTGCCCGACGGCAAGGGCGAGCGCTACGAGACGCCGGAAGCGCGCGGCGCGATGCACGACTTGCTCCAGGAACGCCTCGCCAGGATCCCGGGCGTCACGCACGTCGCGATCGCGTCCGACCTGCCCGGCCTCGGCGCGCAACGCCGCACCGTCGAGTGCGAAGGCCGGCCCGCCACCGACGCACAGCGCCCGCCCGAGGCGTCGGTCAGCTTCGCCGGACCGAATTACCTCTCCGCCGTCAATCTCCCCGTGCTTCTCGGCCGCGGCCTCAACGACACCGACGGCACGCCGGGCCAGGAAGCCGCCGTGGTCTCGCGCGCGTTCGCAGCGCGTCATTTCGGCGAGGGCTCGCCGCTCGGCCAACGCTTCCGCCTGACGGGCTTTGACGGCAAACCCGGCCCGTGGATCACGGTGGTGGGCGTTTCCGGCGACCTCGTGCAAAGCATCGGCGGCCGCGACGCCCCGCCCCTGATATTCCTGTCGAACCGGCAGGAGCCGTGGGCGTGGTTCAGCGTGTTGCTGCGCACGCCCGGCGATCCGTCCGCGCTCACGCCCGCCGTGCGCGCAGCCGTGCAGGCCTTGACCCGGACCTGCCCCTCTTCGAAGTGCGCCCGCTGCGCGACTCGATCGACCGCGCCAGTTGGTTCCTCGTCGTGTTCGGTTCGATGTTCTTCGCGTTCGCGCTCATCGCGCTGCTGCTGGCTTCGGTCGGCATCTACGCCGTCGTGGCGCAGAACACCGCGCGCCGCACGCGCGAGATCGGCATCCGCATGGCGCTCGGCGCCACGGCGGGCGGCGTCGTGCGGCTCGTGCTCGCGCGCGGGCTCTGGCAACTCGCGCTCGGCCTCGTCATCGGTCTGGCCGGCGCGTTGGCCTCGGCGCAGGTGATGGAGAGCCTCATCGCGCTCGCGTCGCCGCGCGATCCGCTGGTGTTCGTCAGCATCACGGTGCTGCTCAGCGCCCTCGGTCTGCTCGCGTGCTGGATCCCCGCGCGCCGCGCCGCCCGCGTCGCCCCGACCGTGGCGCTGCGCGCCGAGTGAGG
>PNKG01000150.1 GCA_013822585.1 Opitutus sp. | reverse complement strand
TTCTCACGGCGCCGCGGCAAGTTTCCGACGACGGGAAAGCGGCGAGCGCGAGGGGGAGCGGGACGGGAGTGCTTGTCGCATGGCGATCAGGCCTGAGGTCCGAAGACGGGAGGTTGATTTGGAAATGTCCGGTCGCGCACGAGTTCGCGCCAGACCCCCACAAGGTTGGGGCGCCGGCCGTCTGCGCAAACAAAATCTCCGTGCAGCCGGCGGCTCGTCCGGTCCGCCCGCAAGCGGCGCGCAGCGTTGGCCAAGTCCGGCGCAGCCACCTCGGCGGTGGTTGCACATACTGCCAAGGACCACCCCGCCCCGCACACCCCTTTTTCGCCGCCGATGAACCTCACGACGAACTACCTCGGGTTGCAGTTGAAACACCCCCTCATGCCTGGGGCGTCGCCGCTGACGAACCGCCTCGCTTCCATCCGCGAGCTCGAGGATGCCGGCGCCGCCGCCATCGTGCTCGCCTCGCTGTTCGAGGAGCAGGTGCGCATCACGCAGACCGAACGCCTCAAGATCGAGAACCGCCTCGCCGAGACCGATGCCTCGAACGACGCCTTCTTCGAGGGCTCCGACGCCTACGCCTTCGGGCCGGACGAATACCTCGAGCACATCTATCGCGCCAAGGTCGCGGTCGACATCCCCATCATCGCCTCGCTCAACGCCCGCACGCCCACCACCTGGGTCGACTTCGCCCGCAGCGTGCAGCAGGCCGGCGCCGACGCCATCGAGCTCAACCTCTATTTCCTCCCCACCGACCCCGACCTCAGCGCCGGCGCCATCGAGGGCCGCATGCTCGAGATCATCACCGCCGTGCGCGAGAACTCCAGCCTGCCTCTCGCGGTGAAGCTCTCGCCGTTCTTCTCCTCGCTGCCGAACTTTGTCGAACGGCTCCAACACGCCGGCGTGCAGGGCGTGGTGCTCTTCAACCGCTTCTACCAGCCCGACATCAACGTCCGCTTCCGCGAGGTCGCGCCGAAGCTCGAACTGTCCGACTCCTCCGAGTTGCTCCTGCGCCTGCGCTGGCTGGCCATCCTCAGCGGCCGTGTGCCCTTGGACCTCGCCGTGACCGGCGGCGTGCATTCGCCCAACGACGTCATCAAGTCGATCCTCGCCGGCGCGCACGGCGTGCAGGTCGTCTCCGCCCTGCTCCGCTACGGGCCGCAGCACATGCGCTCGCTGGTCAACGGCCTCAAATCCTACCTCGAGGAGCACCATTTCCGCTCGCTCGATGCCCTGCGCGGCCAGCTCAACCTCGCCAACAGCCCCAACCCCGAGGCCTACGAGCGCGCCAATTACGTCCACTCCCTGCTCTTTTGGGACCGGTAGGACATGGCGGCAGGCCCGGCGCATGTTCCGGGAAGCGGATAATGTGGGCCGGGCGCCCCCCACCCGCATTGGCGGTCGTGGGCTCAGTCCCGCGGGATGAGGCCACTCCGCCCACGGCCAACCCGTTGCGCTTCGTCCCGAGACTTTAGCCTCGCCCGGCAGGGGAAGATCGTCGGCTCGCGGCGCTCGCCGCTACGGGCATAAAACTCAACCCGGATTCCGCGTTTGGAGAGGACGGTTCCGCATGTGGGAGCGGCTTTACGCCGCGACTTTCCCGGGCGCGGAAGAGGCGGCCGAGGTCGGGGCATAATACCAGCGCCCGCTTGCTTCTGGACTATTGGGCAGGCAGGTGGTCGCCGCCGTCCCCGGCGGCGACAGGCGTCGTCGGGGACGCCGACGCCCACCCTAAAGTCAATTAGCTACGGGGGCTTGGTAAAAAGCCCCTCCCACACTTCAGACAATCGCGGAATCCAAGCTCAAAGCCTGTCGTCGCGGGCAAAAACCAACGGGCCACTGCCGGGTCCATCTCCGGAAAGGGAGGGCTTTTGATTTGTCAGCCGCGCGGGTTCGCCGGATTGTCGGGCGACCTCCTGCGGAATGTATCTCAAAGGCCTGCTCATCGGTTTCGCCATCGCCGTCCCGGTCGGGCCGATCGGATTTCTCTGCCTGCGGCGCACCTTGGTCTACGGCCGGGCGACGGGCTTGGTCTCGGGCCTCGGCGCGGCCACGGCCGATGCGCTCTACGGATTGGTGGCCGCGTTCGGCCTGACGGCGATCTCGGGGTTCCTCATCGCCAACGAACGCTGGCTGCAACTTGGCGGCGGGGTCTTCCTGCTCTTCCTCGGATCAAAAACCGCGCTGGCCAAGGCTCCGGCGGCCGACCCGGCCTGCGCGCCGCCTCCGCCGCCACAGCGCAGCCGGAGCGCCGCCTTCTTCTCCACCCTCGCGCTCACACTGGCCAGTCCGGCGACCATCCTCGCGTTCGTGGCGATTTTCGCCGGCGTCGGCCTCGCCAGCGAAGCGGCGGACCACGTGCTCGCCCTCGAGCTGGTCGCGGGCGTCTTCACCGGCTCGGCGCTGTGGTGGATTGCGCTGGGTTTCGGCGCCGGAGCGCTGCGCGACCGTCTGCACGCGGAGACTCTCCACGTGCTGCACATCGTCTCGGGCGGTTGTATCGCCGCGCTCGGTCTCTGGCAGCTGGGCGTGTTCGCGCGCGCGCTGCTCACCTGAACGAAAAAGCCCGGCGCAGGGGCCGGGCTGGGGAAACCGCTGCGGCCGCGGCTCAGTCGAAGGCCGTCCCGAGGAGCTTCTGGTATTGCTCGCCGAGCACCGGCACGGGCCTGGCCTGGCCCTGCGCGGCGCCGACCAGGCCCATGACCCACAGGACGACCAGGCCGAGCCAGATGACCAGCATGGCGAGCCAGCCGAGGATGGGGATGAGCACCAGCGCGAAGTTGCAGGCGCCCGCCACGACGCCGGTCAGGTAGATGCCGAGAGACTGGCGGAGATGGAACGAGCCGAGCCGGGTCTTCTTGCTGCCGTGGAGAACGATCGCGACGATGAAGCCGATGACCGTGAGGTAACTGAGGATTGCGACGGTCTTGTCCTCAGGCGTGCCCGCAACCGGGGCCGCGACAGGGGGAGTGTTGGTGTCCATAGGGAATGTGTGACCGGAGGGAATGCTGACAGACCCGGCCGGCCGGTCAATGCGGCGCTCCCGCCCGCAAGAGATTCCTCGCCTCGCCCCGCCCCGCCGCCTACACGTTTCGGCGTCTTGTGAACACCTCCTGGGACAGCCTCAAGATCCTCTCCGACTCGACGCGCCTGCGCCTGCTCGCGCTCCTCTTCAAAGAGGAACTCTCCGTCGCCGAGCTGCAGGAAATCCTCGGCATGGCCCAGTCGCGCATCTCCTCGCAGCTGGCGCTGCTGCGCCAGGCGGGATTCGTCTCCGACCGCCGCGAGGGCAAGAAGGCCTTCTATTCGCTGCGCGCCACCCTCGCCCCCAGGCAGCACGCGCTGCTCAGGGCCGCCTGCGAATCCGTCGCCGACCTGCCCGAGTCGAAGGAGGACCGCGACAACCTCGACCGCATCCTCCAGAAACGCCGCCGCGTCTCGGAGCAGTATTTCAACCTCATCGCCGGCCGCCTCGGCAAGGGTTACTGCCCCGGCCGCTCGTGGGAGGCGCTCGGCCACCTCGCGTTGCGCCTCGTGCCCGCAATCACCGTGGCCGACCTCGGCGCGGGCGAGGGCCTCGTCTCGCAGCTCCTCGCCCACCGCGCCGAGCGCGTCTGGTGCATCGACAGCTCGCCCAAGATGGTCGAAGTCGGCACCGAGCTGGCGAAAAAGAACGGCCTCGCCAACCTCGCCTACAAGCTCGGCGACATCGAGCGGGTGCCGCTGCCCGACAAGTCCGTCGACCTCGCCATCCTCTCGCAGGCCCTCCACCACGCCGCCCACCCGCAGACCGCGGTCGACGAGGCCTTCCGCATCCTCAAGCCCGGCGGCCAGCTGCTCGTGCTCGACCTGAAGGAACACACCTTCGAAAAAGCCCGCGAGCTCTACGGCGACCTCTGGCTCGGTTTCAAGGAAAGCGCCCTGCACGGCTTCCTCAAGAAGTCCGGCTTCCAGAAAGTCGAAGTCACGACCGTCGCGCGCGAGGAAACCGAGCCGCACTTCGAGACCCTGCTCGCCAGCGGCGTGAAGGCTGCGCGCTGAGCGCCGGCGGCCTCGCCGGAGCTCGGCCCTCCAATCGGATCCGAACTCCACCCTGGAGGGCCGGGCTCCCGCGAGGCCGCGATCGTCCCCCGGCGTCGAACCGCCACCGGCGCGCGCCGCGCCGCTTCAGTCGCTCGTCATGATGAACTGCGGGCGCATCTCGAAGCTGTGGTAGTGCGGGCGCAGGCGCTCCGTGTTGTAGAACTTCTCCACGTTCACGAGCTTCTTGGTCGAGGTGACGACCTCGATGGGCAGGTTGTCGTAGCGGCCGTTCTTCAGGACCACGAGCCGGCCGTGGATGCCCTGCATGATGAGGTCGAGCGCGAGGTTGCCGTAGGCCATCGGCACGATGGAGTCGATGGCGTCGGGATCGCCGCCGCGCACGAGGTAGCCGAGGCGCTGGTTGATGCACTCGATCTTCTTGCCCTGGTTGAACTGCGGCGAGAGGTCCTTCAGGCGCGAGGCCACCATGTCGCCGATGCCGCCGAGCTTGGCGTGGCCGAACATGTCCTTCTCCGCGCTCTCGTAGACCATCTCCTCGCCCTCGAAGGACGCGCCCTCGGAGACGAGCACGATGGAATACCGGCTCGGGTTGTGCCGGCGGTCGGCCACGAGCAGCTCGGTGAGGCGCCCGATGTCGAATTTCCACTCGGGGATGACGCAGCGGTTGGCCGCGCCGGCCATCGTCGGCAGCATGGCGGTGAAGCCGGCGTAGCGGCCGAAGACCTCGACGACGAGGAAGCGCTCGTGCGATCCCGCGGAGGTGCGCAGCGTGTTGATGAGGCTGATCGTGCGCGAGACGCAGGTGCTGAAGCCGATGCAGTAGTCCGTGCCGGGAACGTCGTTGTCCATCGTCTTCGGGATGGCGATGACCTTCACGCCGCGCTGGAAGAGGTGCACGCCGTAGCTGAGCGTGTCGTCGCCGCCGATGGGGATGAGGTGGTCGATGCCGAGCCACTCGA
>PNKG01000149.1 GCA_013822585.1 Opitutus sp. | reverse complement strand
CGCAGTGTGAGACCCGGCGGCACTTTCTCGCAAAGAGAAAATCCGGCATTTACCCGGTTTTGACTCTCGAAAGTTTGCCGCGGCCTCGCCGGCCGTGCACTCTTCCCGGCAAAGGAACCCCATGAGCGCCCTGCCCCCGCCTCGACGCGCCGCCCGCGGCTTCACTCTGGTCGAGATCATGATCGTGGTGGTCATCATCGGCCTGCTCGCCGCGATGGCGATTCCGGCCCTCAAGCGCGTGCAACGCGCCGCCCAAAACAACCGCACGGTGAACGATTTTCGGGTCTTCGCGCAGGCCTTCGAGACCTACGCCCTGCAGAACGGTTTCTGGCCGAACAATGCCGGCGCGGGCGTGGTGCCGTCGGCACCCGTCTCGATGGCGGGCGATTTCAAGACCGTGGTCTGGCAGGCGGCGACCGCCATCGGCGGCCGCTGGAACTGGGACCGCAACGTGGCCGGCGTCACGGCCGGCATCTCCATCCAGAATTTCACCTGCGACGACCAGCAGCTCGAGGAAATCGACGCCCGGCTCGACGACGGCGATCTCAATGCCGGCAAATTCCGGAAGACGCAGTCGAACCGCGTCACCCTGATCCTGGAAAATTGATTCAGCCGCGCGCGCGCGCGAGGGTGGCCATGATGGCCTTCTGCACGTGCAGGCGGTTCTCCGCCTCGTCGAAGATGATGCAGCGCGGGTTGTCGAGCACCGCCTGCTCCACCTCCTCGCCGGCGTGCGCTGGCAGGCAGTGCATGAAATAGGCGTCGGGCTTGGCCGCGGCAAAGAGCCTGGCGGTGACCTGGTAGGGCGACATCACGCGGATGCGCTCCTTCGACTCCTCCTCCTTGCCCATCGAGACCCACACGTCGGTGTAGACGACATCGGCGTCCTTCACCGCCTCGGACGGATCGGTGGTGAAATGGTAGTTCTTCGGCAGGCCGTCCTTCGCCAGCTGGGTATCGATCTCCGGACCCGGGGCGAACTGCTGCGGCCCGGACAGGCTGATCTTCATGCCGAAGAGCGCCGCGCCCAGAATCCACGAATACGCCATGTTGCAAGCGGTGTCGCCGAGGAAGGCAATCTTGCGCCCCTTGAGGGAAGCCAGGCGATCGCCGCTGCCGGCCCAGCGCTCGGTCATGGTGAACGCATCGGTGTAGATCTGGCACGGGTGGAGGAAATCCGTCAGCGCATTGACGACCGGGATCGTGCCCGCCGCCGCGAGGCGCTCGACCTCGCTCTGCTCGTAGGTGCGCACGATGAGGCCGTGCACGAAACGCGAGAGGACCTTGGCGGTGTCCTCGACCGATTCGCCGCGCCCGATCTGGATGTCGTTGCGATTGAGGAAAAGCGGATTGCCGCCGAGTTCGTGGATGCCGACCTCGAACGACACGCGCGTGCGCGTGCTGCTCTTCGAAAAGATCATCGCCCACGTCTGCCCCGCGAGCGGCTTGTCGTGCATCCCGCGCTCGCGCTTGAGGCGCGCGGCCAGCCCGAAAATCTGGGCAACCTCTTCGCGGGTGAAGTCGGTGTCCTTGAGGAAGTGTCTCATGAAAGACGTTTCAGCTAAAGGCTGTGCCGCGCGGGGACGAGGGCAAACTTGACCGCCGCACGTCAAAACCCGGCGTTGACGGTGGGCGACGCCGCGCCAACCCTGCCGTCATGCGTCCGTTGGTTCCAGTCGCCCCGCGCGTCCGTCACGCGCTCAACGACCTCGCGACACGCTTCGCCGCCCGGGACGTGCGGGTGTTTCTGTTCGGTTCCGCCGCTCCCTCCTGGCCGCTCGTGCCGGCGCACGCCGACTTGGACATCGGTTACGAGATTGGGGCGAGCGATCCCGCGCAGCGCGCCCGGTTGCGCCGCGAACTGCTGACCGCGCTCGAGCTGCTCCCCACGGTCCGCCCGGTGGACGCGGTGGACTTCGACTCGGTCGCGCCGGAATTCGCCGCCGCCGCGCGCAGCGGCGCGCGCCTTCTGCCCGATGAGCACGCTTGAGCAGCATCGCGCGGATGCCACCCGGATCGTCGCCTCATGGGGCGAAGCGCTCGCGGCCTACGCGGTCAGTGGCTCGGATCGGGATCGCGACTCTGCCATCCTGCGCTTCGAACTCGCCTACGAAGTGACGTGGAAACTGGCTCAACGTCTGGTGCGCGCCCAAGGGCTCGAAGCGCCCGGACCGCGACAGGTCTTCGGCGAGTCTTTCCGGCTCGGCTGGATCGAGGACGAGACGGCGTGGTTCGACATCATCGCGGCGCGCAATCTCGCCGTGCACGTCTATCGCGAAGCGGCCGCCATCGCCCTGGCGGCGGAACTGCCGCGGCATCACGCGACCTTTCGCAGCCTGCTGACGCGCCTGCCTGCCGGGGCTCCGTAGTCTGCGGGTCGAAGCATCGTGAGTGTTGCGGCGCGTCAGCAAGTCCTGCAGCGGCAGTCGGCGGCCGCCGAGCCGGCCGCGGCGCTCATCAAGCGCCGCCCGGCAACGGGCTCTCCACCAGAGCGGGCCGCGGCGTTGACGTTGTGCATCGTGCAACGCACCGTCACGGCGAAATGGACCCCAACCCCGCTTTGCTCATCGACGATGCCTGCGCGGACGATCCCGCGAAGGTCGCCGCCGCGCTCCAAGCCGCCGCCCCGCACCGCGAGGCACTTGCGCCCGTGCTGGCGGCCCGCCTGACCCAAGCCGTCGCCGAGCCTCAGAATTGGACCGGTGTCCGTGGCAGGCCGTCGCCGGTCTTCCTCTGCTACCTCGCCGGCGCCTGGAAACTCGCCGGCGTGCATTCGCTCGTCGTGGCGCTGCTGCGTCTGCCGCCCGCCGACTGCGACGCCGTGCTCGGCGACTTCATCACGGAAGGCGCGCATCTCGTGCTGGCCGACACCTGGCCGGGCGATCGGCGCGCCATCGAGGCCCTCGCGCTCGACGAACGCGCCGAGCCCTTCGCCCGCGGCGCCGCGCTCAACGCCGCTGCGCTGCTCTTCTCGCGCGGCGCGATCCCGCGCGAGACGGCGCTGGCGCTGCTGCGCCGTGCCGGCGAGCTGCCACTCGATCCCGCTCGTGAGAGCGACGCGACCTTCGCCGGCCAGATCGTCTCCACCGCGCTCGACCTGCGCGCGTGGGAACTGCGCGGCACGATCACCGCCTTGTTCGAGCGCGAGCTGGTCGATCCGTTCTTCTGCGGCGATCTCGGCGAGGTTCTTGCCGAGCTGCCCGAAGGCGGACCGTTCGTGGCGGACGAGCGTCGCTTCCCGCCGCCGCTCACGGACGCTTGGGAGAAGGTGAAGACCTGGCACTTCTTCGACGAACTGTTCCCGACCCGCCGCCATCGCGTGCGCCGCGTGCCGAGTCCGCCCCCACCGCCCGCGCCTGACCTGTCAAAGTCCGATTTGGAACCGCGCGAACCCTTCACCCACCGCCGCGAGACCCCGAAAGTCGGCCGCAACGACCCCTGCCCCTGCGGCTCCGGCAAGAAATACAAGAAATGCTGCGGCGCATGAGCGATCTGACCTCGCCACAGCGAACGTGCCACCCGGGGTTAAGACCCCGAGGGTGTCAGCCGGCCGCCGCTTTCTTCTTCAGCGCGCCGCGGATGATCTCCGTGGCGAGCTTGAGGTGCTCGGCCGTGGCGATGAGGGGCGGAAGCAGGCGGAGGGTGTTGCCGCCGGCGATCGGGCAGAGCAGGCCGCCTTCGCGCAAAAGCGGGAGATACGGCGCGGGGTCGCTCGTCAGGCGCAGGCCGAGCATGTAGCCGCGGCCGGTGACGCCGGTGACCTGCTTGGGGAATTCGACGGCGAGTTGCTCGAGCTCGGATTTCCAAGCCGCGCCGTTGACGGCGACCTTGCGGATGAGGTCGTCGCGCTCGATCACGTCGAGCACCGCCAGCGCGGCGGCGCAGGCGAGGGGCGAGCCGCCGAAGGTCGTGCCGTGCGAGCCGGGCGTGAAGAGCTCGGCGTTCTTCTCGGCGGCCCAGATGGCGCCCATCGGGTAGCCGTTGGCGATGCCCTTGGCCATGCCGATGGCGTCGGCGCGCACGCCGGAGTGCTGGAAGGCGTAGAACGTGCCGGTGCGGCCGAAGCCGCACTGCACCTCGTCGAGCAAGAGGAGCAGGTTGTGCCGGTCGCAGAGCTGGCGCAGGCCCCAGAGGAATTCGTCGGTGCAGGGCATGACGCCGCCCTCGCCCTGCACGGTCTCGAGCATGATGGCGCAGGTCTGGTCGTCGACGAGGTCGGCGAAGCTCGGGAGGTTGTTCAGCTCGCCGGCGGCGAAGCCGGGCACGAGCGGGCGGAAGCCCTTCTGGATCTTCTCCTGCGGCGTGGCGCTCATGCCGCCGTAGGTGCGGCCGTGAAAGGCGTTCTTCGCGACGAGGATCTTGTAGCACTTGCCCTCTTCGCCGCTCTTCCGGATGCCGTGCAGGCGCGCGAGCTTGATCAGGGCCTCGTTGGCCTCGGTGCCGGAGTTGCAGAGGTAGACGCGGCCGGGGCCGGCATAGCCGACGAGGCGGCGCGCCAGCTCGCCGTAGTTCGGGTTGCGGTAGAGATTGGAGACGTGGACCAGCTCCCCTGCCTGGCGGCGGATGGCCTCCACCCACGCCGGGTGGCAGTGGCCGAGCGAGTTGACCGCGATGCCCGAGGCGAAGTCGAGATACTTCCTGCCGGTGTCGTCCCAGGCCCAGACCCCCTCCCCTCGCACGAGCGTGAGCGGGGCCTTCGCGAAGTTCTTCATCACATACGCGTCGTAAAGCTCGGCGGTGTTGGTGCGGACGATGGTGGGCTGGTTCATGGAGATGGGATCTATCTCTTTCTTCTTTCTCCTGATCTTTCTCCCGAAATCTGACGAAAGAGAAAGATAAAGAGGAAAGAGGAAGGGAACAGGAGGTCAGCTATCACCCGTGCACAATTTCCGTGCCGACGCCCTTGTCCGTGAAGATTTCGAGCAGGAGGCTGTGCGGCATGCGGCCGTCGATGAAGTGGACGCGCTGCACGCCCTCCTGGAGCGCACGGACGGCGCCCGCCACT
>PNKG01000148.1 GCA_013822585.1 Opitutus sp. | reverse complement strand
TCGCGTGATCGCGGGCAGCACGTCGAGCGTGATGACCCCGTTCCCGTCGATCTGCGGCGTCACCGCCAGGATGGTGCCGATGGTGATCGTCGATATCGAAAAGCTTTCCTGCGTCTGGTTGACCGGCACGGTGGTCCCGCCCTGCTGATACGTCGTGGACTGCTGCAACCGGAAGAACGGACGATCCTCGCCCACCTTGATGAACGCGGTCTGGTTGTTGAGCGCCCGCAGACGCGGCTGCGCCACGGTCTTCAGGTCGCCCTGCGCCTTGAGGGCATGGATGAGGGCAGTCGCCTTCTCCCAGCCGAGGGTCGCGGTGAATGTGTTGGCGCCGAGCAATGCGCCGCCGACTCCGGTCACCTCGACCGGCGAACCCGCCGTGAGCGTCGCTTGCCGCCCAATCGAGGCTGCGGCGAGATCCCAATCGACACCGAGCTTCTGCTCATCGCGGAGGGTCACCTCAACCAAGCGTGCTTCGATTTCCACCTGTTGCGTGATCCGCCGGTTCACGAGTTCGATGAAGGCGGCGATTATCTGTTGCCGGCTGAGCGGGGCCGTGACCTGCGCCACCCCGCTGAAGCGGTTGAGGACGAGCGCTTCGCCGTCGCCGAGCATCGCTTTCAACTCCGCCTCCAGCGTGGTCCAGAAGGTGTTCTGGTTTTCCTGGGAGACGGACACCTGGGTTGCATCGCTTCCGGCGCCATTGACGCCCAGCCCCTGCACCTGTTGCGCAGTGCCGATACCCGGCTGGCCTACGCTGTTGGTGCCGTTTCCGCCGTTCGCTCCGCCCAAGGTGATCGATGCGCTGCCCGAACCGCTCCGCACAAGCTGCGGGTAGTTGATCGTATAGAGCACGGTCTTGCGCCGACGGATCATCAATCCGCCTGCTTCGTGGGCATAATGATAGCCGAAAGGAGCCGTGATCGCATCGAGCGCCTGGCGGAGGCTGCCGCCCGGCAGCTCAAGCGTGACCGTGCCGGTCAATTCGGGCTCCACCAGGATCGACGTTTCGCTCGCCCGCGCGAGGGTGCGCAGGGCGACCGGGAGCGGCGCATGGTCGAAGCGAAGGGCGGGCACCGGACAGTCGAGCGGCGATTCCGCGGCCGAGACGGCGGTGACGAGGAAGAGGATCAGGAGAATGCGCATGGATTCGGTGGGTTAGGGTCGTTCGAGGACGAACGGCGTGGCGCCGCTCGTTGTGTTGCCTTGGAGGATCGTTCGGCCGGCGGGCCGGTATTTGAGCACGGCTGCCGCGACCGCATTGAAGGCCCGCGTCACACTCGGCGCCGGAAGGTATTCCCCATCGCCCGGCTGGCTCGCCTGCACGGTCACGGCGCCGGGACCGGTCACGGTGAGCTGATTGCCGTTCAAGGTCGCTGGCCCGCTGACGAGTGCGTAGGTGACGGGCAGCCCCGAAGAGGCCGTGGCACCCAAGGTCAGCGGCGCACCGCCCACCGGCTGATTGCCGAGCGGCGCAAACGAGATCGTCTGCCCGGTCTTGTCGGTGAACACGGCCTGCACCCACAGGGCGCGATCCACGAGCACGGTGATCGAAGGCGCCGTGCCGCTCGCATCGCCCGCCCAGCCGAGAAACCGATGCGTGGCATCGGGCGTGCCCGAAAGCGTGAGCAGCGTGCCGTAGGGATAGGTTCCACCCGGTGTCACCGCGCCGCCGCCGGTGGCGCTGGTGGCGAGGACAAAACTCTTGACGGAGAAATTCGCCTGCACGGTCTTGTTCCGATCCATGAGGAGGCCGAGCGGATTGGCGGCGCCCGCGCCATCGCCGCTCCATCCGACGAAGTCATGCGCCGCATCGGGGGTGGCGGTTACATAGGCCGTGCTGCCGGCCGTGAAGGTTCCACCCGCCGAGACGCTGCCGCCGGTTCCGGCCGCAGTCGTCAGTGTGTATTGCGCCGGAGGCGGCGCCGTGACGGTCACGGTTTGCGAGATGGTCGAGGAAACCGCGCCCGCTGCATCGAATGATTGGGCCGTGTAGGTGATCGATTGCGGTCCAGAGTCGGTGCTCGCCTGACTCGCATCGGCGTCGGCGCCGCTCGTCGGCACATCTGCGAAGATCGCGCCGTTCTTCCACATCCGCACCTGGCTCAGATTGCCGTCATCGTCGTGGGCGTGCGCTGCGACCGAATAGCTTTGTCCGCTGGCGATCGTTCCCGGCGTGCTCGTCCAGGCGATGGTGGGAGCGCGGTTGGCTGGCACGACCGTGATCGCAACGGTCGCGGAGTGATACCAGCCGCTGCCGTCGGAGGCGCCGCTGCGGACGTAGTAGGTGCCCACATCGGCGAACGTGAAGGTCGCGGTCCGCGTCGAATCGCCGCCATTCCCGATCGGTCCGCCCTGATACGGTTCGCCGGTGGCAAATCCGCCTTGGAAATTCCAGTCACCCGCCGGCCGCTGGATGTCGAGGTTGTGTCCGCTCAGGTTCCCATCCGGGTCCGTCGCCCGCGCGCTGATCGTCAGCGTGGTCCCTGCCGTCACGGTTTGGGTGCCCGGACTGATCAACGTTACCGTTGGCGGATTGTTGACCGGCGCGTTGATCGTGACGACGTGCGTGATCACGGGCGAGGTTGCGCCACTCGCATCGACGGCTTGCGCGGTGAACGTCACCGTTTGCGGTCCGGCATCACTCGTCGCGTTGCCCGAGTTGCCATCCGTGCCATTGCCCCCGCCGGCGAAAGCGAACGGCTGTCCATTTTTCCAAACGTTGACCTGAGCAAGATCGCCATCGTCGTCGTGACCGTGGGCCGACACCGAATAGGACTGGCCGCTCCCGGCACTCCCCGGTGCAGAAGTCCATGAGATGGTGGGCGGTGAGCCGGCCGGCCGGCCGTCGATGTAGGCGGTCTCTGTCCAGACGGTCGTTGCATGCAGCGGCGACTGCCAAGTGACGTATTCGAAGAACCGCAGCGTATACGTGCCGGCGGGCACACCCGTGATGTGCCATTGCCCGGTGATTCCGCCGTCGGCCGGCGCCCCGTCTGCCGACCAGACGCTCATCCACCAGTTCACGTCCGAAAGCGAGCCGAGGCTGACGAAGGTCGAGAGGCCGGTTGTCTGGTAAGCGCTCGCGGTCATCCGTCCGACGAGGTTGCCGCCGGCATCCCTCAACTCGATCCGTCCCGGGGCGCTCGACCGCGGGTAGTCGTCGCAAAACCAACTGATCCAGAAATCGACGACGTAGCCACCGACCGGGATCGTGACGGTCTGGCTGGTGACCACGAAGGTGGTGGTGGGCGGTGCGGCATGGGCCGCGGTGAAACCAAGCAGGAGTGAAAGGAGGATGCGTTTCATTGGACGGTGATCGTGGCGTTTTCGCGGAGCCGGAAACGGAGCGCCTCGACGCCGGGCGCGCTGGTGCCGCGGTTGATGGTTATGAGCCGCCCGCCGAGAATCTCGGGCGACGTGCTCGCGCCGGAACCGGGTCCGGCCGTGAACGCGGGGCTGGTGTTGTTGAACGAAACGAACGCGGCGTCCGTCGCGTGGTTGTTATTCACCGTGACGGTGAACTTCGGCAGGACGATCCGCCGGATGCATAGCCGCCAGACGGACGTCATTCCGCCATTGCCGGCGGTCCAGGCGGCGAGCTGGGCCGGCGTGAGCCGTCCCGACCAGTAGGCGGGCGGTTGCGCCGTCCGGCTTTCCCAGTCATTGTTCCACAGCGCATCGAACCAGGCGACGCTCGCCTCATATGCCGGCAGCACAAGCTGGTCGCTGCGCGCCGTCAGACTCACGAGGAGAAACCGCTGCCGGCCCGCTTCGCTCGGGGCCGCGATGAGGAAGCGCGGATTGCCCGTGGGATTAAAGGCGATCTGCGCGACCGCCGCCTGCGCCGCGGGAGCGACACCGATCTGCGGCGTGATTCCACGCGCCCGCGCCACCTTGGCAAACCAGTCGGCGCCGGCCATGGTGGCCGACGTCGCGTTCGTGGAAGTCGAAAACCGCGTGGCCGTGTCGGCCGCACCGAGGGTGCCCGGCAAGGCGGCCACGTTGTCGTCGCTCAGATCGGTAGCCTCGAAGGTGGAGGCGATGGTCGTGGCCAGTTCGTCCAGCGCCTTCGCCTCGGCGTCGCGCCGGCCGCGCTCGATCACTTCGCGCAGCGACGGCGCGACGGCCGCCGCCACAATGCCGAGGACAAAGAGGACAAGAACAATTTCGAGCAGGGAAAAACCGTGGGGAGAATCGGTGCGCATGGTCAGTGGGAGTTGATGCCCGCCAGGAGCGAGAAGAGCGGGAGGAAGAAAGAGAGCGCGATGAGCCCGACCACGGCGGTGAGCGCGGCGAGCAGTGTGGGCTCCAGCAGCGCCAGCGCGGTCGCCAGCCGTTCCTTCGCTCTCCGCGCCGCGTAGGTTTCGATGTGCTGCAGCGCGAGCCCGAGCTGCCCGGTAGTTTCGCCGGCCTTGAGTGCCGGGATGAGAAATCCCGGGAAGGCATGGCGCGGCGGGAGCGACGCATACAGGGGACGCCCCACCGCCACGCCTTCCCGCGCGGCGAGCAATTGCCGCGCGAGGACCGCGTGGTTCATGAGCTCGGCGCCGCTCTTCAGCGATTCGAGGAGCGGAACCCCGGCCTCGTGCAGCAGCCGGCAATGCGAGGCGAAACGTGCCGCCGCGAGACAGCGGATCGTCTCCCCCAGCACCGGAAACCGAAGCAGGGCGGCATCGCGGACATACCGAAGCGCCGGATGCCGCGTGGCGCCGACCGCGAGGGAAGAGGCCACTACGAGTGCGCTGACGAATACCGGCCAGAACTGCCGCAGCAGTTCGCTCGTGCGGATCAATCCGCGCGTGAGCGCGGGCAATTGCAGGTGCAGCGAAACGAAGATTTCCGCGAACTTGGGCACCACGCCGCCGATCAGGAACACAACGAGTCCGCCGACCGCCACGAGCACGATCACGGGATAGATGAGCGCTCGCTTCGCCGTTCGGCGGATTTCCTCGGCGTTCGACAGGTGCTCGGCCAGCGCCCGCAACGACTCCGGCAATTGCGCGGACG
>PNKG01000147.1 GCA_013822585.1 Opitutus sp. | reverse complement strand
ACGCACCCGCGAAGTCGGCGTGCGCATGGCCCTCGGTGCGACCGCCGCGATGGTGCGCAACCTCATGCTCGCCCAAGGGCTCAAGCTGGCCGCGATCGGACTCGGCCTCGGCCTGTTCGGCGCGGCGGCCTTGGGCAAATTGATGGGCAGCGTGCTTTACGGCGTTTCTCCCTTCGACCCGCTGAGCTTGGCCGCGGTCGCCCTGGTGCTGCTCGCCATCGGTCTGCTCGCCAGCTGGATTCCCGCCTGGCGCGCCACCCGCATCGACCCCACCGAGGCGCTGCGAATAGAGTGAGTCTGCCCGGGAATTTCCTGCGACTTCCCGGCTCCGACCTGTGTGGTCACTGCGGCGCCATCCTGCCACCGCAACGCCTTCGCCACACCCCCCACGGATTCCTTCATGCACGATCTAAAACTCGCGTTCCGCCTCCTGCTTAAAACCCCCGGCTTCACTGCCGTCGCCGTCGCCACCCTGGCCCTCGCCATCGGCGTCAACTCCGCGATCTTTTCCATCGTCAACAGCCTGCTGTTCAGACCCCTCGCGTTGGAAAAGCCCGGGCAGGTCGTGAACCTCTACACCGCCCGCAAGGATGCCACCCGCGACTACCGCCAGTTCTCCCACTCCGAGTTCAACGTCCTCCGCGAGAACAAGGAGGTCTTCGCCGACGTCGCCGCGCTGAGTTTCGGCCTGGCCGGGATTTCCCAAGAGGCAGGCGAAGTGCGCCGCAGCTTCGTCGTCATCGTTTCCGAGGAGTTTTTCCGCCTGCTGGGCGCCCGTCCGCATCTGGGCCGCTTCTTCAACGCGGAGGAAACCCGTCCAAATTCCAAGATCCCGGCCATCGTGCTCAGCCACTCCTCCTGGCAACGCCTGGGAGGGCGTCCCGACATCGTCGGTCGCACACTTCGGGTCAACGACCGGCCGTATACGGTCATCGGCGTGGCTCCGAAAAATTTCTCCGGCGTCAGCGCTGCTTTCGCCCCGCAAGCCTACCTCCCCCTGGGCGCGTATGCGGAAATAAGCGGCGCGTTCAACGACTCGGATATCCGCGACCTCAACCTTCCCAAGCTCTACGCGCTCAACCTCGTCGGACGGCTTCAGACCGGCCTCACCCTTGATTCCGCCAAACCCCGTCTGGCCGTGCTGGAGCAGCGCCTGCAGTCCATCCAACCCCCCGACAGCCTGGGTGTCCGCGAGGTCCAGCTCACCGAGCCGAGCAAGTTCAACATCAGCACCACGCCGAGCGGCGACGGCCCGATCGGCCTCCTCGGCACGCTGCTCGTCGCCATGGCGGGTGTCGTCCTCCTCATCGCCTCCCTCAACCTCGCCAACATGCTCCTCGCCCGCGGCACCGCCCGGGCCCGCGAGATGGCTGTGCGGCTCGCCATCGGCGCCACCCGCTGGCAAGTCGTCCGCCAGTTGCTCGTCGAAGGCCTCGTGCTCGCCCTCCTCGGCGGCGCGCTCGGCGTCGGCCTCAGCTACTGGTCCAACACCCTGCTCGAAACCTCGTTCAGCAATGTCTTCTCGACCTTCAACATCGCGCTGACCAGCACGCTCACGCCCGACACCACCGCCCTCGCCGCCACCTTCCTCTTCTGCCTCGTCGCCACGGTGATGTTCAGCCTCGGCCCCGCGCTCAAATCCACCAGGGCCGACCTCGTCCACGACCTCAAGGCCCAGTCCGGCGACACCGCCGCCACCGGCCGGTTCAACCGCTTTTTCGCCGGCCGTCATCTGCTGGTGATGGCCCAGATGACGCTCTCGCTCGTGCTGCTGTTCTCGGGCGGCCTGTTCTTCCGCGGCGCGCTGAAGGCCGGTTCGCTTTCGACCGGCTTCGAAACCCGCGGCGCGGTGCTCGCCGAAATCGATTATTCCCTCATCAACACGCCGGCCACCGAGGCCGCCGCCCGCCAGCAGCGCCTCCTCGAGCGCGTGCGCGCCTACCCCGGCGTGAAGTCCGCCGGCTTCTCGTCGCTCATCCCCTACGGCAGCATCACAAACACGGCCCGGATCATGCCGGCCAACGTGCCGGTGCCGGTCACGACCGACCCCAAGGCCCCCCTCCCCGGCGCGAACGGCATCTTCACCGCCGTCACCGACGGCTACCTCGACTCCATCGGCGTCCGCCTCCTGCAGGGGCGCGCTTTCACCGCCGTCGAATCGACGGACAAGAACTCCCCGCGAGTGTGCATCGTCGACGAGGGCATGGCCCAGAAACTCTTCCCGAACGGCGATGCGCTCGGCCAGCGCGTGCGCTACACCCAGCCCCCGACGGACGGCTCGCCGGCCGAGATGGAAATCGTGGGCATCGTCTCCCGGCACCGTCACGAGGTCACCGACTCGCCCGGACCCCGCTTCCGGCTCTACGTGCCCCTCGCGCACAGCTTCACGGCCGGCGGCTACCTGATGGTCCGCCTGCAAAACCTGGACCGCGGAGCGACGGTCGGCTTCGTCCCGACCCTGCGCGAGCAGTTGCGCGCGGCCGATCCCTCGGCGCCGATCCTCAACATCTCTCCCTATGCCGACCAGACCGAGAAAACCATCACGCTCTGGGCCATCCGCCTCGGAGCCGTCTTGTTCGGTGTGTTCGGCGCCATCGCCCTCCTCCTCGCGGTCGTCGGCATCTACGGCGTCAAGGCCTACGCCGTCGAGCGCCGCACCCGCGAGATCGGCATCCGCATGGCCATCGGCGCCGACCGCTCGGACATCTTCGCCCTCATCATGAAGCAGGGCGCGCAACAGATCGCGTTCTCCACCGCCGTCGGCCTCGTGCTTTCCCTGCTCGTCGGTCAGGTGTTGGCCGGCGTGCTGTTCCAAGTGCCGCCTTGGGATCCGCTGGCGCTGGGAACCTCCACGCTGCTCCTCGCTTCCACCACTCTCCTCGCCTGCTTCCTGCCCGCTCACCGTGCCACCGCGGTCAGCCCCACCGCCGCATTGCGCGCCGAATGAACCGGCCCGATCCCTTCGCAGGCGGCCCCCGGGCCGCCTGTGTCGTTTCTGCAACTTCCTCGCCCCGCCACGTGTGCTGACCCGCATAGACCTGCCGACCATGACCCCGTTGCTGCACGACATCCGCTTCTCCCTCCGGCTGCTCGCCAAGTCCCCCGCCTTCACCGCCGCCGCCATCGCCGTGCTCGCCCTCGGCATCGGCGTGAACACCGCCATCTTCAGCCTGGTGCACGAGCTGGTGTTCAGCCCGCGCCCCTGGCCGGCCGAGCAGCAGGTGGTGCAGCTCTACACGCAGGACGAGAAGAACCCGCAGCGTTTCCGGATGTTCTCCTACCCGGCCTTCGAATCGATCCGCGCCGAGAACCCGGTGTTCACCGACGTCCTCGCCCACAACCTTACCATCGTCGGCATCGGCGAGGGCGAGGGCACGCGCCGCACCTTTGGCGCGATCGTGAGCGCGAATTACTTCTCCACCCTCCAGGTGCCGCTCCTGCGCGGCCGCGCCTTCACGCGCGAGGAGGAAAAGCCCGGCGCCGCCGTGCCCGTCGCGATTGCCAGCTACAATCTGTGGAAACGCGAAAACTTCGCGCCCGACCTCGTCGGCCGGGTCGTGCGCGTCAACGAACGCCCCTTCACCATCGTCGGCATCGCGCCCGAGGGGTTCAGCGGCACGATCATGCTCTTCGGACCCGAGATCTACTTCCCGCTCGGCGTCTACGACCTGCTCTCGAACGACTTCGACGCCACCGCCCAGCGCTCCCTCGAGCGCGCCGACGCCCACAACCTCTTCCTCGTCGGCCGCCTCAAGCCCGGCCAGACGAGCGCCACCGCCGAACCGGCACTGAGGACGCTCGCCAACCGCCTCAAGGCGCAGTTCCCCGTCGAGCACAAGGACCAGACCTTCACCACCCGTGCCCTCCCGCGCCTGAGCACCAGCAATGCCCCGTCCGAGGAATCCATCCTCGGCGTCCTCGGCACGACGCTCATCGCCATGTCCGGCATCGTGCTGCTCATCGCCTCGCTCAACCTCGCCAACATGCTCCTCGCCCGCGGCACGGCCCGCCGCAGGGAGTTCGCCATCCGCCTCGCCCTCGGCGGCGGCCGCGCGCGCATCGTGCGCCAGCTGCTCACCGAGGGCTTCCTCCTCGCGCTCGGCGGCGGCACGCTCGGCTTCCTTCTCGGAGCCTGGTCCACCACCGGCCTCATGCAGACCGTCGGCACCATGGCGCCGCTCGGACTCTTCTTCCACGGCGCGACCAACCCCGCGCTCTTCGCCGCCACCTTCGGCTTCTGCGCACTCGCCACGGTGTTCTTCGCCCTCGGACCCGCGCTCAGGCTCTCGCGCACCGACATGCTCACCGACCTCAAGGAACAGGCCGGCGAGGACGCGCCGTCGCGCCGCGCCCGCTGGCTGCCGCGCCATCCGCTCGTCGTCGTGCAGCTCGCGCTCTCGCTCGGTCTGCTCGTCGCCGCCGGACTCTTCATCCGCGGCGCCGTGGCCGCCGGCAGCCTCGATACGGGCTTCCGCGCCGACGACACGCTGCTCGTTGAACTCGATGCCAGCCTCGGCGGCTACACTCAGGAGCGCGCCCTGCCGCTCTACCGCGCCGCCTCCGAGCGCCTCGCTTCCCTGCCGGGCGTGCAGTCGGCCGGCATCGGCTCGATCGTGCCGTTCGGGATGGTCACGATCACCCGCAACATCCAGCGCGCCGGCGTGAACCCCGCGCCCGACTCCAAGCCCGCGACCGCGGCCGAGGGCCTCGCCTTCAACGCCCGTTGGAACAGCGTCGGCGCCGATTACTTTTCCACGATGGGCGTGCCGTTGCGGCGCGGCCGCGTGTTCTCCGTCGCCGAGTCGCACCACTCGGGCGCGCCCGCCGTCGCCATCATCGACGAAGTGCTCGCCAGGAAGCTCTGGCCCGAAGGCGACGCCCTCGGCCAACGCATTCAGTTCGCCGAACGCGGCGCCCCCACCGCCGCCGGGGGCGGCGGCTCCAGCACCGGAGCCAACGAGACCATCCTGAAGCGCCCCGGCGAAACGACGCTCGAGATCGTCGGCATCGTCCCCGCAACGAAGTGGGAACTCTTCGGCGACAGCAGCAATGGCGTGGTCTACGTGCCGTTCGCGCAGGGTTTCCAGAGCAACATCTTCCTCCACGTCCGCGCCGCGGCGGGCGCGAACGTCACGCGCCAGGAATTCATCGACACCGTGCGCCGCGAGTTGCGCGACGCCGCCGGCGGCGTGCC
>PNKG01000146.1 GCA_013822585.1 Opitutus sp. | reverse complement strand
GGCCGAAGGCGAGGAGGGTCACCAGCAAGGTGCGGTCGGTCAGCTTCTTGGAGCGCCGGAGGAGCAACTGGATGCAGCCCACGACGAATCCGCCCAGGTAGAGCGCGGTCGCGATCCAAAGCAGGCCGCGGTCGGTGAGCAGGGAAGTCATGCCCGGAAGGTTGGGGCCGGATGATTGCGCCCGCAAGCGTTGCCCGCTGGTATTATTTGACGAAGACTGCGCAGGAAATGCGGCTCATGCGCGCGAGGTCGGGGCGGCTTTTCGCTTGAGGCCCTGGTGGCCCCGACGGCTAGGCTGGCGCATGACAATTCCCCGGCAACACGGCTGGCGCGGCTGGCTCTGGCCGCTGCTGTTGGCCGGAGCCATCGTCGGCGCATCCGGGCGGAGCGAGATGCCCGCACCGTGGTTTCCCGGGGCCGACAAGGGCGTGCATTTCCTCGTCTTCGGGCTGCTGGCCACGCTGGTCGTGCGCAACGGGTTCGCGCCGCGGCAGGTGTGGGTCGCGGTGCTGGCGGTGTCGGTCTTCGGGGCGACGGACGAGTGGCACCAGAGCTTCACTCCCGGCCGCAGCGTCGAGGTGGCCGACTGGGTCGCCGACACGCTCGGGGCGGCGGTCGCAGTTGCGGCTTACGCCGCGTGGCCGGGCTACCGGCGGTTCCTCGCACTCGGGTCAAAGAGCCGGGTTGAAAAGTCCGGCGCATTGCCGCCAAATCGCGACGCCGCATGAAACCCGCCGAGGCCCAGAAACGCATCGCCGAGCTGCGCGAGGAAGTCGCCCGTCACCAGCGCCTCTACGACCGGTCGCGGCCGGAGATCGCGGACTTCGAGTTCGACCGGCTCAAGCGCCGCCTCGCCGACCTCGAGCGCGAGTTCCCGCAGTTCATCACCGATGAATCGCCCACGCAGTCGATCGGCGACGAACGCGCCGAGGGCTTCGCCCGCGTGAAGCACCGGATGGCGATGATGACGCTCGACAACACCTACGACGAGGCCGAGCTGCGCGATTTCCACGCCCGCCTCGCCAAGGCGCTCGAGACCGAGGACCTCGCCTACACCGTCGAGCCCAAGATCGACGGCGTGGCCGTCAGCCTGACCTACGAGCAGGGCCGCCTGACGCGCGCCGTCACGCGCGGCGACGGCGAGGAGGGCGACGACGTCACGGCCAATGTCCGCACCATCCGCGGGCTGCCGCACGAGCTCAAGGGTCGTTTGCCTCCCGACGTGGTCGAGATCCGCGGCGAGGTTTTTCTGACCGAGGAGGAATTCCGGCGCATCAACCAGCAGCAGGAGGAGGCCGGCGAGGAACCCTACGCCAACCCGCGCAACCTCGCCGCCGGCACGCTCAAGCAGCTCGACGCGCGGCTCGTGGCCGGCCGCCGCCTGGAGATCGTCCTCTACGGCCTCGGCCACTGCGAGCCGGAGGTGGTCGATTCGCAGACGGGATTGCAGGCGCAGCTCCAAGCCTGGGGCCTGCCGGTCGTGGAAAAATTCTGGGCGGTGCGCGGCATCGACGCCGTCTGGGCCGCCATCCGCGAACTCGACGGGCTGCGGCGCGGCTTCGCCTACGGCACGGACGGCGCGGTGGTGAAACTCGATTCCTTCGGGCAGCAGCGGCACAAGAAGATCGGCTTCCGCGGAGCGGATGCCAGCGGCCAGGCCGAGGCGGCGCGCAAGCTCTCGCCGCGTTGGGCCTGCGCCTACAAGTTCGCGCCCGACCGTGCCGAGACGCGCGTCCGCGACATCGCCATCCAGGTCGGCCGCACCGGCGTGCTCACGCCGGTCGCGGAGCTGGCGCCGGTCTTCCTCGCCGGCACGACCGTGAAGCGCGCCACGCTGCACAACGCCGACGAGATCGCGCGCAAGGACGTGCGCGTGGGCGACGCGGTGCTGATCGAAAAGGCCGGCGAGATCATCCCGGCGGTCGTCGCCGTGCTGACCGACAAACGCCCGGCGGACAGCCGCGCCTATGCGTTTCCGAAAAAATGCCCCGTGTGCCACACGGCGGCCGTGCGCGCGGAGGGCGAGGTGGCCTGGCGCTGCCCAAACCCGGATTGCCCGGAGAAGGTGCGCCGGCGCATCGCCTATTTCGCCTCCAAGGGCTGCCTCGACATCGACGGTCTCGGCGAGGAGATCGTGGACCTGCTGCTCAAGCAGGGCCTGATCCGCACGATCCCGGACCTGTTCCGCCTGAAGCTGGAGGACCTGCTGCCGTTGAAGAAGTCCGGCGAGGTCTGGGCGGGCAACCTGATCGCGGCCATCGCGGCGCGGCGGAACGCGGAGCTGTGGCGCGTGATCAACGGCCTCGGCCTCCCGCAGGTCGGCGCCGCGGCGGCGAAGGAGCTCGCGCGGACGTTCCGATCGCTCGAAGCGCTGTTGGTGGCGGGCGAGGACGAGTTGATCCGCGTGGAGGGCTTTGGCGAGAAGACCGCCGCGGCGGTGCACGCGTGGCTGTCCGACGAGAGCAATCGGCGGCTGGTGCGCGAGCTGATCGCGGCCGGACTGGAGCCCGCCGCGCCGGCGGCCACGGGCAGCGTGTTCGCCGGCAAGGTCTTCGTGCTCACCGGCACGCTGCCCATGCTCTCGCGCGAACAGGCGACGGCCATGATCGAGGCGGCCGGCGGCAAGGCCAGCGGCAGCGTGAGCAGGAAGACGAGCTACGTGCTCGCGGGCGAGGAGGCCGGATCGAAGCTCGACAAGGCCAGGGAACTCGGCGTGCCGGTGATCGACGAGGCGGAGTTCCGCCGGATGCTGGGCGCATGAGGCGTGCGGAGGCCGGCGTTCCGCTCAATGTATCCCGTCGAGGTTCTCGTCGTGGGGGGCGGGGGCCGGGGCGGGCGGGCGCGATTCGCCGTCGACCGAGACGGGGCCCGGACCCGCGATCGCGACGACCGTCAGCAGGAACAGGACGAGCGCGGCGAACTCGAAGGATTGTCCCGCGGCCATCAGACCCTCGCCCCGGTGCACGAAGAGGACCGCGCCCGCGAGGATCGGCAGCTGCACGAGCGCGCCGATACGGGTCAGGATGCCGAAGATCAGCATCGCCCCGCCGATCAGGTGGGCCAGCGACACGTAGTGCAGCAGCGCGGCGGAGAGCAGCCAGGATTCGCCGGTGCGGGTGATGGCCGCGCTCACGAAATCACCGCCTTGGTTGGTGATGAGCAGCACTCCGCGGACGAAGAGTCCGAGGCCGATGTAGATGCGGACCAGATCGAGCCAGACCTTCGGGTGGGCTTCCGTCCAGGCGAGCCGTTGACGCCATTTGTGCATGGAGCCTCCTTGCGTGGGATTGACGCCGACGGGCGGGGTGTCCGCCGGACGCGGAGAGGTTACGAGCCGCGGCGGCGCGGTCAAAGGGCGCGTTTGTAGTGCCGCGGGTTCGCCGGAGTGAAAACGGGGCGCCAATCCACAGCCCGGCGGCAGCCGGGCCTTCCAACGGAGGGGGAGACCCGAGGCCGCCGCGGTTTGTCCGGGAAGCGTTGCGCGCCTAGAATCCGTGGCGCTGGAGCTGGAGTTGCAGCTCGCGCTGGAAGGCCTGCACGTCGGGCGCGCTCGGCTTGTAACCGGGCTGGCCGGTGTCGAGCATCAGGCGGCCGTATTGGTCGAGAGCCCATTTGCCCGAGACACCATCGCTGAAGGCGACTGTTCCGCTGACGACGGCGCCGGGGCGCACCACGCGGTCGAGATCGACGCTGACGCCGCCGGCGGCGGCGGGGGTTCCGGGAGCCGGCATCGGCTCCTCGTCCGGGAAATCCTCCGCGGGCAGTTCGTCCTCGTCGTCGTTGGCTTCTCCAAGGCCGACCTTCTCCTTCAGCTTGTCGAGCATGCCCTTTTTCTCAGGCGCGGTGGTGCGGGGTGAGGGCACCCCGCCCGCAGCAGGCGCGGCCTTGGTGACATCGGAGGCGTCGACCTTGGGCGTGGGGTCCTTCAGTTCGAGGTTGAGGTCGTCGACGAGAAAGCGCACGTCGCGGTAAGTGAGCGAGAGCTGGAAGTGTTCGCTGAGCTTCTTCTGGATGGCGGAAAGGTTGTCGCCGGCTGCGACCCAGGACGAGACGGCGGCTTTTTGTTCGGGCGTGAGAGTCATGGGAAAATCGTGTTCAGGGTAGGCTCTCGCCGGGCAATTTCAACTGTTCAGGCGTCGCGCCAGAGCGGGCGGGTGAGGCAGGTGGGGCCGCCGCCGCCCTTCAGGGCGATCTCGGCGCCGGCGAATTCGTGGACCTCGCAGCCGGCCTCGCGCAGGCGGTCGCGCGTGCGGGGATTGCCGGCGGCGAGCACGATCCGGCGCGGGGCGACGGCGAGGGCGTTGCAGCCGAGCGTGCCGAATTCCTCCGGCGCCACCTCGACGAGGCGCTGGCCGCGGGCGAGCAGCAGCTCGCGGAACGGGATCGGCATGAGCGGCGAGTGCACCAACGCGAGGTCGGGCGCGAGTGGCGAGTAGACCGACATCAGGTGAAAGACGTCCGTCGGTCCGCGGTGGTGCGGCAGGGGCACGGTGACGACTTCGACCTCCGGGCCGGCCAGGGCGCGCAGTTGGCGGATGCCCTCGTCATTGGTGCGATAGCCGCGGGCGACGGCGAGGGTGCACTCGTCCACCCAGGCCACGTCGCCGCCCTCGAGCGTGCCGGGGGCGGCGATCTCGCCGGCGATCGGCAATCCCCGGGCTTCGGCGGCGCGGCGCAGGGCGGCCGGTTCGCCCAGGCGGTTGGCCTTGCCCATGCGGCAGAGGATGAGGCCGCGCGCGCAGACGGCCGCGGCGTCGCGCACGTAGATCGAGTCGATGCTCTGTCCGGGCTCTGCGGGCAGGGCAAGCACCTCGGCGCCGAGGCGGCGCAGCAGCGCGGCGAAGGCGTCCGATTCCGCGCCGGCCCCGGCGAAGTCGGGGCAGGCGGTGAAGTTGAGGGGCTGCCATTCGGCGGCGAGGCGGGCGGGGGAGGCGAAGGCTTCCGCCGCGCCCTTGACGATGACGCGGCGCAGCGGGGCGGTGTCGCTTTGGAGGGTGAGGGGCACGCGGCAGTGTCGACGGAGGGCGTGCCGGGCACAAGCCGGCTCGCCCGAAGCGGCAGGCCCGGCTTTCGCCGGGCCTGCGGTTGCGGTCAGGGGTGTGTCTCTGACGAAAGGGTCACTTGGAGAGCTGCGCCTTGAGGAAGTCGACGCTGCCGCGCACGGAGTCGTCGGTCTCCATCATGTTTTCCACGGTCTTGATGGCGTGGATGACGGTGCCGTGGTCGCGGCCGCCGAAGGCTTCGCCGATCTCCTGG
>PNKG01000145.1 GCA_013822585.1 Opitutus sp. | reverse complement strand
AAAATGAACCCGCCGCTCCGCACCGAGGCGGACCGGCAGGCCATCATTGCGGGACTAAAGGACGGCACGCTCGACTGCATCGGCACCGACCACGCGCCGCACTCGCCGGACGAGAAGGACCGCGAGTTCGACTTCGCCCCCAACGGCATCCTCGGCCTCGAAACCGCGCTCGCCGTCACGCTCGACGTGCTCGTGGGTGAGGCCCGTTTCAAGCTCCCCCGCGTCATCGACCTGATGACGCGCCGCGCCGCGAACATCCTCAAGCTCCCCGCGGGCACGCTCGCTCCCGGAGCCACCGCCGACGTCTGCCTCTTCGATCCGCTCGAGCCGTGGACCTACGACGCCACCAAGGGCCAGTCGAAGAGCCGCAATTCGCCGTGGCACGGCCAGCGCCTGACCGGCCGGGTGAAGACGACCATCGTCGGCGGCAAGGTCGTGTTCGCCGACGGCCGGATCGTGGCCTGAGCCGAGTCCTTTCCGGGCTTCCCCTCGCCCGGCGAACCCGTTTCAGTGGGCGGCCATGCCGTTCGCGCCACACCAAGTCGTCATCGGGACCATCGAGCTGCTGATGTTGCTCATCGGCGCGTGGGTGCTGGCGCGCGCCGTGGCGATCCCCGAGCTGCGCGTCTCGCTGTTCGGCCAGAACCGCATCCGGCACTGGGAAATCACCGGCCCCGAAGCCGTATTGCTCGCCTTGGGCATATTCTTGTGCGGCACCATCGGCCAAGGCGCGGCCATGCGGCTGCTCGGCCCGGTCATCGCCGGTATGCCCGACCGCACGGGCCTCGAAGTCGTGGCTTACGGCCTCGGGTTTCACGCCGTGGCCCTGCTGGGCTGGCCGCTGTTCGGCGCCGCCCGGCGCTTCGCCTTCTCCGATTACGGGGCCAGGCCGCCGCCCGGCCCCGCCCCGCACCGGCTCGGCCTGCGCTCGCTGATCTGGAACGGTGCGACCACCCTCCTGCTCGCCCTGCCGGTCCTCGCGATCTCCAGTTACGGTTGGAACACCCTCCTTCGCGCGCTCGGCCTGCCCGATGCGCCGCAGGACCTCATCGCGATCTTTGGCGCGGTGAAATCACCGGCGGTGCTGATCGCATTGCTCGTGGTGGCCTGCATCGTGGCGCCGATCAACGAGGAGCTGCTCTTCCGCGGCGTGATCTTCCGCTACTGCCGGCAGCGTTTCGGCCGGCCGATTGCCCTGGTGGCCAGCGGAGCGCTGTTCGGTCTGATGCACGGCAACTGGGCGGGTTTCGTCCCGCTCGGCCTGCTTGGCGCCGCGCTCGCGCTGGCCTACGAGCACTCGGGCGACATCCGCGTGCCGATCCTCGCCCACGCCCTGTTCAACCTGAACACGACCGTCGTCATCCTCTCCGGCCTGCCGAGCGCATGAAGATCTTCACCCCCCTCCGCGCGAGATCCGTCGCCGCCCTCGGCGAGCGGCGCCTGATCGCGGAGATCCGCGGCTGGCTGGGCGACGCCTCGCCCCGCGCACCCTTCGGCATCGGCGACGACTGCGCGGTGGTGCCTTCGTCGGGCCGGCCGATGCTCATCACCACCGACCCGGTGATCCACGGCCGGCATTTCGACGACACCGTGCCGCCGCGCGCCGTCGGCGCCAAGCTGCTCAAGCGCAACCTGAGCGACATCGCCGCGATGGGCGGCCGCCCCGTGGCGGCCGTGCTCTCGCTCGCGCTCGCGGCCGACACGAGCACGGCCTGGCTGCGCGACTTCTACCTCGGCCTCGCCGCGGCGGCGCGGAAGTTCCGGGTCAAGGTCGTCGGCGGCGACATCACGCAGGCGCCGGCGGGATTCTTCGGGGCGTTCCTCGCCCTGCACGGCGAAGCGGTCGGCCCGCGCGTCGTCACCCGCGGCGGCGCCCGGCCCGGCGACCGCATCTACGTGACCGGCGCGCTCGGCGGCTCGCTGCTCGGGCGCCATAGCAAATTCACCCCGCGGCTCGCCGAAGGCGCCTGGCTGGCCAAGCGCAGCGAAGTCCGCGCGATGATGGATGTGAGCGACGGCCTCGCCAAGGACCTCGACTCGCTGACCCCGGCCGGCCTCGCCCCGGCCATCTGCGCGAGGGCGATCCCGATCCGCCCCGCGGCGAAAAAATGCGCCGGGCAGACGCGGCAAACCCCGCTCTTCCATGCGCTCGGCGACGGCGAGGACTACGAGTTGCTCATCGTCGTCCGCCACCGCGCGGACGAGGAGAAATTCCGCCGCGCCTGGGCGAAGCGCTTCCCCCGGGTGCGTCTCACGAAGATCGGCTTCTTCGCGCGCACGGAGGCCATGCCGGCCGGCGCGGTGCGCCTGCTCGACTACCGCGGCTATGAACATCTCCGCTAGGCTGTGCGCCGGCATCACGACCGGCTCGGCCGAGGCGACACGCGCCCTCGCGGCCGAGTTCGCCGCGACCCTGCCGCCCGACACCACGCTCGCGCTCCACGGCGACATGGGCGTGGGCAAGACCACCTTCGTGCAGGGGCTCGCCCGGGGCCTCGGCGTGCACGAGCAGGTCACGAGCCCGACCTTCGCCATCTATTCCGTCCACCGGGGCGCCGGCCGCACGCTCGTGCACCTCGACGCCTATCGGCTGGAAGACGAACGGCAGGTCGAGTCGCTCCTGCTCGACGAATTTCTCGTCAGCCCGTGGGTGCTGGCCGTCGAATGGCCGGATAAGATCGCCGGCTGGATTCCCGCGAACGCGCTGCACCTCACGCTGTCTATCGTCGAGGGCGACAGGCACTGCGTGCGGCTGCAGTGAGGCAACCCGACCGCACCGGGGATGAAACGATGGAGGGCGCAGCTGCCGCCGCGCCGCGAAAGTCTCGCCGGCTTCGTGCATCTACGGCGCGGCAGTCGCCGCGCCCTCCATGAGAGGCCCGCGCCCGGCGGTCGGCGGCTACCATGCCGGAGCGGGATCGGTGATCTCGCGCTTCGGTCCGGCGTAGCTGGTCGTAGATCGCCCGGTGCCCGACAAGCGGGAGCACGCCGTCGCGCTGATGGGAGGCGCGCACCCAGCCGAGCAGACAGCCGAGGTGGGCGTCCTGCGCCTCCTTCGACTTCCATTGGTGCGGCACCCGCGGTCGCGCGCGATCGAGCACGACCGCGGCGCTCTCGGCGGCGATGCGCCGCGCGAGCGTGGATTTTCCCGAACCCGTGTGGCCGATGAACGCGGCGCCTCAGCGGACTCAGGTAGCGGCGGGCGGCTCCGTCTTCGGTGGGTCCTCGGCGGGCGTCTCCGGATCGCTGACCGGAGCTGCGTCGGCCGCGGGCGCTTCCGTCGCCGGCGTGTCCGGCGGGGGCGGTTCCGCCGCGGGGGCCGGCTCGGCGGCGGCAGACTCGGCGGGCTCACCGCTCGCTTCAGCCACAGGTGCTGCTGCAGCCTCGGCGGAAACGGGCGCCTCCGGGAAGTCGACCGGGTCGTGCTCCTCGCCGTGCTCGTCGGCCTTTTTCGCGGCCTGCGGGACCATCGGCGGCGCAGCGTAGAGCTTCCCGTCGGAAAACTCGGTGACGTAGCCCTCCATGACGAGCCAGCGCAGATCGTTGTTCATCTTGCGCAGCTTCTCGGCCTGCTCGGGCGCGAGCGCGGCGAACGGCGCCTGCGACGGCGTGCTGCCCTCGGCCGGGGCGGGCGCGGCCGTGACAGCCGCCGCAAGGTCGATGCCGAGGAACTTCTGCGGGAGTTCCTTCATCGCAAGCATCGGGTTCCTCTCGATGAAGTCGATCAGGGCGCCGATCGTCTCGGAGAACACCTGACCGGGGACGCGGAAGCGGCGCTTCACGGCGCAGACGTAGGAGACGCCGCGCGAGCCTTTTTTGAAGATGGTGAAGCCCTCGCGGCGCAGGCGGCCGCGCAGCGCGTTGGCGGTGTCGAGCGGGAAGCGGCGTTGGCGCTCCACGTGGCCCTCGACGGCGCGCTTGATTTCCCCGGGCGGGAGCTTCTCGATGTGCTTGCCGTGGAAACGGACGTTCTCGACGGCGCGCACGACCTTCTCCTTCGCGTTGGCGAGCAGGTGGGCGCGCGCCTCGTCGAGGGAATCGAAGCTCGGGCCGGCCGGGGCGGGCGCCGCCTCGGGAGCCGGTGTCTCTGCCGCAGCCGCGGCTTCGGCGGGGGGGGCAGCCTCGGCGGCGGGCACAGCCGGCGCGGCCGGAGCGGGAGCTTGCTTCGCCGGCTGGGGCTTCCACGTGTAGCGCGTGACCTTCTTCATCTTGTCCAGCCACTGCTGGATGACCTCGGGTTCGCGCGCCGAGACGATCGAGTCGCGGAACTTCTCGAACGGCATGCGGCCGAGGCGGGTGGCGTGGTGCTGCTGGAGGATCTGCTGATACTTGTGGTAATTCGGCGGGCCGAGCAGCTCGCCGGTGATGCCGCACTTGTTGATGATCGGGAAATTCCCCTTCGGGGCCTCGATCTCCACGTCCTGCGCCTCGAAGAAGTTCGCGAGGTGGTGCTTGAGCACGTGCTGGACGGCGGCCTCCTCCGTGTCGAACGGCAGGTGGTCAGGCATCGTCATGAAGAGCGGGCCGGGCTTGGCCGGGGCCGCAGCGGCCGCCTCGCCCTCGGCGGGGGCGGCGGGCTGCTCGGCGGGCTTGCGCTGGATGACGACGACGAAGCGGTCGTTCTTTTCCAGCACGGCCTTCGTGATCTCGAAGAGCTGGAAGGTGCGGCAGGAGGCGCGCACGGCCTTCACCATCGCGGCGAAGCCGACGTCCTCGGGGTAGCACGTGCAGGTGAAATACGGGCTGACGTAGGGACCGCGCTCCATCGGCGGACGGTCGCCGAAGTCGCGGCGCTCGCCGCCGCGGAAACCGCCGCGCTCGCCGCCCGGGCCGCCCCGGAAGTCGCGCCGCGGGCCACCGCGGAAGCCCTCGCCGCGCGGCGGACGATCGCCCATGGGACGCTCGGGACGGTCGCCCATCGGCGGACGCTGGGCGGATTGCCCACCCTCGGTCGCCGGCGGGCCGGCGGGCTTGCGGAAACCGCGACGGTCGCGCGGGCCGCCCGGGCCGCCGGGACCGCGATTGCCGCCATCATCCCGACGCTCGCGGCGCTCGCCGCGATCGAAATCGCGCTCCCGCCGCCCGCCCCCGCCGGACCCGGTTTGTTTAACCTCGGTCCACTGCGTGCCGAAGGTGAAGTCTTGCAACTGGGACAGGTCGATTTTGTTGAGACCGGCTTCGTTGCTTTCGTTGGCGGGTTTTTGGTCGTCCATGAACGGCGATAAACGGGATTGGAGCCCGGTGGGAGTCGGATTAGGTGCTTGGTGTTCCGTGAGCTT
>PNKG01000144.1 GCA_013822585.1 Opitutus sp. | reverse complement strand
CTCGATGGGGGCTTCGATGAGTTGGAGGACGATGGGTTGGTCAGGACCAAACATCGCACCGGAGGCGATGCGGAAAAGAAGGGAGTAACCGATCTGGCCGGCAGCGCCGGTCACAGCGACACGGATGGGAGCTTTCATAGGGTTCCGTCAATTAAGCCGGGGGCGCGGCAAGCGCACGACGGAATTGACGTCCTGGTTTCTTTTTAGGCCGCGAAATGCACCGGATTAACAACCAAGGCACGTTGGGGGAATTCCCCGGAGGAAAAAGAAAAGGCGGGCCGCCTACCCCTAAGCGGCCCGCCATTGCTTTCTTAGTTACCCCAAAACTCCCGCTAGGCGGGAGAAGCGAAAAGTTAGATTGCACAACGGGTAGGTTGTTCCGACGTTTCGTCAACTCCGCGGGCTGTTTTCGATTACGCTTTCTTTTCGCAGACTCCGCCTGTCACAAAAACAAACACCTGAAATTTTGCGTAGAGATGCTGTGTTTCAATGAGATAGAAACAACATCAGCCGTGTTTCGGATTAGGGGCCCTGATGCTAATACATTTCTGAACGGTCAGTTCAGTCAGGAATTGCGCAGTCCAACGGGCCATTCGGCCTATGGACTTTGGCTGAATCCCAAGGGGAAGGTCATCGCCGACAGCACGGTGCTGCGGCTGGCGGACGATGAGCATCTCGTCTTCGCTTCCACGTCGGATCCGGTGCAGCTGCGGCAGCGCTGGGAGGACTATCTGGTCGCTGACGAAGTCACGATTGCCGACGAGACCGGGCGTTGGGGCGCGCTGTTGCTGTGGGGCGATGGACTCGCCAGTGCAGTGACGCAGCTCTCAGGAGCAAGCTTTGGCACGGCGGGGTTCCTCTGTGCTGATGGGGCGCATTTATTCCCGGCCTGGGGTGGTCGGGGCGCACGCTGTTGGTTGATCTGCGCCTACGAAACCAAACCTGCTTGGCAGGCGAAACTGGCCAGGTTGGGTGCGCACGCGGCTGACGCCAACACCGCCGCCCTTGCGCGCATTCGCGACGGCATACCGGCGGTGCCCGACGACATCGGACCGGACGATCTGCCGAACGAAGGCGGCCTCGAGACGACAGCAATCTCCTACACCAAGGGCTGCTACCTCGGACAGGAAGTCATGTCGCGGCTGAAAAATCTCGGCCAAGTGCGGCGCAAGCTGCACGTGCTGCGGGGCGATGGCGCGCCTCCGGCGCCGCGGACTGCGCTCTTTCAGTCCGGCCGGCGCGTGGGCGAGACGCGCTCGGCCGCGGCCGACGGCGACGGTTTCGCCGCCTTCGCGATGCTCTCGCTCGTGAGTCTCGATCCGGCCGCGCCTTTGCAGCTGGGCGAAAACGGCCCGGTGGTGGAGATACTGCGCCGTGGATGAGATCGCGACACTCGCCGCGCTCTGCCGTCGGCTGGGCGCGGAGACCGAGGCGCAAGCGGAGACGATGGCGCGCCAACTCTTGAGGCGTGCGGACCAACTTTCGGCCGGGCGCAAGCAAACGCGCGCGTCGGCGCTGGAGCACCTGCTCAACGTGTTCGCGCACGGCCGGCGCGGCGCGGTGCCGCCGGGTTTCAACCCGCCGCCTCCCTCAGAGTAGAAAGCGTATGCTCTCGAAGTAGCCGTCGACCCAGCGTTGCAGCACGAAGAAATAGAGCAGCGCGCCGAGTCCGAGCATCGGACCGAAGCTCACGTGCACGCCAAGGCCGACGCGGTCGGTCGCCCGGCCGTCGGGTGTCTCGAGTCGGGCGCCGCCCGCGGCGCGGCCGGAAAATTTCTGCCACACGAGCGCGACCGCGAACCACACGCAGCCGATGATCGCGCCGCCGAACATCGCGAAGACCGCGCCCTGCCAGCCGACGAATGCGCCCAGCGCCCCGAGGAATTTCACGTCGCCGAAGCCCATCGCTTCCTTCTTCAGCACCGCCTCCGCCACCAGCGCGATCCAGAGCACGAGACCCGAGCCGACGAACAACCCGAGCAACGAATCGACCGCGCTGCGCAGGCCCGCGATCAGGTGGATTTCATGCGCTTGGTCGTGCAGACCCGGCAGCAACACCGACAGACCCAACCCGACGACCGCGCCGCCGACGCTGAACTCGTCGGGGATGATCATGTGATCATGGTCGATGAAGGTCGCGCACAGCACGATCGCCACGAGCACCATGCCGCCCAGCGCCTTCGCCGGCGGGAACAGCAGCGCGCAGGCGAGGAACAGCAGCGCCGTCAGCAGCTCGATGGCCGGATATCGAATGCTGAACGGCCGGCCGCAGCACCGCGCCCGGCCGCGCAGGAGGAGCCAGCTGAGGATCGGGATGTTGTCGTGCCACGCGATCGGCTGGCCGCACGCGCAGTGCGACCCGGGCGCGATGACCGACTCGCCCTTCGGCAGGCGGTGGATGCAGACGTTGAGAAAACTGCCGACGCACGCGCCGAACACGAACGCACAGAGCGGGAAGAACCACGGGAAGACTGCGGCGATCTCGTGATAGGTCGCGCTCATATGAAACCGCCTCCGCGGAGCGCCGCCCTCATGATGCCGGCGTCGATCGGGCGCTCGGTCCAGAGAGCGAGCGAACGCGCGCCTTGATGCGCGAGCATCCCGAGGCCGTTGGCGTGCGGCAGGCCGAGCGCCGCGGCGTCGCGCAGCAGGGCGGTCACGGGCGGGTTGTAGGCCATCTCGAACACCACAGCGGGCCGGGGCATCTTTCGCAAGTCCACGGGTGCAGCGCCGTCCTTGGCCAGCCCGGCCGCAGTGGCGTTGATGACCACCGCTCCCGCCGGCAGCAGCTCATCGGGCTGGTCGAAGGAGAAACCTTGCACGGGCGTGCCACCGGTCAGCGGCGCGAGGTGCGCAAGCAGCGCGGCGAGACGTGCGCGTCCGCGGTTGCCGATCCAGAGCGAGCATACGCCCTCCAGCAGGCATTGCAGCGCCGCGGCGCGGGCGGCGCCGCCGGCGCCGAGCAGAATCACGTCGCGTCCGCGCAGTCCGACGCCGAGGTCGGCCCGCAGGGCGTCGATCATGCCGCCGCCGTCGGTGTTGGTGGCGCGCCAGCCGGTGGGTGTGCGGACAAGGGTGTTGGCGGCCGAGGCGGCGCGCGAAAAATCATCCGCGGATTCGACGTGCGCGAGCACCGCCTCCTTGTGCGGGATGGTGAGGTTGAGTCCGCGGAATCCTTTCGCGTGCGCGCGGCGCAGCGCGGCGCCGAGATCCTCCGGCGCGATCTCGAACTTCGCGTAGCGCCATGCGGCGAATGGCGCCTCGCGCGTCGCGAGGTCGGCGAGCGCGGCGCCATGGATGACGGGGCTGAGCGAGTGCGAGACGGGAAAGCCGAACAAACCGACGCCGACATGCGCGTCCGGCCAGTTTTCCAGATCCGCCAGCGTGAGGGTGGAGTGGCGACTCGGCATCGGGCGCGGCCGCTCACGGACTCGCGTGGCGCTCGTGGGTCGCCTCGAATTCCGCCACAAACCCCGCGAACAGCTTCGCGTGCGCGGCATCCGCCGCCGCGGCGTAATGGTTCGCCAGATTGCGGCACATGCGGCACAGCACTTCGCGCACCGGCGTGGGGGCGAGATCGGCCAGCTGCGGCGTGCGATTGAGGGCGCGGATGCGCGCCAAGACATCCTCGGGCTCGAGCAGCGTGCCGCCGTTGAAGGCGTCGACGAAGAACGGCCCCTCCGGCTCGTAGCCGCCGACGAGGAAGTGGCCGGGCACGCCCACCGGCTCCAACTCGAGGCCGACGCGCTGCGCGACGAGCAGGTAGATGACCGAGAGCGAAATCGGGATGCCGAGCCGGCGCTCGAGCACCTGGTCGAGGAAGCTGTTGCGCGGATCGGCGTAGTGGTCGCGGTTGCCGCGCAGGCCGAATTCCTCGAAGAGCACGCGGTTGAGCACGCGGCACTGCGCGCGCATCGTGGCGGCCTTGGGCATGAGTTTGCGGGCGCGGGCGGCGAAGGCGTCGAGCTGGGCGCAGACGGCCGTGACGTCGAGGCCGGGGTTGGTCGTGCGGCTGAGCAGGAGGGCGCCGGTTTCGAGCTCGTAGTTGAGCGACTGGATAAAGCCGCGGAACTCCGCGACCGGGTCGCTGAACCTCAGCTCGCGCAGGAACCAGATCGCGCTGTCCGCCGCCGGGAGAGCGGGGCTGCGGGCCGCCTCCTGCAGGAAGGCGCGGGCCTCGTCGCCCAACTGGATGAAGTGGGCCAGCAGCGACTGCCGCACGACCGGCGAAGTGTCGTCGAGCAGCGCGGCGAGGGCGGTCTTTTCGGCGGGCGTGAGTTTCCGCGTTTCCACGCCCCGAGCGAAGCCGAATGTCCGGCCGGCGCAACCGCGGAAAAGACGGCTGGCGCGGAGCGAGACGGCGGAGCGGAAGCCGGGAGGCTTTCGCGTCGGGCGCGGAGCGGCGAAATTCTACGAATTTCGCCACGGCTTATGACGGGCGCTGTTCGTGGTGGGCGTCGGCGTCCCTGACGGCGCCCGTCGCCGCCGGGACGGCTGCGACCACCTGGTGGCGTGGCGGGCGGAGGCGTTGAGGAGGCGGAGTTCGGCGACCCCGCCCTACAGTGCCGCCGCCCGCGCCCGGGTTACTCGCGCGGGCCGAAGAGCGCGGTGCCGACGCGGATGAGCGTGCTGCCCTCCGCGATCGCTTCGGCGAAGTCGCCGGTCATGCCCATCGAAAGTTCGGGCAGGGCGACGCCGTGTGTGGCGGCGAGCTCGTCGCGGATGCGGCGGAGATTGGCGAACGTGCGGCGGGCGTGCGCTCGCGTTTCGTCGGGCGTCGCGCCGAGCGGGGCGATGGTCATGAGGCCGTCAACGCGCAGGCTCGGTCGAGCCAGCGCGGCGGCGAGGAGTCGCGGGGCGTCGGCCGGCTCGGCGCCGAATTTCGCGGGGTCGTTGCCGGCGTTGATCTGAAGGAGGATCGGCAGGACCTTGCCTTGGTCGGCGGCGGCCTTGGCCAAGAGGCCGACGAGCTTTTCGCTGTCGACGCTCTGCACACGGTCGAAATGCGCGGCGGCGAGCTTGGCCTTGTTGGACTGGAGGTGGCCGATGAGTTCCCAGCGGAGCGCGCCGCTCACGGCCGCGCGTTTCTCTACGGCCTCCTGCACGCGGTTCTCGCCGACGGCGGGCAGGCCGTAGCGCGCGACGTATTCGGCCGCGGCCGGCGGGTGCGTCTTGGTGACAGGCAGCAACTTGACCCCGGCCGGATCGCGGCCGGTGGCGCGGCAGGCGGCTTGCATCAGAGCATGGACCTTATCCGCCCGCGTCCGAAAGGTCTCGAAATCGATAAACATCTATGAGCGCCCCTTTTAGATTGGATTGTCGATTAGGAGCATTTATACGGGTCGTCCTATTCT
>PNKG01000143.1 GCA_013822585.1 Opitutus sp. | reverse complement strand
GCCGCGCCGACCGCCGACGGCGCGCCCGACCCCGAGGCGATCTGGGCCCAGCTCCGCCAGGTCTTCGACCCCGAGATCCCCGTCAACATCGTCGACCTCGGCCTCATCTACTCGATGGACATCTCCAAGGCTGACGACGGCGGCCACAAGGTCGACGTCGCCATGACGCTCACCGCGCCCGGCTGCGGCATGGGTCCGGTCATCGCCGAGGACGCCAAGAGCAAGATCCTCCTCGTCCCCGGCGTTAGCGCCGCCGACGTCCGCATCACCTGGGACCCGCCCTGGAACCAATCCATGATTTCCGAGGAAGGTAAGATGAAGCTCGGCCTGATCTGAGCGGCGCTGCAGTCCGGCGCACGCACTGTTGCCCGGAGAGGCGGCGCCGTATCGCCCTCACTTCGCCGCGAGAACCACGCCGAAATGGTCGGGATCCTCGCCGAGCTGCTTGGCGTAGGCCCGTAGGAAGAACTGCCCCTTCAGCGCCTCGGGGAAGGCGTCCTGCATCAGCTTGGCCAGCGAGGCGTCGTCCTTCCGGATGATGAAATAGAGGTGGAACTTGCCCTTGCCCGAAGTCGGTGCCGCCTTGAGCACATCAAAATCGGAGCTGACGAGGGCGCGGGGCAGATTGTGGCCGACCACCAACGCCACGTCGAAGATGCCGTTGCCCAATCCGAAGGCCGCCCGGTCCGCGTCTTGCGTCACCGGCTTCACCGGTGTCGGCTCCTTGAGCCGCTGGCCCAGTTCGTAACCCAGCGTGTCGGCGAAAGTCTGGTGAAACGCCTCCCGTCCCGGCGCTTTCCGGTCGGCATCGATGACGGCGAGCTTGATGGCGCGACTGGCCTCGACCTTGACTTCCTTGGCGCCCGCGCCGGCCGGGATGAGAGCAAGCGCAAGCAAGGCGACGAAAAACCGCAGGGACATGGACAACCTTTCGTTGAGGGTAAGCGAGGGGAACGACTGCAACATCCCTCATCGGCACCCTCTCGCCGGACTTGAGCGGGACTGCATCAACCGGTGTCCTCTTCCAACCTGTTCAGGCTGGCCAGCGCCTCCTCGCGGTTGGCGCCGCACATTTCCTCGCTCGGACGCAGGCCCGCGCAAAATACGGGGCGCTCGGGCCGGCCGAAGAGCGCGCAACGCAAGTCGGGCAGAAGCTGCACGCAGGGTATCCCGGCCGGCTTGCCGTGCGGCATGCCGGGGATCGGCGAGGTGATGCTCGGCGCGATGCAGCAAGCGCCGCAATGGGCTCGGCAGTTCATGACGTGCGTCACTGCCGCGCGAGGAGCCCGACGAGCGACCGCAGGGCGAGCAGCGCCCCGAGAATCCAAATGGCGCGGCACCCGCGCGCAGCCCGGGAACACCTGCTCATGGCCGCCAGCATGGGGACGGACACCGCGGTGGCAATGAGCGACAAGGGGCTTGGCGAAACTCAGCCCACCCCTTACGAACGCCCCCGCATGAGCCAACACGTCCCCGCCAGCCTCTCGGCGCAAGGCCTCACGGCATTCCTGCATGAGCAGATTCCACTCACCCGGGCGATGGAGCTGCGCTGCGTCGAGAACAACGCCGAGCGGCTCGTGCTCGAGGCGCCGCTCGCGCCGAACCGCAACCACCTCGGCACGGCCTTCGGCGGTTCGCTCCACGCGCTCCCCACCCTCGCCTGCTACGGCACGCTCTGGGCGGTGCTGCGCGAGGCCGGCCTCGACGGCCACGTGGTGGTGAAACGCACCGACGCCGCCTACCATGCGCCGGTCACCGGCAAGTTGCGCGCCGTGTGCGAGCGCCCGTCCGCCGCGGAGTCCGTCGCCTTTCTCACCCAGCTCAAGCGCCACGGCAAAGCGCGCATGGAGCTCGAGGCCATCGTGGAAGGCGCCGAGCCCGGCAACCCCGCCGTGAAGTTCAGCGGAAGCTTCGTCGCCGTCGTGTGAAGACGGCAAAAGGAGCGACATCCTTGCTCCTTGACCGGCGCGCGGCGCGCACCGGTCAGATGTGCTTCGAGTCGGCTTCGTCCTTCTTGGCGTAGCCGCTGTCTTGGCGGGCGTGGTTGACCTGGTTCTTTTTCAAGTAGGCTTGGTAGACGTCGTCAGCCGTCATGCCGAGCGTCTGCGCGAGGGAGACGAGGAAGTGGAAGAGGTCGACGACCTCGACCTTGGCGTTCTGCTCGTCGAAGTTCTGGTATTTGGCCCACCATTTCCACGGAACGCTGTCGATCAGCTCGGCGGTCTCCTGTTGCATGGCGCGGGTGTAGTTGAGGATCCACTTCGCCTTTTCCTCGTCGGACGGCGGCGGCAAATTCACCCCAATGCGCTTATTCAGCGCATCTTGCATGCGGAAAATCTCCTCGAGTTTGTCCATGCGCCGGAGCGTGGGCGGCCCTCCGTCGGGAAGCAAGCCGGGGACTTGGGAAAAATAGCTGTTGCGCGGGCCGGTGCCTTCCCAGACCTTCGGGACCCTATTGCCGCCGTGCCACCGCCTCCCGCGGTGCTCGAGACCGCTCTGCGGGCTCCGGCCGGCTCAACCACGCGCCGCCTTGTTGCAGGCGCTTTCAACCAAGTAAGATACATGTCCTCCACAGAATCGTCCGGTGCACCCGCCGAAGGCACCGCGACCCCGCCGGCAGACGCCTCGAGCGCGCCGGCCTCCACGTTCGGCACCAGCCGCGGCTCGGGCCTGGCCCGCGGCAAGCGTCCCGGCACCGCGGCCTCCGCCGCCGCAGCTGCTCCTGCCAGCACCGACTACAAACCCACCGCGATCGAGATCCTCAACGCTCCCCGCGAATACCAAAACCCGTTCGCTCCCGCCACGCCGGAGCCGGCCCCCGAGGCCGCTCCCGCTCCGGCTGCAACCGCACCCGCGGCCTCGCCCGCCCCCGAGCTCTTCCCGCTCGAGGGCAAATCCCCCGCCGCTCCGGCAGCCGCCTCGGCTGGCCCGGACGAGAAGACCGAGCTGAACATCCTGCCGCCCGAGCGTCCCAAGGCCGCCCTGGCCCAGACATGGGAGAGCGAGAACTTCCGCGGCCCGCCGCGCGAACCGCGCGCCGACCGCCCGCACCGCGAGGGCCGCCCCGAGAGCGAGCGCCGCGAGCCGCGCGAACCCCGTCCGGAAGGCCAGAGTCGTGAGCCGCTGCGGCACGAACGTTCCGAATTCCGCCGCGAAGACCGCGCCCAACGCGCCGCGGCCCCGGCCCCGGCCCCGCAGCCGCCCGCCTCGTCGGGCGGCTTCCTCGGCTGGCTGAAGGGTCTCTTCGGCGGCGGCACCCCCGAGGCGCCCGCGCAGCAATCGGAGCGTCCGGCCCGCGAGGGCGGCGACCGCGGCGATCGCGGCCACCACCGGCGGCACCGCCACCGCCACGGCGACCGTCCGCACGGTCAGGGCGGCGAAGGTCACTCGCACGGCGGTCAGGGCGATGGTCAGCACCGCGGCGAAGGCCGCGGGGGCGACGGCGACCGGAGCGGCGGCGCGGGCGGCTTCCGTCGCCGCCGGCGCGGCGGTCGCGGCCGGGGTGGCGACCGCGGCTTCCGCGGCGAGCGCGGCGGCGACCGGGGCGGCAATCCCGGCGGCCACGCCCAAGGCTGATCCGTCAGAACCACTCTTCCGAGGCGCTCCTTCGCGGAGCGCCTTTTTTTGTCGCATCGCACGGGCGTTCGGCGGAAGTTCCGGCGTCCCTCCCTCACCGACTTTCGCCCACTCGCCTCTCCATGGCTGACCTCATTGTCCACGGCGGCAAGCCGCTCAGCGGCACCATCACCCCGTCCGGCAACAAGAATTCCGTCCTCCCCATCCTCTGCGCGTCGCTGCTCACCGACGGGAAGGTGACGCTGACCAACGTGCCGAACATCACCGATGTCGAGAAGCTCGTCGGCTTCTTCGTCGACCAGGGCTCGCGCATCAATTGGGACCGCGGCGCCGGCAAGATGGAGATCGAGCACTCGACCTTCGACGCCGCGCGCCTCGACGGCGAGCTGCCCTCCGGCATGCGCTCGTCCGTGCTGCTCTTCGCCCCGCTGCTGCAGCGCATGAAGAAGCTCGTTGTGCCGACCAACGCCAAGGGCTGCTCCCTCGGCGTGCGCGAACTCGATCCGCACCTCGAGATCCTGGAAAAGCTCGGCGCCGCCATCACCCACAACGGCAAGCTCACCATGCGCCTCAAGGGCCGCTTCAAGGCCGCCCGCCACTGGCCGGACTACATGTCGGTCACCGCCACGGAGAATTTCGTCATGGCCGCCGCGCTCGCCGACGGCGAGTCGGTCCTCCTCAACGCCGCGAGCGAGCCGCATGTGCAGGACCTCTGCCACGCCCTCGCCGCGATGGGCGCCGACCTCGAGGGCATCGGCACGAGCATGATCACCGTCCGCGGCGTGCGGCGGCTCGGCGGCGGCTCATTCCGCATCCACACCGACCACCACGAGGTCGTCACCTTTCTCGCCCTCGGCGCCATCACCGGCGGCGAGGTGCGCGTGAAGGACTCGCTCCCGCACCATTTCGACCTGATCAACCGCGCCTTCGCCAAGCTCGGCGTGAAGGTCGGCTACGAAGGCGACACCGCCCTCGTCGCGAAGAAGCAGAAACTCGTGGTCGCGCAGCCCTTCACCACCAACCTGCTGCCGAAGATCGAGGCCGCGCCCTGGCCGTATTTCCCCGTCGACCTCCTGCCCGTCATGATCGCCCTCGCCGTCCGCGCCCGGGGCGAGGTCATGTTCTGGAACAAGGTCTACGAGGGCGGCTTCACCTGGATGGCCGAGCTCTCGAAGTTCGGCGCGCACATCCTCGTCAGCGACCCGCACCGCATCACCGTCTTCGGCGCCAAGCCCCTGCGCCCCGCCGTCGTCGAGGCGCCCTACATCATCCGCGCCGCCGTCGCGCTCTACATGGTCGCCGCCAGCATCGGGGGCAAATCCGTCGTGAAGAACGCCGACACCATCAGGCGCGCCCACCCCGCCTTCGTCGAAAACCTCCGCAGCATCGGCGCCGAGGTGGAGTGGAAGTGAGCGTGCTGAGCAACCACAGATTGACACGGATGAACACAGCCCAATTCCCAGAGACGCCGAGCGGCGCGGGGGACATTTTCTTGTCCGCCGTCCTCCGCCGTCATCTGTGTCCATTTGTGTTCATCTGTGGTTAAGAAAATGCCTTCCCCCGAAAAATCCCCGAAGGGCACCGACTTCATCGCCTCCACGCTCCACGCCCCCGTCTCGCCGTCCGAGGCCGCGCTGCGCCCGCTCTCGTTCGCCGACTTCGCCGGCCAGCCCAAGACCGTCGACCGCCTCAAGATCATGGTCGGCGCCTCCAGGCGCCGCGGCGAAGCGCTCAACCACATCCTCCTCTCCGGCCCGCCCGGTCTCGGCAAAACCACCCTCGCCTTCATCCTCGGCCACGAACTCGGCCGCAACGTCCGCGTCACCTCCGGCCCCGTGATCGAGAAGGCCGGCGACCTCGCCGGCCTGCTGACCAACC
>PNKG01000142.1 GCA_013822585.1 Opitutus sp. | reverse complement strand
CGTCGTCGACGGCGCCCTCGGCGCGCAGTTCCTCGCCGCGTTGAAGGACCTGCTCGAAAAGCCGGCCCTTCTGCTGCTCTGAACATCCGGGACAGCCCGGTTGTGCGAGCGCGGGCGGCGGCCCGCGTTTTTTCGGTTCTTCGCGGATTTTATCTCGGATTCCGCGATCGCCTGAAGTGTGGGAGCAGTCCTCTTCAATCGCGGAACCCGGGGTTATGCCAACGTCCCCAAGCTTCTGGATTCTCCGGGGGACGCCGGCGTCCCCGTCGACGCCTGTCGCCACCGGGATCGGCAGCGACCACCTGCCGATCCGATGGAGTCAAAAGCCAAGTGCGCGGGGTATGACCGATTATTTGCGGGCCTTCACCAGTCCGAGCTCCTTCTTGATATTCTGCACGCTCGGCACCGAAATATTGAGCGCCTTGGCGATCTGGCCGCCGGTCTTGCCGTCGCTCACCATCGCCTTCACCTTCTGCTTCGTCTCCGTCGTGATCTTCACCCGCGGCTTGCGGCTGGAAGATTCGGCGGAGCGGACCGTCTTGCCCTTGCCGGAACCGCTGGCACGCAGCGCGTCGATAAAGGCGTCCATCGACTTGAATCCGTGTTTTGCCGGCAATGCGGCCAGCTTGGCATTGTAGCGCGCGAGTTCCTTTTCGATCTTCGCCATCTGGCGCTGATACTCGCGGAGTTTCTGGATTTTTTCGGTAACCATGATGTTACCCATATAACCGGCCGCACTGTTACAGCAAGAGCTATATCGGCGCTCCAACCCCAAGCAGCCGGGACTATACGGAACTAGAAATCCTGCAGCCGACCCTCTCCCGGCCCTTGTTCGGGTTGGATGCGGGCCAGCACCTCGCCCAACAGGTAGATGGAGCCGGTCACGACAACGACGTCGTCCGAACCGCCGATGGCGCAATGCCCGGCATCGGGGAACACCTCCTCCAGGGTCGTGCGATGGATCTTCGCCACGGCCCCGGCAGGCGCATAAGCCTCCATCTCCTCGTAGGTGCAGGCCCGGGCTTGGTGCGGAGGAAGCAGATAAACCTCGCGCGCATGGCGGCAAACCACGTCGAGCAAAGCCCGCGCGCGGAATTCGCCGAGCACGCCGGTGACGACGACCGGCCGGCGGCCGGTCTGCGCGGCAAGACGGCGAAGATTGGATTCGAGCACGGAGGCGCCCTCCGGATTGTGCGAAGCATCGAGGATCAGTTCCCGGCCGCCCAGGCGCGTTCGCTGCCAACGGCCCGGCCAGGCGACATCGCGCAGTCCGCGGGCGATGACCCTGTTGTCGACCCGGCCGAACCGCGGACTCAGAAGCCTCGCCGTGAGGGTGGCGGTCGCGGCGTTCCAGCGTTGGTAATCGCCCTCGAGACTGGTTTGGGGATAATGCGACAAATCCTCGCCGAAGATGTCGCGCACCGAGTGCACCGGGGCGCGCTTCGCGGCCGCGATGCGGCGTATGACCTCCTCCGCCGCCGCGGGCACGCGCCCGAGCACGAGAGGCACGCCCTCCTTCACGATGCCGGCCTTTTCCGCGGCGATCGACGTCAGCGCATGGCCGAGCTGCTCCATGTGGTCGAATCCGATCGACGTGATGGCGGTCACCTCGGGCTGGACGACGTTGGTCGCGTCCAGCCGGCCGCCGAGGCCGACCTCGATCACGGCAACGTCGACCTTCCGGCGGGCGAACTGCAAAAAAGCCATCGCCGTCATGAACTCGAAGAAGCTCGGATGCTCGTCCGCCCCGGCGGCGCCGATGCGCGCGGCGATGGGCATGAGTTCGTTCACATAGGAGACGATCTCCTCCTCGGCGAGCAACCGCCGGTCGATCTGCACGCGTTCGCCCAGTTTCACCAAGTGCGGCGAGGTGTAGAGTCCGGCGCGATATCCGGCCTCGCGCAGGATGCGCTCGACCATCGCCGAGACCGAACCCTTGCCGTTGGTGCCGGCAATGTGGACGACCGGGTAATTGCGCTCGGGATGCCCCAGCTCCCGGCTGAGCGCGGTCATGCGGTCGATGCCGAATTTCACCCCCGCGCTCTTCAGCGCGTAGAGATACCCGGTGACCGCCGTGTAGTCGGCGAAAAGCGCCGGCGACATCCGTGCGGCCTCAATGGGCGGCCAGCGCCGCGGGCTCGTGGGCCTTCGCTCCGGCGCCGGGGCGCGGCTTCCTCTTGAGATGCAGCGCAGCCAGGAAATCGCGCAGGCGATCCCGCATTTCGGTGCGCGGCACGATCTGGTCGATCAGGCCGTGCTTGAGCAGGAACTCCGCGGTCTGGAAACCCGCGGGCAGCGTCTGCTTGGTGGTCTCCCTGATGACGCGGGCGCCGGCGAAGCCGATCAAGGCGCCGGGCTCGGCGAGGATGATGTCGCCCAACGTGGCGAAGCTCGCCGTGACGCCGCCCGTGGTCGGGTGCGTGAGGATGGAGATGAACGGCAGCCCCGCCTCCGCCAGCCGGCCCAGCGCCGCGCTGGTCTTGGCCATCTGCATCAGCGAATAGATGCCCTCCTGCATGCGCGCGCCGCCGGAGGAGCTGACGATGATGCACGGGCACTTGAGCTTCAGCGCCCGCTCGATGGCGCGGGTGATCTTCTCGCCCACCGCCGCGCCCATCGCGCCGCCGCAGAAACGGAAATCCATCACCGCGATCGACACCCTGATCCCGTGGATCTGGCCGACGCCGCAGATGACCGCCTCGGGCAGGCCGCTTTCCTTCTCGTATTTCCTGATGCGGTCGGGATACGCGGCCGAATCCACGAACTTGAGCGGATCGGCCGACTTCACGCCGGCGTCGAACTCCTCGAACGAGCCCTCGTCCGTCAGCGCCGCGATGCGGGCCCGCGCGCCGATCGGGAAATGATAGCCGCTCTTCGGCACGACCATCTGGTTGGCCTCGAGTTCCTTGTTGAAGATGATCTCGCCGGAGACCGGGCACTTGGCCCAGAGGCCCTCCGGGATGTTCTTCTTTTTCTTGGAAGCCGCGAGCTTGGGTTTGGAAAAATGAGCCATGAGCGGAAATCAGCCGTGACCGAACGTGACGACGTCGAGGTTCAACGCGCCGGCATCGCGCAGGACGCCGGCGCAGGCATTGAGCGTGGAACCCGTGGTGAAGACGTCATCGATGAGTAGGTAATGGTGGCCGCGATGTATGACGGCGCCCGGAGCCAAGGCAAAGGCATTTTTGAGGTTCTGCCGGCGCGTTTCGCGGTCGAAATGCGTTTGCGACACGGTGTCGATTTTCCTCACCAGCAATTCGTTGATCTCGGCGTCGCCGTCTGCGGCCCCGATGCAGCATTCGGCCAGCAGGCGGCTTTGGTTGTAGCCGCGCTCGCGGAGTTTCCGCGCGTGCAGCGGCACCGGCACGAGCACCTTGCCCCGCAGGTAGTCCACATAGCCCGGCACCCGACGCATCAGTGCCGTCACGTCCTCCAGCACATGCAGCGCGTGGTGGTATTTCAGGGCGTGGATGAGCGAACGACCCGTCCCTTTCAGCAGGATCGCCGTGCGGCCTTCGCCGAAGCGCGGCGCCAAAGTCTCGCAATGCGCGCACAGCCGGTTGCCCGCCATCTCGCCGTGGAAGGGATGTCCGCAAACAGAACAGAGAGGGGCCTCGACAATGTGCAGCTGTTTCTCGCAACGCGCACAAATATGCCGCAACCCACCCTCCTCCACCGCTCCGCCGCAGGAGACGCAGTTCCGGGGGAAAACCACGTCGAGACTGCTGTGCCAGAGCTGGATCAGCCGCGCGGACATTTCCGGAAATCATCCCGGAATCTTCCCTTGGCGCAAGCCTGGCAGCCGCGGAGCCGAGTGGCGGACTGGGGCGAGTTTTCAAACCGGTGGGGACAACGTAGCCGCGTCGCGATCAAAGGCGGCACAATGCTCCGACCCAACCGCATGGACTTGGCCGATTTGCTGGGGCGGCGGCTAAATAAATCAAGCTGGGGTGCGGCAGAACGCGCGTGAGCCTGATGGCACCGCCGGGGGTCGCCCGCGCGCGTCGGTGCGGGATCGTCGCCGACAGGAGCTTCGATGCCGATACCTTTCGGCACCTGCGCGCCCAACGCACCCGCTGTTTCATCCCCTCGAAGCGCAGCCGGCGCCGCCCGCTGCCTTTCCACCGCGGTCACCCACCGGCATCGCCATCACGTCGAGAACTTCTTCGGCCGCATCAAGACCTTCCGCCGCATCAGCACCCGCTACGAAAAGCTGGCTTCCACCTTCCCGTTCGCTGGCCAAGGGCAGCTTGCCTTGCGGCTCTGCCCTTGGCCAGCGAACCTACAAGAACCAAGGGACCCGACTCGATGAATCGCCAAAAAAAGTGGCCAGGCAATCCACGGCACTGGGAGGACGTCGTTGCCGTTGCTACCTTCCGGTCCTGGCGGAGTTCACGCGCCTGTCCATGCATGGCACCTGGCCAAGGCGGACCGTAGGTCGGTCGGGAGGGCGCGCAACCAATAAATCTCTTCTGCCGGGCCAAGCATAAGCCCGCGTTCCGCGGGCTCGCGAATTTCACTTCCTTTCGTCACCGGGTGGCGGTGGAGGCGGGCCATCCATGCCCTCGGGACCGGGCGGGCGGCCGTCCCTGCCCTCGCGCCGCTCGTTGCGGCGCTGCTCGAACATCCTTCGCGCCCGCTCGCGGAGATCCCTGTTGAGCTGCTCGAACTTGCGTTTCTGCTCGGGCGCGAGCACGGCAGCGATGTCGCGCTCCATCCGCTCGAGAATGCGGCGGGTTTCACTGAAGCTCTGCTGACGGAGCCGGTTCAGGTCCTCGACGTCGCGGCGGACAATCGGCTTCAGACGGCCCACCTGATCGGGCGTGAGATCGAGGCGGTCGGCGAGCATCTTGAGCCGCGCGGGGCCCCAGTGCTCGGGGGCGCCGCGTTCGCGCATCTTCTGGTGGGCGAAGCGGAACGTCAGGAATCCACCGACGACACCGCCGGCGAGAAAAATGCCGGCGAGCAGCAGGACGAGTCTCCAAGGCTGGCTGGTCATGACTGGGCGAGGATTTCGGTGACGAGATCGCCCGTCACCGTTTCGTATTCTTGCTCGGCGGAGAAGGCGGAGTAGCCAAAGGCCGCGGCCGCGACGCTGCACGCAGCGGCGGCGAGGAGGCCGCGCAGGGCGAACTTCTCCAGCAACGCGACGGCGGCGGGCAGCGGCGCGTCGGTCAGGCCGAGGGCGGCGACACGGGTCGCGAAGCCGCAAGGTGCGGCCGGCTCGCCTTCGTCAGGCGCGCGGCGCGCGGCGGCGGCAAGGCGGCGCCAAGCTTGATCAGGACGGTTCATGATTTTTCCTGGGTTTGTAGGGCTTGGAAGAGTTTTTGCAATTTCCGGCGCGCGCGGAAGGCGCGGACTTTGATCATCGACTGCCCCCAGCCGGTCAGCGCCGCGATCTCCGCCACCGACTTCTGCTCGAGGTCGAGCAGCCGGATGACGGTGCGGTCCTCGGGGCCGAGTTGGTCGAGGAGCTTGTTCACGATCTCCCGGGCCGCGAGAGAATCGCTCGGCGCC
>PNKG01000141.1 GCA_013822585.1 Opitutus sp. | reverse complement strand
ACGAATCCGCGGGGAAAGCGCTGTGGAGTGGGAGAACGGAGCATGGACGGGGAGCCGATGGGGGCGCCGGGAGGGGCGGGTCGTTCGGCCGGCCTCGCGAGTGGCGCACGGGTATCGCGGCGGCGCAGCGCGGGGGAGCGGCGGGTCAGAGCGGGCGGAAGGCCTCCCCGAGGTCGACGTCGAGCCGGGCGATTGTGCCGGAGCGGGCGAAGAGTTGCGCGCTGGTGCCGGCGTCGAGCGCGGTGCCGGGGAATTCGCCCGAGCCGCCGTCGGCGCGGGTCCAACGCAGGCGCGGCGCGCCGCGTGAGAGGCGGTAGATCACGGGCACGCCGCACACGGTGAACGCGAGGGCGCCGGCCGGGAGGTCGAGCGCGGTTTCGGCGCCGTCGGGGCGCGGGACCCGGAAGACGGCGGGGGCGGTGGTGAATTCGGCGGCGCGGAGGAAGGTCGGGCGAAACCCGACGGTGCCGTCGGCGATCCTCACTCCCAACTCGCCCCAGCGGGTGAGAATTTCCTCCTTCACCTGGCCGGTCATGCCGGGTTGCTGGGCGCCGCCATGGCCGGGCGTGTGCGAGTAGGGGTCGGTGGGGAAGGCGCCGTAGGCCGCCGGGGATTTGTTGAAACCGAGTCCGGCTCGGACGTCGTAGTAGATGTCGGCGAGGGGGGCGGCCTCGGGCGCGCCCAAGGTCTGGGCGGCGAGGAGGTTTTCCTGCACCGCAAGCAGGAGCTTGGCGATCATGTGCCAGTAGATGCAGCCGAGGCCCTCGTAGCCGAACATGGTGCCGCTGCGGCCGGTGAACGCGCGATGGTGGAAGACCTGCTCGTAGGTCTCCTCGACGGCGGGGCCGTGGGCGGCGACCAGGCTGGACCAGCGCGGTTCGCGGGCGAGCAGGGCGAGGCGGGCGCGCAGGGCGTCGCCGTTGACGAGGTCGGCGTCGAAGCGGTGGCGGCCCGTTTCGTCGCGCACGAGGATGCGGCGGTCTCCGGCGGTGAGGAGCGCCTGCAGCAGGGGCGAAGCGGCGACGCGGGCGGCGGGCACGACGTTGCGCTCGAGGAAGCCGGGCAGGGTGCGGTCGGGGTAGAGCAGGTAGCTGTGCTGGTCGGCGCGGTAGAGCGGGCTGGCGCGCAGGGTGCGCAGCAGGCGCACGGCTTCGGCGGGCGCGAGCAGGCCGGAGCTGAGGATGGCGACCTGGCCTTCGAGCATCGGGTAGAGCGGGTGGATGCGGAGAGCGGCGGATTCGTCGGCGAACTCGAGGCGGCTGTAGGAGTGGTAGAGGCCGTCGGCGCGGAGGCCGGAGCGCAGGCTGTGCTCGACGAAGGCGAGCGCGAGCGCGATGGCGGTGGCGATCTCGTCGGGCGGCACGGTGGCGGGCGCTCCGGGGCCGTCGCGGTAGAGGGCGGCGCGGTAATCGGAGCCGGCTTGGGCGAGCGCATCGAGGAGGGTGCGGCGCTGGAGGTCGGTGGCGTCCGGTTGCGTGAGGATGGCGCGGTGGGCTTGCAGCGCGCCGTGCACGGCGCGGAGGAGCGTGCCGAGGTGGGTGGAGAGGGCGACGGGCGAGGGGCCGAGGGCGGGCAGCCATTCGTCGCGCATCTGTGCGAGCAGGCGGCGGAGGTAGCAGAGGGTGACGAAGGAGACGCCGTAGCCGACGAGGGCGTTGTTGGCATCGTTCCACTCGGGGCGCTGGGTGTTCATCCAGATGCCGCCTCCGGCCACGAAGTTGGTCAGGCGGGTGAGCGCGAGGAGAAGGAGTTTTTCGGTGAGGTTGACGTGGAGCACGCGGCCGTCGGGGCCAGTGAGGAGGCGGGCGTCGGAGCCGAGATCGGTTTCGCGGGCCGTGATCGCGCGGTGCAGGGTGGAGTCGAAGCGGATCGTTTCGCGGGGGTTGCGGCGGATGTCGGCGTAGGGGGCGATCCGGTAGGGGACGTTGGCGTAGGCGTAACGCGGCTCGCGGAGGGCGCACCGGAGGACGCCGGGGCGGCAGCGGGCGGACCATTCGAGGAGTTTCTGGAGATAGATGACCTGATGGTCGCCCCAGTAGCCGATGGAGGCCCAGGGGTCGTCGTGCTCGGGCACTTCCCAGTCGATGCCGGCGTGGGAGATGCGGTAGGGGTTGTAGCCGTCGGCGGTGGAGGCGTTGAGGAATTTGGCGACGACCGAGTCGATGAAGCCGGGGTAGCTCAGGCAGAGGGATTCCCAATTCTGGAAGATGTCGCGCCAGTTGCCTTCGTAAGCGAGGACGCGCCGGCCGTGCTCGTCGCGCAGGCGGATGCGGAAGCGGTTCCACGGGCGGCTGGGGTCGCCGTGGCGGCGGCTGAAGGTGAGCGGGAGATATTCCTCGGCAAGCCGCGCGAGCGTGGCGTCGGAGCGGGTGGCGACGGAGGCGATCAACTCTTCCCGGTCGAGCGTGGCGGGCAGGGAGCGGAGCCAGTCCGCATGGAGGTCCGCCGTGGCGACGGCGTGCAGGCGGAGGCAGGCGGCGAAGTCCTGCGGGGCGACCCGCATGGCGTCGGCGAAGACGCCGCCGCGCATGACGTTGAAAAGGACATTGGCGAAGTGGTGGGCGGAGATGATTTCCTCGCCGCCGCACTGGAGCCCGTCCGCCGCGGCGACGATCGCGCGGAGGCGGCGGGTGGCCTCCTCGGCGCCGCGCCCGGCCGCGGGCGGCAGTGCGCCTTGCACGAGCGCGGCGTGGCGGCGGACGACTTCGGACTGGGAGAGGCCGGTGTCGGCCACGACCATCCAGCGGCGCGCGCCGCCGGGGGGGAGGTCGAGCGTGGAAGCCACGGCGTAGGTGCCGCGCACGCCGCGGGCGCCCGGGGCTGCGGCGAGCGGCTCGCCGCGGTGGAATTGCTCCAGCGTGGTCGCGGAAAGAAACACCTGGGGGTCGGGCAGGCCGTCGGACCAGACGGCGGTGGCGCGCAGCGATTCGAGCGGGATCGCGCGGTCGATGATTGCGGCGGCGAGGGAGTAGACGGCGAGGGTCGAGCCGGGCAGGAGCTCGGCGGTCTTGTAGGCATCGGCCAGGCAGGAGCTGCCGGCGTGCAGGCGGGCCGAGACGCCGGGGGGGAGGAGGTTGAGCAGGCTGTCGATCAGCCGCAGCGTGCAGGCCTGGCCGCCCGTGTTGATCAGCTCGCAGCGACGGATCAGCCCGTGCTCCTCCGCGGTGCTCCAGCCCTGGCGGAAGACCAACCCGAGTTCCTGGTTGGTTTCCTCGAACCAGAGGCGGTCGCCCTCGACGCTCTTGTAGAGACGGCGGGTGATGCGGTGGACCTTGCCGGTGTGCGGAGCGAAGGGCTCCCACAGCACGTCCTCACCGGCGCGGTGCGTGCGGATCATCGTGCACGGACCGGTGTGGCCGACGCTGTCGTAGATCTTGTCGACCGTTGCGTAGGGGAAGATGGCCTGGTCGGCGTCGCCGCGGCCGGCCGTCAGCGCGCCGTTGCTGGCGACGAAGGTCCAGAGGTCGGAGGCGCTGACAAGGTTGATGAAGAACGGCGGCAGGGCGTGCACGTTGTCGATGCAATAGCAGCGGCAACCGAACGCGTGGACGAAGCTGCCGGTGGGGGCAGGGGAGGGCGGAGCGGGCGGGGAAAGGGGAGGCGGCATGGGGGAGGCAGACGGGGACTATTTGCGGCGCGGCGCGGCGACGGTCTCGCCCTGCACGAGTTCGGCCTCGACGAGGATTTTGCGGCGCGGCGCGTTCGGGCGCTCGATGCGGTTGATGAGGCGGGTGAGGGCGGAGGAACCGATTTGCTCGTGGGGAACGCGCATTGAGGTCGCACGGGGGAAGCTGGCCGGCGGTTCGAGGCCATCGACACCGGTGATCGAGACATCGCCGGGCACGTCGAGGCCGCGGGTTTTTAGCTCTTGCATGAGCGGGTAGGCCTGATGGTCGGCGGCGCAGACCCACGCGGCCACGTTTTGCTCGCGGACGAGGCGGGCGACGGTTTCGGCGACTTGCGTGGGCGTGAGCACGGGGGTGCTGCGGTGGACGTTGAGCACCCACGCGGGGTTGAATTCGAGTCCGTAGTAGTAAACCGCCTCGACGTAACCGCTGAAACGGCGCGCGACCCAATGGCCGCCGACGGGATAATGCCACGAGAGAAATCCGATGCGGCGATGGCCGGCGGCGTGGAGGCACTCGACCATGCTCAGGATCGCCTGGGCATCATCGGTGTCGATGATGTCGATGCCCGGGTGCTGGTAGTTCTCAAGCACGGCGACCGTGGAGACCTTGCGCGAGATGAGGTCCACGGCGGTTTCCTCGAACGGGTAGATGAGGATCGTCCCGCGCCAGTCGTGTTCGCGCATGTGGCGGAACACCGGCTGGCGGCCGGTCTCGGGGTGGAAGTCGCCCGGGGCTTGGTAGAAGATGTCGACGTTCACGCGCTCGATCTCCGCGCGGTCGCGCACGCCCTTCAGGATATGCGGGAATGTCGCCATCGTCACATCCTGCGCCGGCACGCCGATCAGGACGCCGATGGTGATCTTCTTTGCGAATTTCACATGGCGGCGGAGCATGCGACCGGGACTCGGACGATAGCCCAGCGCCTCGGCGGCCCCGTGCACTTTCGCGCGAGTCTCGGCGCTGATCGCCGGGTGATTTGCCAGGCTGCGTGAGACCGTGGCACGCGAAATGCCGAGGTGTTTCGCGATCAGGTTCTGATTGATGGATTGCATTGCGGTGGGTCGCGATGGGGGTGGACTGAAACACAAATCGCCCGAGCGGGTTGAGGCCTATGGTTTGGTGCATCGATTGCAAGAACCAAACTATGCACCAAAGTGTGTGACTTTATGGATCACGCTCGTTTTGAAATCCGACAATCACAACTCTAGCTATTCTATGACAATAGCTAGTGAATTATTTTTTGATATCAATGTCTATGCAACAAATCATGCACATACCCGTTGACACTAGCACGCTCTCCTTCTGACTTTCGATTTATCTTCATCGAGGAGCTATTCCTAAATTCAACCCCCGAACCGCTGTTTGTTTTCCCTGACTTGTCCAAGCTGACCAGACTCGCCGGTGACGACAGCGCCCGGACTCTCCCAACCCCCCGACATGAACACCATCCCCCGCAAGAACCCACTCGCCACGTTGCTGGCGAGCGCCTTCGCCGGCCTCTGGGCGGCCACCGCGCTCGCTCAAACGCCGGCTGACTCGACCGAGACCAGCTCATCCACCAAGGTGTTGAACGAAGACGCGCCTCTCGTGCTCTCTCCGTTCACCGTCACGACCGAAAAAGACAAGGGCTACAAGGCCACGAACGCTACTTCGGGCACCCGCCTGAACACGCCGATCAAGGACCTGCCGCTGCCCCTCACGGTCGTCACCGACCAATTCATTCGCGACACCGGTGCCCTCGACCTGCGCCGCGGCCTCGCCTACACCGCGGGCATCCAGCTCCAGTCACAGAACGACCAGGGCACGCCCGGCGGCGCCTACCAGGGCCCCGGCGGCGTCAACAATCCCGAGGCCGCCACCGCCAACTCGACCGGCACCAACTACAAGATCCGCGGCTACATCACC
>PNKG01000140.1 GCA_013822585.1 Opitutus sp. | reverse complement strand
CGAAGACGCGCAAGCGCAGGGTTGCGCCGCGCCGCGACGGGCCATCACGAGAACTTCACCTGCGGGGCCTGGCGTTCGGTGGCGTTGTCGACCTGGAAGAGGGCGGCCTCGGCGAAGTTGAACAGGCCGGCGAGGAGGTTGGTGGGGAAGCGCTCGCGCGTCGTGTTGTAGGTGGTGACGGCGTCGTTGTAGGCCTGGCGGGCGAAGGAGATCTTGTTCTCGGTCGAGGTCAGTTCCTCGGTGAGCTGCATCATGTTCTGGTTGGCCTTCAGGTCGGGGTATTGCTCGGCGACGACCATGAGGCGGGAGAGCGCGCCGCCGAGACCGGCTTCGGCGCCGAGGAGGTTTTTCACCGCGCCGGCGTCGGCCGGGTTGGCGGCGGCGGCCTGGGCGGCGGCGGCGGCGATGTTGCGCGCCTTGATGACGGCTTCGAGCGTCTCGCGCTCGTGCTTGAGGTAGCCCTTGGCGGTCTCGACGAGGTTGGGGATGAGATCGTAGCGGCGCTTGAGCTGGACGTCGATCTGGGCGAAGGCGTTCTTGAAGCGGTTGCGGAGCGTGACGAGCGAGTTGTAGGAACCCGCGACCCAGAGGAACAGCGCGGCGGCGAGGCCGGCGAGGACGAGAAGAGCGATGATCATGGCGGTGAGTGATGAACCGAACGCCGGCAGGATTGTCGAAAAGCATCCGATGCGCGAGACGTTTCCCGCTACAGGGAAAAGGCTTCTTTGGATGCGGAGCTTGCCAGTGGCGGCGGCGGTCCGCACGATGCGCGCGTTGATGAAACCGTTCGTGCGCGCCGTGTTTTTGCTCTGGGGATCCGCGCTGGTCGCGCTCGCGCAGATCGCGAGCGTGAGTCCGCTGGCGAGTGAGCGCGCCGCGGCGGAAGCGGCGCCCGGCAACTGGATCGTGGCCGAGGGGCGCGCCACCAGCGCGCTGCAGGCGGGCTTCCCCGCGACCGCGGCCGTGATTTGCCGCGAAATCCTCGCCGATCAGGCCCTGCCCGCAGCGGCGCGCCCGCGCGTGCAGCAGGCGCTCCTCACGGCCCTGCTCGACGCGGGCGATCTGGCGGCGGCGGAGAAGGAGTTCGCCGCCTACGACGGCCCGAAGGACAGTCCCTACCGGCTGCGCGCCGGCCTCCTCGCGGCGAACGCCCGCCGCGTGGCGGCGGCGAAGACCGAGCTCAGCGAGGTCAACGCCGGGGACCTGCCCGCGGCGGACCGCGGCTGGTGGCATTTCCTCCAGGCGCAGATCGCCGACTTCGACGGCGACGTGCCGCGCGCGACGGCCCAATACGAGCAGGCGGTGCAGGCGGCCGTGAGCGAGCAGCAGCGGGCGCGATTCACCCTCGGGCAGGCGCAGACGCTCCTGCGCGGCGGCACGCCCGGCGAGTCGGAACTGGCGGTGCTGCGCCGCAACATGGAGACTTTCGCCGGGCAGCGGCTCGGCTTCGATTCGGCGCGCTTCTACGCGGCGGGCCTCGCGAAGCTCGGCCGGCAGTCCGAGGCCATCGCCACGCTCGACCGGCAGCTGCTGATCGTGCCGCCCACGGAGCGCAACGTCGCCGACCAGATGCGGCTCCTCATCGGCCTCATCGCCGGCGAGACCAACCCGGCGGCCCGCCGGGCGTTCCGCGAGCTCGTGCGCACGGGCCTTCGCCCGGAGACCCAGCGCACCGCGCTCTACGCCCTCGCGCGGGGCACCCGCACGCCGGCGGAGCGCGAGCAGCTGCGCCGCGATCTCACCGAGTTGATCGGCGGCGTGCAACTGCACCCGATCATCGAGGACCTGCTGCTCGTGCGAGCGCAGGCCGGCCTGCAGGACCGCCGTTTCAACGAGGCGGAGCAGGACGCGCGGCTGTTGTTGGACCGTTTTCCCGGTTCGCCCCTCAAGGCCGCGGCACTCGGCGTCCGCCTCGCCGTGGCCTGGGAGGCCCGGCTCTACCGCACCGCCGCCGACCTCAGCACCCAGCTGCGCGCCGCGCTGCCGGCCGGGCGCGAGCGTTCCGAGCTCGGCGTGCTGCTGGCCGAGGCGTTCTTCCGCTCCGGCGATTTCAAGAACGCGGCCGACGCCTACGACGCCGCGCTGCGCGAGGCGCCGCAGGTGGTGCCGCCGGGGCGGCTGATCTTCCAGCGCGTGCTCTCCGATGTGCGGGCGAACCGCCTCGGCGAGGCGGCGAAGCTCCTCGACGAGATGGCGGGCAACGCGGCCTTCGACACCGAGAGCCGCTGGCAGGCGGAGTGGAATCTCGTCCGCGAGATGCAGAACCACGGCCGCGCGGCCGACGCGATGGCGCGACTCGAGCGCCTGCCGGGCGGGGCGGCGAATCCCGCCGTGCCCGACGAGCTGCGCATCCGGCTGCTCTGGCTGCGGGCCAAGCTCTCCTTCGACAACGGCCAGCCCGCCGCCGCCGCGCAGCAGGCCGACGAACTGCTCGGGCGCCTCCCCGGCGCGCAAATCGACGCCGCGCTCGGCGCCGAAGTGGCCGGCACCACGCAATTGCTCAAGGCGCAGGCGCTGCTCGACCTCGGGCGCGACGCCGAGGCCGCGGCCCTGCTCGAGAAGCTCCGCGCCGAGCACCGCAACGCCAAGGTCGCGGTCTACTCCTTCATCGTCCAGGCCGCGCGCCAGGCGCAGCGCGGCGAACTGGCGGCGGCGCAGAAGACGCTGGTCGATCTGGCGGACTCGAACCCGCGGAGCGAATACGCGCCGTTCGCGCTCTACGAAGCCGCGCTCTACGCGGAGCGCCAGGGGCTCGATGCGAACCTGCGCTACGCCTACGAGCGGCTCGACGATCTGGTGCGCAAGTATCCCGCCGACGATCTCGTGTTCTACGCGCTGCTCAAGCAGGGCGACCTGCTGCGGAAGCTGAACGACTTCGGCCCGGCGCGGCTGGTTTACGAGAACCTGATCAACAATCGCGGCCAGCACCCGGACGTGCTGTTGGCGCAGATGGGCCTGGCGGCGACGCTCTTTGCGCAGGGCGCGAACAACCCCGGCAACTACGAGGCCGCGGGCGCGCTCTATGAACGCATCCGCGACCTGCCCACGGCGCCGACCGATCTGCGGGTCGAGGCCGGCTACCTGTGGGGCTACACCCAGGCGCGCCGCGGCCAGCCGCAAGGCGCCCGCGCGATCCACTGGGGCGTGGTGGATGCGTTCCTGCTCGATGCGGCCAAGGCGGCCCAGCTCGGCGCGACCGGCCGCTACTGGATTTCGCGCACCCTGCTGGAGCTCGGCCAGCTCCTCGAGGACGCCGGCCAGCTCGACGAGGCGCAGCGCGCCTATCAGCTCGTGATCGACCACGACCTCGGCGGTGTCGCGCAGGCGCGCGCCAGGCTCGACCGGTTCCGCACCCCGCCGGAGGCGAAGCCGTGAGGACGATTTCTCATTTACCGCGCCGGGCGGCGGCGCATCATCCGCAGCGACCAGCATGAGCGTGTTCAGCTACAACGTGTTTTCCAAGGGCGGCCCGGTGATGTGGCTGCTCCTCGCGGTCGGCCTCGTGGCGCTCGTGATTTTCATCGAGCGCGCGCTGTTCCTCCACCGCGGGCAGATCCGCTCCACGGAATTCCTCAACGGCATCAAGAACCTCCTGCAGAAGGACCGGCTGATGGAGGCGCTCACGCTGTGCGAGGAGACCCCGGGCCCGGTCGCCGCGGTGGTGAAGGCGGGCCTGCGGCACGCGCGGGACGACGAGCCGGGTCTGCGTTTCGCGGTGCAGGAGGCGGCGTTGACGGAGATCCCCGTGCTCGAGCGCCGCATCGGCGCGCTGGCGGCGATCGCGCAGATCGCGCCCCTGCTCGGGCTGCTCGGCACGCTGCTGGGCATGATCCGGACTTTCTGGCTGTTCAACCACGGCGGCAATTATGCGACGCCCGCGGTGTTGAGCGGCGGCATGTGGGAGGCGCTGCTGACCGCCGCGGCCGGCCTCGCCATCGCGATCCCGGCGCACCTGGCGCGGCACTTCCTCCACGGGCGCGTGCGCGCGCTCGTGCACGACATGGAGTGGGTGGGCAACGAACTCCTGCGCTACCTGCTGCGCGAGCACCGCGCCGGCGGGGGTGCGGCCGCCGAAACGACGGCGGGGAAGACATGATCACGCGCCCGCTCGAGCTGCAGAGCAAAGTGGCCGCGCCGCCGCGCGACCTCGATGTGTTTTTTTGGATGAACGCCGGAGTGGTCTGCCTCTTCTTCGCCCTGCTCGGTTCTAAGTTCGTGCTCGCGCCCGGCCTGCCGGTGGGCGTCGGACCGGGTTTCGAGCTGCCGCAGGCCAAGGGCGCGGTGCCCGGCGCCGCGGAGGTCGTGGTCAGCTACCGCCGCGACAACATGATCCTCTTCGAGGGCGGCATCTACGAGCTCGCGAACTTCAAGCCCATGCTGGAGGGCTATGCGAAGAAGCACAAAGGCGCGACGATGATCGTGCGCGTCGACCGGCAGGTTTCGATGCAGGGATTCATCGACCTGTGCGATCTGGCGCGCGCCGCCGGTTTCGGCGCCGTGCATGTGGCGGCCGAGCCGGGCGAGGAGGCCGCGCCGCAGTTCGTGCCGGTGAACCGCTGAGAGGGCAGGGCGATGCACGCGCCGGAATTCCACTTCAAGCGGCGGTTCTATGTGGGAGCTGCGCTGGCGCTTGCCGCGATCGCGGCGTGGTGGGTCTGGTCCGAGCGGTTGTCGCGCGATGCGGGCGGCGCGGCAAAGGCGCCCGAGCCCTTCGTGCGCGTTGGCGGTGCCGATGCCTTGTCGGCCGACCGGGTGTTGCGCGAGCGGGCGGATTTTTTCGACCCCGCCCCGCTGTTCGTGCCGACCGCGCGCAATTACGGGCGGGGACAGCTTCCGCCGCGCCTGATCAAGCAGCCGGGGCAGGTTTTCGGGGACTTCGGCGCGAAGCTGAATTTTGCCGAAGGCGGTCTGGCAGCCTATGGAGCTGAAAACCCGGCGGCGGGAGAGGGGCTGGCCGACGTGCTTTCCCGGAGCAACGAGGTGCCGTTCGCCGGGCTGGGGGAGAACGGAGCCGGCCGGCCGCGGTTGCCCGCGCGAAGCGCCGTCGTGCAGATCAAGAAAATGGGGGGCAGCGAGTTGCACGAGACATCCTTTGCCGATCTGGTTGTGCCGCGGACGGATTTCGCGCCGCTCGAATTTGTCGTCGCAGTCGGTCCGGCCGGACTGATCGGCGACCCGTTGTTGAGCGTCGGCTCCGGGCACGACGAGGTGGACGTTTTCTTTCAGACTTTCCTCGCCAAGACCTACCGTTTGGGGACGCTTCTGCCACCCGGCCGATATCGCGTAATGATCGGGCCCTAGGATTTTTGGCGAAAGAGCAAGAATTCAGTTGACGGCTATTTTTGGGAACCATTCCCTAGCCGTTCTCTTTGTTTTTTGCCTACGCCTTGGTCTGCCCAGATAGCTCAGTTGGCAGAGCACCCCCTTGGTAAGGGGGAGGTCGCCGGTTCAAGTCCGGTTCTGGGCTCCATGGCGAACGTCGGGCGACTGCCGACGTTAATAAAGGTCAACAACTTCAACCACCCAAACATCCCTCCACATGGCTAAAGGAACATTCGAACGCAAGAAGCCGCACGTCAACGTTGGCA
>PNKG01000139.1 GCA_013822585.1 Opitutus sp. | reverse complement strand
CGGTGGCCTTGTAGCGGACGATCTTGCCGCCGATCGTCACCTCGCCCTCGGTGACGGACGGCGCCGGATCCTTCTCCGGCGCGGCGGCGGGTGCGGGCTTGCGGTCGCCGCCCTTGTCCGTGGGTTCTTCCTGGGCCGTGGCGGTCAGCGCCGCCGCGAGCACCAGCGTGGAGAGCAGATGCGGGAATTTCATGGGGTGCGGCGTAGAAAACGCCATTCCCCTCCGCACGCAACCGGGAAAGCCCTCCGCTGAAACCCGCGGGCGGCGCACAACGTCTCGGATGCGGCAGGCTTCACCACGCCCGGGATTGCCAACCGCACCCGGATCGCTTCCCTCGCCTTTCCCTGTGATGAAAAAGCTTCTCGTCGTGCTCGTCCTGGTCGCAGCCGCCGCGGCGGGTTGGTATTATTATTCCGCACGCAGTTCCGCGGCCGAAGCCCCGGGCTTCACCACCGCCACCGTGTCGCGCGGCGACATCCTCCAGACCGTGACCGCCACCGGCCAGCTCGACCCGGTGATCAGCGTCGACGTCGGCAGCCAGATCTCCGGCCTCGTGAAGAAGCTCTACGTGGACTTCAACTCGCCGGTGAAGAAGGGCGACAAACTCGCCGAGATCGACCCCGCCACCTACCAGCAGCGCCTGCGCCAGGCCGAGGCCAACCTCGCCGCCGCCGAGGCGAGCAACCGCCTGCAGAAGGTGAACACCGAGCGCATCAAATCCCTCCACGAGCAGAAGCTCGTCACCCAGCAGGAATACGACCAGGCCGTCGCGCAGCTGCAGCAGTCCGACGCCCAGCTGCTCACCAACCGCGCCGCGGTGGAGAACGCCCGGGTCGACCTCGACCGCTGCACCATCTCCTCGCCCATCGACGGCATCGTGATGAACAAGCAGACCGAGGAGGGCAAAACCGTCGCCGCCAGCCTCAACGCCCCCGTGCTCTTCACCATCGCAAACGACCTGACCAAGATGCAGATCGCCGCCGCCGTGGCCGAGGCCGACGTCGGCAGCGTCGCCACCGGCCAGCAGGTGACCTTCACGGTCGATGCCTTCCCCGGCCGCACCTTCCACGGCGAAGTCACGCAGGTCCGCAACGCCCCGAAAACGGCCAACAACGTCGTCACCTACGACACGATCATCACGGTCTCCAATCCCGACCTGAAGCTGCGGCCCGGCATGACCGCCAATGTCTCGATCATCGTCGCCCGGCGCGACGGCGTCCTCCGCCTCGCCAACGCGGCCCTTCGCCTGCGCGTGCCCGAGGGCGTGCCGGTGAAGCGCGACGAGCCGCCCGCCGCGCCGGCGAAATCCGGCGAAGCCGCCAAAGCCGAGCCGAAGGAAGCCGCGAAGTCCCCCGCCCCCGCGGCCGGCAGCGGCGAAGGGGGCGCCGGCCGCCGCCGCGGCCCGATGGCCAACCTGACGCCCGAACAGCGGCAGAAGATGCGCGACATCATGGCCGAAGTGGGCGTCGATTTCCGCGCCGGTCCGCCGACGCCCGAGCAGCGCGAGCAGATGCGCAAGCTCATGCTCGAACGCGGCCTGCCCGTGCCCGAAAATCCCCCCACGTCGCGCCCCGGCGAAGTCGTCCTCACGCCGCGCACGGTCTACCGGCTCGCCGGCACCGCACCGGCCCAGCAGCTCGAGGCCGTCGCCATCAAGGCCGGCATCACCGACGGCAGCAGCACCGAGGTCGTCGAAGGCCTGAAGGAGGGCGACGTCGTCGTGACGAGCGTCACGGTGCCGAACGCCGCCTCTCCCCGCCCGGCGACGACCAATCCCTTCGGCGGCGGCCGCCGCTTCTGAGCATGGCCGCGGTCGTCCAACTCGAGGAGATCCACAAGATCTACAACTCGGGCGAGGTGCCTGTGCACGCCGTGCGCGGCGTCTCGCTCACCATCGAGCGCGGCGATTTCGTCGCGATCATGGGCGCCTCCGGCTCCGGCAAGTCCACCCTCATGAACCTGCTCGGCTGCCTCGACCGGCCGAGCAAGGGCCGCTACCGGCTCGACGGCACCGACGTCTCGCGGCTCGGCAGGAACCAGCTCGCCGACATCCGGAACCAGAAGCTCGGCTTCGTCTTCCAGGGCTTCAACCTCCTCTCCCGCACCACCGCGCTGGAAAACGTCGAGCTGCCCATGCTCTACGGCGCGCGCCGGATGAGTTCGCGCGCGATGCGCGACCGGGCGATGAAAAGCCTCGAACTGGTCGGCCTCGGCGACCGCGCCGCCCACTTCCCCAGCCGGCTCTCCGGCGGCCAGCAGCAGCGCGTGGCCATCGCGCGCGCGCTCATCAACGACCCGCAGATCCTCCTCGCCGACGAGCCGACCGGCAACCTCGACTCCAAGACCTCGGTCGAGGTCATGGGCGTCTTCCAGAAGCTCAACGAGCAGGGCATCACCCTCGTGATGGTCACCCACGAACTCGACATCGCGCATTACTGCCGGCGCAACCTCATCATGCGCGACGGCCGCCTCGTGAGCGACGTGCAGGTCGCGGACCGCCTGGTCGCCACCGACCAGTTGCGCAAGATCCAGGAAGCCGAAGCCGCGGCCAAACTCACGGCCTGAGCCATGCGCTTCCTCAACACCATCACCGTCGCCCTCCGCGCCCTGCGCCGCAACCTGCTGCGCTCGGTGCTCACCGCCCTCGGCATCATCATCGGCGTCGCGGCCGTCATCGCCATGGTCAGCATCGGCAACGGCGCCAAGTCCCAGGTCGAAGGCCAGATCGCCAGCCTCGGCCAGAACATCATCTCCGTCTTCCCCGGCAACTTCACCCAGGGCGGCGTGCGCGGCGGCTTCGGCAGCGCGAGCACGCTCACCGTCGAGGACGCCCAGGCCATCCTCAAGGAGATCGCCGGCGTCGCCAACCTCAGCCCCGACCTGCGCGACCGCAGCCAGGTGCTCGCCAACGGCCTGAACTGGAGCACGAGCATCCTGGGCGAGGACGTGAGCTACCTCGACATCCGCCTCTGGTCGGTCGCCACGGGCGCCATGTTCTCCGAAACCGACGTGCGCAGCGCGGCCAAGGTCTGCATCATCGGCCGGACCGTCGCCGACCAGCTCTTCCAAGGCGAGGACCCCGTCGGCCAGACGCTCCGCATCCGCAGCATCCCCTTCAAGATTGTCGGCGTGCTCGCGCCGAAAGGATTCAACTTCTTCGGGCAGGACCAGGACGACATCGTGATCGTGCCCTACACGAGCCACCTGAAGCGCATCGCGCGCCGCCCCTTCCTCAACTCGATCACGATCCAGGCCGCGAGCGCGGACCAGATGGCGCGGATCCAACAGGATATCACCGACCTCCTCCAGCAGCGCCGCAGCGGCCGCGAGCCGGACTTCACCGTGCGCAACCAGCAGGAACTGGCCGAGGCCGCGACCGCCACGACAAAGACGATGACCGTGCTGCTCGGCGCCATCGCCGGCGTGTCGCTCATCGTCGGCGGCATCGGCATCATGAACATCATGCTCGTCTCCGTCACGGAGCGCACCCGCGAGATCGGCATCCGCCTCGCCGTCGGCGCGCACGGACGCGACGTGCTGCTGCAATTCCTGATGGAGGCGATCATCCTCAGCCTGATGGGCGGCACGCTCGGCGTCGCGCTCGGCATCGGCTCCTCGCAGCTCATCTCGCAGCTCAACGGCTGGCCCGTGCTCGTCTCGAAGACCGCGGTGATCGGCGCCTTCGGGTTCAGCGCGGCCATCGGCGTGTTCTTCGGCTTCTATCCCGCGCGCAAGGCGGCCGAACTCGATCCCATCGAGGCGCTCCGCTACGAATGAGCGCACCCTGGCCGGTCGCCTGCAGCCACCCGCACCTGGCTTTGTGACTCCATTGGATCGGAAGGTGGTTGCCGCCGTCCCGGCGGCGACAGGCGTCGACGGGGGACGCCAACGCCCACCAAAGATTTGGGAAGTCGGGGGACGTTTGTGTTGGGCCCCGCGTCCCACTCGCGGGAATGCCGCTTCCCGCCGACGAGGGGAAATGGCTCCCGATCGTCGTGTCGCGCAGGGGCGGATTTTCGCCGGGAAATTTTATCCGCCTGCAACTGCCTGACTTAACTCCACAGTCCGCCGGTTGGCACGCGCACTGCGATAAGAAGGGCATCCACAAACCACGACCATGAAGACCTCTTCCTTCCTCTTCCTCAGCACCGCCGCCGGTGTCGCGCTTGCCGCGCTCGCCGGTGCGGAGTTCACCGCCTCCATCCCGGCGGAAATCGTCATCGCCGCGGGCACCAGCCTCGCGATCATCGGCCTGATGATCGCCGACTACCGCCGCTACGTGCGCCCGATCACGGGGCCCGTGGCGCGCGTCCTCCCCCCGGCCGTGCCGGCCGTCGTCGCCACCCGTCCGCCACACACGCTCGCCTACGGCGTCCGCCGCCAGTCGGCGATCATCGAGCGCGCCGCCTGAGCGCGCCTCACGCGCCTGATCCGCCGCGCCGCCGGCGGTCGGGCAGCGGGTTCTTGACTCTTTGGACGCGGCGCGAGTCACTTCAAACAAATGGCAGCCAACGACCCCGCGCCTCACCGCATCCTCGTTGCGGACGACCAGCCCGATGTCCTTGAAGCCCTCCGCCTCCTCCTGAAGGCCGAGGGCTATCTCATCGATACGGCCAAATCGCCGGGCTCCGTCATGAAGGCGGTGGAACAGCGCGATTACGCCCTCGCACTGATCGATCTCAACTACACGCGCGACACCACTTCCGGCCAGGAAGGCCTCGACCTCCTCGCCAGACTGCAGGCCGCCGACGCCACCCTGCCCGTCGTCGTCATGACCGCGTGGGCCAGCGTCGAGGTGGCGGTCGAGGCGATGCGCCGCGGCGCGAAGGATTTCATCACCAAGCCCTGGGACAACCCGCGCCTGATCGCGATCGTCAGGAACCAGATCGAACTCGCCAGCGCCGTCCGCGCCTACCACCGCCTCGAGCAGGAAAACCAGATCCTCCGCGGCAAGGGCGGACCGAACCTCATCGCCCAATCACCCGCGATGCGCCCGGTGCTCGAGATCATCTCGCGCGTCGGCCCGTCGGACGCGAACGTGCTCATCACCGGCGAGAACGGCACCGGCAAGGGCGTCGTCGCGCAGGCCCTGCACGCCGTCTCGGTGCGCGCCGGCAAACCCTTCATCTCGGTCAACATGGGCGGTCTGCCCGAAGGCGTGTTCGAGAGCGAACTCTTCGGCCACGTCCGCGGCGCCTTCACCGACGCCAAGACCGACCGCGCCGGCCGCTTCGAGCTGGCCGACGGCGGCACGCTCTTCCTCGACGAAATCGGCAACATCCCGATGAGCCAGCAGGCGAAGATCCTGCGCGTCCTCGAGACGGGCGAGCTCGAGCGCGTCGGCTCCTCCCGCACCTACCGCGTCAACGTCCGCCTCATCTCCGCCACCAACGCCGACCTGCAGGCCGAAGTCGCCGCCGGCAAGTTCCGCCAGGACCTCCTCTTCCGGCTCAACACGATCCACGTCCATCTGCCGCCGCTGCGCGAGCGCCGCGAGGACATCCCGCTGCTCGCCCAGCATTTCCTCAAGGCCCACGTGGAACGCTACCGCAAGCCGATCACGGGTTTCGAGGACGGCGCGCTCGAGGCGATGCGCGACTACGCCTGGCCGGG
>PNKG01000138.1 GCA_013822585.1 Opitutus sp. | reverse complement strand
GCAAGATCGGCCTCATGCTGGCGCTGCTCACGCGCATCGCGCTGCTCGCGAGCATCGCGTGGATGGCCAAGCTCACCTCGCCGCTCTTCTCGCTGCTCGACCACGGCGTCAGTGGCCGCGACCTCATCCTCCTTCTCGGCGGTCTTTTCCTCCTGTTGAAAAGCACGATGGAAATCCACCACAAGCTCGAGGGCGAGGAGGGCAGCGCCAACCCCTCGGGCACCGCGAAATTCGGCGCCGTGCTCGTGCAGATCATGCTGCTCGACGTCGTGTTCTCCCTCGACTCCGTCATCACCGCCGTCGGCATGGCGCAGCACCTGCCCGTGATGATCGCCGCCGTCGTGCTCTCGATGGTCGTCATGCTCCTTTCCGCCGCCGCCATCAGCGATTTCGTCAACCGGCACCCGACGCTGAAGATGCTCGCGCTGTCGTTCCTCATCCTGATCGGCACGACGCTCATCGCCGAGGGCCTCGGCTTCCACATCCCGAAGGGCTACGTCTACTTCGCCATGGCGTTCTCCTTCGCGGTCGAGATGCTGAATCTCAAGCTGCGCAAGAAGACCCAGCCCGTGACGCTGCACCAGCCCTACCGCTGAACGGGACAGGGCAAAGAAAAAGCGCAGCCCGGCCGGGTCGCGCTGCGGAGGGCGGCGCCGGTCTCAGTGCTTGCCGTGCAGGACGTCCGGCGCCTGTCGGCGCTCGTCGTTGCGGCTGTGCACGCGCTTGGCGTGGCGTTCGCGGACGAGTTTGTCGAGCTTGTCGACCAGCAGGTCGACGGACTTGTAGCCGTCTTCGGAGTCGGCCGAGGCGACCAGGTCCGGGCCGTCGAGCTCCACCTGCGCCTTGGCGGTGAAGCGGCGCTCCGGCGTTTTGGTGTCGTGGAACTCGAGGTCCATCCGGATGCGGATGATGTGCGAGTTGTGGCGCAGGAGGCGCTCGGCCTTCTCGTGCATGGCCTGCTTGAGCGCGGGCGTGAGGATGAGGTGGATGCCTTGGACGTGGATTTTGTCGTTCATGATGGTGATTCGGGGAACTGGAGGGATTGGACACTAGCCCCGGTCCCTCGTCCGCGAAATTACAAGCTCCACGGCCTTTTCAAGGGAACCTGATGCGGGAAATCGCGCGGACTGTTACCGGAGGATCCCGGCGCCTTTGTGATTCAATCCCCGCTGGCATAAAACGCCGGCGCGCGTATCCTGCCGGCATGACCCGCCTGATGTTCGTCCTCGCCCTGTCGTTCGGCGCGCTCGCGCTGCGCGCCCAGGAAACGCCCGCCGCCGTCCCGCCGCCCTTGGAGAAGGAGGTCGGCGAAGTCGTCGCCGGCCCGCAGGTGACCCTCGTGCATTTCTGGGCGCCGTGGTGCCCGAACTGCCGCGCCGAGATGACGTCCGAGGGCTGGGTGAAGTTCATCGCGGCGAACCCCGACGTGAGGTTCGTCTTCCTCAACGTCTGGCACCGCGGCATGGACCCCGCGCCGAAACTCCAGGCCGGCGGCCTCGGCGGCCAGCCGAACCTCACGCTGCTCACGCATCCGAATCCCGTCTCCAAAGCCGGGCCCGACCGGATGAACACCTTCCTCGGCCTGCCCGTCACCTGGCTGCCGACCACCTGGGTGTTCCGCGAGGGCCGGCTGCGCTACGCGCTCAACTACGGCGAGGTCCGCTTCGGGATGCTGCAGCAGCTCGTGGACGACTCGCGCGGCAAGTGGAGCCACTGAGCGCGCTCAAGGCCCCTGCGCGCGCCGCAGGTTGTCGCAGACGATGGCGGCGGCCACGGCGGCGTTGAGCGACTCGGCCGCGCCGCCGATCCTGCCGGGCTCGGCGGCGAACTTCGGGACCGTCACGCGCCGCGTCACGCGCGCGGCCACCGCCGGCGAAAGCCCGCGGCCCTCGCTGCCGATCACGACCACGGCGGCACGCAATGCCGGCAGCCCATGCACGTCGTCGCCCTGCAGGTCGCAGCCGAGCACGGGCGCGGCGCAGCCGGCGAGCGCTTCGGCGAGCGGCGCCGTGTGCGCCGCGACGCGCGCGAACGAGCCCATGCTGGCGTTGATGACCTTCTGCGAAAACAAGTCGGCGCAATCCGGCGACAGCACCACGCGGTCGAACGCGAACCAGTCCGCGATGCGCAGCAGCGTGCCGACGTTGCCGGGGTCCTGGATGCCATCGAGCGCCAGCGTGAGCCCGCGGTCGAGCGCGCCCGGCGGCAAAGGCGCCCGCGCGATGCGGCCGACCGCGAGCACGGCCGACGGGGTCGGATAATGGCTGAGGCGCGCCATCTCCGCGGCGGAGATGATTTGGCAGGGGGCGGGCTCCGTTCCGCGCCGAGCGGCGGCGAGCGGGACCGCCGCCCTGCCTTCCCACGCGTCTGTCGCGTAGAGTTCGGCGAAGGGAAACTTCGCCGCGAGCAGCTCGCCGACGACCTTCTCGCCCTCGACGACGAACAGCCCGAGCGCCTCGCGGTGCTTCTTCTCCCGCAGCGAGCGGAGGCGGGTGATCCCGGCCTTGGTGAGCGGCATGCGGCGAGGAGAGCAGCCGCGGCGGCGGCGCGCAAACCCGCTGTTGCGGGCGCAACCGATGATGAGGCTTTCGCAACCCCCCGCTTGCCCGGGCACCGAAGGCAATGCAAACATGGGCGCATGTTTCAGCGGGGATGGTGGGTGATTCTCTTTTCGGGGGCATTGGCTGCGGCCGAGGGGCCGACGGGCAACGTGATCTTTCTGCATCCCGACGGCACGTCGATCGGCTCGTGGATGGCCACGCGCCTGCGGGAGGCCGGCCCGGCCGGCCGGCTCAATTGGGACGAGCTGCCGAATGTGGCGGTCTATGACGGCCGGCTGCGCGATTCGCTCGCGGCGAGTTCGCACGGCGGCGCCACGACGCATGCGTGGGGCGTGCGCGCGCCGCGCGAGAATTTCGGTTTCATCGGCCCCGGGGCGCGCTCGCTCTCGGGTTTCGCCGGCCCGCTGATGAAGGAGGCGCAGGCCGCGGGGAAGGCGGTCGGACTCGTGCAGACGGGCGCGCACTTCGAACCGGGCAGCGCCGTGCACCTCGTGAGCGCGCCGAAGCGCTCTGACGAGGCCGCGATCATGGCCGCCCTGGTGGAGTCCGGCGCCGCCGTGCTGCTCGGCGGCGGCGAGGCACTGTTCCTGCCCGAGGGAGCGGCCGGCCGGCATGGGCCGGGCAAGCGCCAGGACGGGCGCAACCTCGTCGCGGAGGCGCAGCACGCCGGCTACACCGTGCTCTACACGCGCGACGAACTGGCGGCGGTGGCGGAGGTGAAGCCGGGCGCGAAGTTCCTCGGGCTCTTCGCGGCCGGGCACACGTTCAACGACCGCACGGAGGAGGAGCTGCGCGCGGCCGGCCTGCCGCACTACCAGCCGCAGGCGCCGACCTACGCCGAGATGACCGCCTTTGCGTTGCGCGTGCTGGCGCAGGCGCCGCGCGGGTTCTTCCTCGTGGCCGAGGAGGAGGGCACCGACAATTTTGCGGGCAACAACAACGCCCCCGGCACGCTCGAGGCGCATGCGCGCGCCGACGCCGGCATCGGCGTCGCCCGCGCCTTCCTCGCCACCCATCCGGACACGCTCGTGCTCACCGCATCCGATTCCAACGCCGGCGGCATGACCATCGTGGGGCCGCAGGCCGACAAGCTCGACCCTGCGCAGCCTCTGCCGGCCCGCACGAGCAACGGCGCGCCGCTGGACGGGCGCGAGGGCACGGGCACGCCGCCGTTCATGGCCAAGCCCGACGAGAACGGCCGCGCGCTGCCCTTCGGAATCTCATGGGGCACCGGCGATGACTCGGCGGGCGGGGTGGTCGTGCGCGCGGACGGCCTCAACGCCGGCCGCGTGCGCGGCAGCATGGACAATGTCGACGTGTATCGCGTGATGTATCTGACGTTGTTCGGCCGCGAGCTGGCGCGGCCCTGAACTCGACTCGGCTTCCGACCCGGCGCTCCCGCCGGCATCGGCGGCCCGGGAGCGGAGCCCGCCATTCCCTCGCATGACATTTTCGGCGACGGTGCCCGGCCGCTTCACAACGTCCTCCCCCCACTGCGGGCTTTCCAAGCCGGGATGCCCGGCTATCCTGCCGCCATGAAGCGCTCCGCCCCGATCGTCGCCCTGCTCTGCGTCCTGAGTGTGCTGGCCCTGCCGTTGTGGGCGGCGCCGAGCGCCCCCAAGGGCAAGGACGGCGAGATCCCCAGCGCCGGGCTCGAGTTGGCCAAGACCGCCACGCAAATTACCGGCATCGCGATCTCGCCCCTGCTCGGCGTGAGCACCATCGGCCTCTATCAATGGATCCAGGCCGACACGCCGGAGAGGAAGGCGAAGCTCCCGTGGTTCGCCAATCCCCTGGTCTGGCTCTGCGGGTTCCTGCTGGTCGGCGCGGCCGCGGCCAAGGACGCGTTCGGCACCACCCTGCCGCCGGGTTGGAAGAAGCCGCTCGACGTGCTCGACACCGTGGAGAACAAGGTCAGCGGGCTCGTCGCGACGGGCGCGGTCATCCCCGTCCTCGTCTCCGCCGCCTCGAAGTTCATGGCGGGCTCCGGCGCCGCCGGCGCCGCGCTCGACCTGCACCTGCACGGCTGGGCGATGGTCCATCTCGGCGCGATCGATCTCTCCTGGCTGCTCACAATCGCGATGCTGCCGCTCGCCATCGCGGTGCATGCCGTCGTCTGGATCGCCTCGCACGCCATCAACGTCCTCATCCTCCTCAGCCCGTGGGGCGCGGTCGACGCCGCGCTGAAATCGTTCCGCACGCTGCTGCTCGGCCTGCTCGCCGGCCTGGCGTGGATCGACCCGGTGGTGGGCGTGACGCTGGCCGTCATCATCGTGATCGTGGCGTGGATGATCTCCGGCTGGGCGTTCCGGCTGACGGTCTTCGGCACGGTGTTCTGCTGGGATTTCTTCACGCGCCGCCGCAAGCGCTTCGCCCTGCTGGCCGACGGCAACAAGGTCTTCCTCGGCCGGCCGCTCGACGGCGCGCCGTTGCGGACCTACGGCCGCCTGCACCAGGCCGCGGACGGCGGGCTGACCTTCAAGTTCAGGCCGTGGTTGATGCTCCCCGAGCGCGAGGTCGCGGTGCCGCGCGAAGGCATCGTGGTCGGGCGCGGCGTGTTTTATTCCGAAGTGCTCGGGCACAACGCCAAGACCGACAGGGTCGAGACGCTGCTGCTGCTGCCGCCGCGCTACGTCGGCCACGAGGCGCTCTTCGCGCGGACCTACCACATCAGCGGCACCTGCGAAGTCGGCCTGCGCAAGGCGTGGAGCTGGATCAAGGAAGCGCTCGGCTTCGGCCCGAAGGCGGCGGCGCCGGCTTCCGCGGCAGCCTGAGCCGGCCAATCCCCCTCGCTTCACCATGCGGAAACGTGACATCGAAAAGACCTATCCCGTGCGGGCCTTCGCGGCGAAGCTGCGACGCCTGGTCGATGCGCTCGAAGCGGGGCGCCCGTTCGTCATCGCCGTGGCCGGGGAACGCCTGCGCATCCCCGCCGGCGCGAGGTTCAACGTCGAGCATGAGCGCGACGCGCAGGGCGAGGAGCTCGAGTTCCAACTGAAGTGGAGCCGGCCGGCGCGCCGCGCGCGTTCCCGTCGCCGGTGAGCGCGGTGGCGCGCATCGCGAACCACGTCCGGCTCGGCGCCTTCCCCGTCGCCTACGGGCTGAGCGGCGTGCT
>PNKG01000137.1 GCA_013822585.1 Opitutus sp. | reverse complement strand
ATCGAACCAGAGGAACGCCGCGCCGCCCGGCAGCGCGAGCAGCAGCGGCCAGAGCGCGCCCCAGCCCCCGTGTTGCGCAATAGCCCCCAAGCCCGCCCCGTTCCCCAGTGAGGACGGGGGAAGCCCTTGTTGCTTATTAGCCCCAAACGCGCCGGGGTCGGCTGCGGCCAGCGCGAGCGCGGCGAGGGCGAGTGCGGCGAAGAGGAGAGTCCAGCGGACAGCGGCAGCGCGGCGCGGGTCGGCCGACGGGAGCGTCGCGGCGAGTTTCAGCGGGCGGCGAACGAAAAACCCGGCGGCGGCCGCGAGCGCGAGCCAGGCGCCGGCGGACGAGAAGGCGACGAGGAGGCCGAGCGCGACCGGTTCGAAGGCGAGCGACCAGCTGCCGTGCTCGCGCGGCAGGACGAGGGAGCGGAAAGAGGTCTCAGGCGCGGGCGTGGACATGCGCGCAGTATGGAGCGCGACGCTGCGGAAGACCTTGACCGGACTCAAGAATTAGTGCGCGGACGACGCAGAGGCCGGGTGCGGGCGAGCGCGAGGCCCGTTCCTCGAGAAATATGGCGTTGGTCGCGCCGGAGCGCCCGCCTGCGGGTGGCGAATACGTGTCGCAGCACGGCTTGCGTGGGCGAACGGCGTGCGGCGGGACCATCCGCCGGCACGACGGCGCCGCGCCGCGCTTTGTCCCATCAAGCCGCGGAGTCCATCGGTTGTCCGGCAGGATGCGGCATCCGGACGCGAGGGAGTCGAAGTTTGAGCGCGAGCGTAGATTTTTCCTATTCTGGACCGCTTTCTCTTCCGGATTGCGATGGACTCCCCTGCGAAAAGTGCGAAACCGGTGCCAGATGGATTTTTCCAGTCAGGCACCCCCAAAATCATCCACCCGTGTCACGTCCGTTCCGTCTCCGGGCGCGTCGCGACGGGCCCGCCTCCGTTTCACCTCTTCCCGCATCCCCTCATGATTTCCTTTGCAGCCAGTCTCAAGGGCGGTGGCCACACCTCGAACGCCTTCTTCGCCCAGGTCTTCGGCCGGCAAATCGACGCCCTCGAGCGCAACAAGCTGCGCTACCACATCCCGCGCCAACGCCGGCTCTACGAGCAGCACGGGCGGATGCCGTATCACTTCAAGCCGGAGCTGTTCATCCAGTTGGCGGGCGTGACCGAGTTCGAGTTCCCCGAGCAGCGCGTGACGCTGCGCGCCGGCGAAGTCTGCATCGTGCCCAAGGGCATGCCGCACGGCGAGACCGTGCGCGGCGAGGGCGAGCCGTTCGAGAACGTCGTGGTCTCCTACTACAACAACACCGTCGACGTGCACGTCGCGCACGAGGTGGAGCCCGGCGTGCCGCGCGCCGACGACGTGCACTTCTACACCACGGACCTGTTCCAGGATCTCATCTCCTACCTCGATCGCATCGGCGAATTCCACGACAGCAATCCCGTGGTGAACGCGCTCGCGATCAAGGGCCTCCTGCTGGCCGAGTTCTCGCTGCTGCGCACGCTCGTCGCCACGCCCGCCTCGCACCGGCCCGCCTCCACCGATCCGGTCGCGCTGTGCGACTGGCTGATCCAGCACAACATCCAGGTCGACACGCTCAGCGTGGAGTCGCTCGCGCGCGAAGTCGGCTGCTCCTCGAACCACCTCTCCAAGATCTTCCACCGTGCGACCGGCGAGCGCATCGTCGAGCGCGTCAACCGCCTTCGCATCCGGAACGCCATCGACGCGCTCCGCCGCACGCGCCTCAGCGTGAAGACCATCGCCGCGAGCTGCGGCTTCGGCGACGCGAACTATTTCGCGCGCGTCTTCCGGCAGGCGACCGGCCGCTCGCCCCAGCAGTATCGCGCCGACGCGCAGCAGCTCGAGGAGATGTTGCGCCGGCCCGCGCGCGTGCCGCGGCCCGACGCGCACACCGTGCACGAGGTGCTCGAGTCCTGGCAGGATCATCGCCTGCCGCGCCCCGCCGCGCTTTGAGCCCCGCCGCGTCGCGCCCGCTTTGAATTCTCCTAGCGATTTCCGGAATCTCCTAGGCTCGGTGGTGGGCAAGGCCGCGCCCGTCCCTTTCGTGGTGCCCTGCCGCGGCGCGCACGCGGACCCGTTCCCGGGCGCGCCGGCGGCCAACCGCCAACCCCGCCAACCCTGCATCATGAACTGTCCCGTCCGCCCAGCCGTGCGCCGAGACGCGCCCCGCGCGCTCCTGCGCCTCACGCTGCTCCTCGCCAGTGCCCCGGCACTGTTGCTCGCCCAAACCCCCGCGCCCGCGCAGCCCGCCGCCAGCGAGCCCGTCTACCGGCTCGAAACCTTCGTCGTCACCGGCTCGCTCAAGCCCCAGTCGCGCCTCGACAGCCCGCTCGCCATCTCGACCGTCGACCGCTCCAAGATCGACGCGATGGCGCCGCGCAGCATCGACGAATTGATGAAGGCCATCCCCGGCCTCTACATCGAGTCCAGCGGCGGCGAGGCCAACAACGTCCTCGCCGTCCGCGGCGTCGGCGCCGGCAACGGCTTCAAATACGCCGCCATGCTCGAGGACGGCCTGCCCGTCGTCTCCGAGGAGGACACGTCGTTCTCCACCGCCGACAACTACACCCGCGTCTCGACCTGGATCGCCAACGTCGAGGGCTTGCGCGGCGGCAGCGCCGGCGTCTTCACCACCAACGCGCCCCTCGGCGTCATCAACTTCATCGGCCGCGAGGGCACGCAGACCCTGGCCGGCGAATACAAGCTCGAGTTCGGCGACTTCGGCCTGCTGCGCAACGACGCCTGGATCGGCGGGCCGATCGACAAACAGACCACCTACGCCCTCGGCGGCTTCTACCGCGCCGACGACGGCCAGCGCAGCCCCGGCTACAAGGCCAACAAGGGCGGCCAGCTCACCTTCGCCCTCAAACACCAGTTCCGCGACGACCGCGGCTACTTCAAGGTGACGGGCAAGGCGTTCGACGACCGCACGGCCTTCCTCCTCCCCATCCCGCTCGCCGGCAGCACCGCCTCCCCCGCCGCGATCGCCGGAGGCCCCGACCTGCGCACCGGCGCCACCGCCTCGCCCGACACGCGCTTCTTCACCTTCCCCAATTCCCCCGTCGGCCCGATCGCCCACGACCTCGCCGACGGCATCCAAGTCCGCCTCGGCTACCTCGGCAGCGAACTCCAGGTGAAGCTCAACGACCGCCTCACGATCGAGAACCGCAACCGCTACAGCGACGTCGCGAAATCCTGGAACGCGAATCCGTTCAGCACCGCCACCAGCCTCCAGGGCATCGCCAACAACCTCGCCACCTCCGGCAACGTGCCCGCCTCCACCTGGGCCGCCGCGCTCGGCTCCGACGGCAACTACCGCTTCCGGCTCACCGCCCCCGGCAGCGGCGGCGCCGTCGTCGCCGCCAACTCTGCCGCCGCCGCCACGCTCAACGGCAACGGCCTTGGCAACCTCATGAACCACTGGAAGAGCGACGCCAGTTTCACCGATTTCCAGAACGACCTGCGCCTCATCGGCAACCTCAACGACGGCAACACCCTCCTCTCCGCCGGCCTCTACCTGAAGACCAACGAGGAAAAGAAACTCTGGCAGTGGCAGACGATGCTCGTCGACATCAGCCCCGCCTACCGCCGCCTCGACCTGGCGTTCGTCAACGCCGCCACCGGCGCCGTCCTCGGCCAATACACCTACAACGGCGTCACCCAGGTCGGCAGCTACTACCGCCGCGGCACCGCCCGGATCGACGAGGTCACGCCCTACTTCGCCTTCACCCACACGATGGACAAGCTCATCCTCGACGCCGGCGTCCGCTTCATGAACCTCGATTACCAGGGCAGCTACGAGACCTTCCGCAAATACGACCTCAACGCCTACGCGCAGACCACCGCCGCCCCGCTGCCCGCGCTGATGAACGCCACCTTCGGCAGCGGCAACTCCAACACCACCTCCGCCACCGAGCGCAAGGCCGCCTACACCCTCGGCGCCAATTACAAGCTCGGCGCCCGCCAGGCCTTCTTCGCCCGCGTCTCCTCCAGCCCCCGCCTGTCCAACTCCGACGTCGTCATCCTCGACGGCGGCAGCAGCGCCTCCGGCGACACCACGCCCGCCAACATCGAGAAGATCCTGCAATACGAAGTCGGCTACAAATACGGCGGCGAGCACCTCGCGGCCTTCCTCACCTTCTTCTACGCGCGCCAACGCAACATCCCCAACAGCGGCTTCCAACTCGTCAACGGCGTCGCCGTGCCCGTCAACTTCACCACCGGGCTCGACAGCCCCGGCCTCGAACTCGATGCGGTCTGGAATCCCCTCCGCCGCCTCTCGATCGACCTCCGCGCCACCGTGCAGAGCCCGAAGATCGTCACCCCCGGCCTCGTGAACATCGGCGGCACCTACACCTCGCTCGACGGCCTCACCCCCACCCGCACACCCAAGGTCTACGGCTCCATCAGCGGCTCCTACACCTTCCCCGACACCAGCCTCGGCCGCCCCGCGGTCGACCTCACCCTCGCCTACACCGGCCGCCGCCCCACCAACCAGGAGGCCAACCCGAGCGCAATCGCGCTCGGCGCCTTCACCGAGGTCAACGCCGGCTTCAGCCTCACCTTCCAACGCGACTTCACCTTCCGCCTCCAGGCCGCCAACCTGCTCAACAGCGCCGGCCTCACCGAAGGCGATCCGCGGCAGGCCTCCGGCTCCGGCCAGGGCGCGTATTTCAACGCCCGCCCCATTCTTCCGCGTTCCCTCGTGTCGTCGATCACCTATCGTTTCTGACGCCCCTCCGCGACCGCGCGGCCCCGCCGTTGCCCACGGCCGCCGCGCGACTCGCGCTCGTTTCCCCCTTTCGATCCTCCGCCCCGTGCCCCGCCAGAAATCGTCGGCCCCGTCCAGCCTTCGCCCGGTGCAGCGCCGACGGACCGTCGCCCGCCTGGGTTTCGCCTTGGCGGCCGCGCTCGCCGGCTGGACCGGGGCGCCGGCATCCGGCGCCGACGCGCCGCTGCGCTTTTCGATCGTCGAAGGACGGACGGAAAACCACTTCTACCGCCGCGGCCCCGTCGCCGCGCACCTGGTCGTCACCGCCGGCGACAGGCCGCGGCTCATCGTCGCCTTTCCCGCCGGCAACACCGGCGCAGCTCTCTGGTTCGAGGAAACGAAGACCGCCGTCTCGCTGCGGCTCGCTCCGGATTCCCTGTTGCAGGGAGTCGAGCGTCCCGACGGCCTGCGCGGGATCGTCGCCCATCTGCGCGCCGACGCGCCCCGGCTCACGGTGCGGGCTGCGCTCCTCGCCAACATTCGCTCCCTCCGCGACCACATCGCCGCCGGCGGGCGCGAACTGCCGCCGAAGTTGGCCAGCCGGATCGAGGCCGGGCCGCCCGTCGTGCTGCATCGTGCGACCATCGACGGGTTGCACCACGTCGAGCTGCGCCTGGCCGGCCACGCGGGGACGACGGTGCTCGCCGGCCCCCAAGCGATCGAGATCGCGGCCGGGCCGGCGGGCCGGATCGAACTCGAGATCACGGCGCTGACCGACGAGACGCCGCTGACGCCCTTCGCCCCCGGCGACCTGTTCAAGGCCGGCGTGGCCGATCGGCCGCTCGACCGGCAGGCGTTCGCCTTTCTTGCGTCGGCGGAAAAACTGAACGCCGGCTCCTGGCGCTTCCTCACCTATTTCGGTCGCGACACGCTGATGACCGTGCAGCTCCTGATGCCCGTGCTGCAACCGCCGGTGATCGAGGG
>PNKG01000136.1 GCA_013822585.1 Opitutus sp. | reverse complement strand
CGCGATGAACAGCCACAGCATCGTCGGCGCCAGCGCCATGATCACGTAGTCGATGGCCGAGCCGGCCGTCGCGATGAGGATGATCCTCCGCCGGCCGAAACGGTCCGAGAGCGAGCCGAGGATCGGCGAGCCCACGAATTGCATCAGCGCGTAGACGCCGACCAGCAGACCGTAGGAGTGCGACCCCTCCGTGAAGTCGCCGCCCCGCATGTCGACCACGAGCTTCGGCAGCACCGGGATCAGCAGGCCCATGCCGACGATCGCGAGCACGAGCGTGACGAAGATGAAACCGATGGCGGGAGCGCGGGCCGGCGCGGAGGGCATGTGGGCTGCAGGTTACGGCACGCGGCGGCGCACGCAAGCAGCCACGCCGATCCTGGCCGATGGCCGTGGTCCTCTGCGCGGCGCGGTGCCGCCCCGCTCCATGCCTCTCCTGTCGCGCCCCCTCCCGCCTTCACGTCGCTGCAGCTCGCGCGCGCCGCAAGCGGACCGCCGCTTCAGTTGTAACCTATTAGGTTACAACTGAAACAAGTTCTCTCTCGGACAAATACGATATGTAACCTATTAGGTTACAATCGAAGGCTCGCGCGGACTCCGGGGGCTGGGGGGCGCAGCGGGCATGCAGGCGGCAAGCCGGGGGGGCGGCAGCGGGTGCGCAAGCAGACTTCCCCACGTCGCACGGCCGGAATACAACAGGCCCGCGGGTCCTGGCAGGCCGCGGAGAAAGGACGGGCGGCTAGAGCCCGAGTGCTTCGCACCATTCGTTCACCAGCCTGCGCGCGGGTTTGTTGTCGCCGATGTCCTCGGCGAGCAGCTTGCCGTCGGGCCCGAAGATTTTGAAGCGTGGGATCGAGTTCATCCCATACTGCTTCGCCACGGGGGAGTCCCAATCGATCTTCTTCACGCCGGGGCGGTTGACATCGACCTTCACCACAGCGATGTCGGCGCGCTTCTGGTGCAGTGCCTTGAGCGGCTCGTCATACATCCGGCAGGGTGGGCAATACTGGCTGGTGAAGTCGAAGATCACGGTCTTGCCGGGCACGAGGTAGTCGGCGAGTTCGATGCGCTCACCACGGGCGACCACGAGCGGTTCGGGGCCTTTTTCCGCAGCGAGGGCGACGGTAGTGGCTGCCAGGGCGAGGAGAAACAGCAGCGCTTGGTTCATGGGGAAAATCAGTGGTGCTCGCCGCGGTAGGCCTTTTCGCCGGCGGCGATGCGGATTTTCAACCGGTTCTCCTTCGGCGGCAGCGGGCAGGTGGCGAAGGGCGTGAACGCGCACGGCGGATTCTGCGCGCGGTTGAAATCGAGGATCACCTTCCCGCCCTTGGCCGGCTCGGCGTAGAGGAAACGCGAGGCCTCGTAGGTCTCCCCGCCGCTCGTGGCGTCGGAGAGGATGAAGAAGAGCGTGCCGTCGCCACCTTCGGTGATGGGCAGCAGTTCGATCGTCTGGCCGTCGCGGGTGAACACGACCTTGCCGGGGCAGGGGCTCGGCGAAGTCTGCCCGAGCATGTTGGTGATCGGGATCATCCGCGGCTGCTCGAAGGCCACCCAGTCGGCTTCGATGCGCCACGCGGGATCGGCCGCGAAGTAGTCGATGCCGACGAAACCGCGGCGGCGCTCCGACTCGCTGTCGCGCACGCGCAGGCCGATCTTGTCGCTGCGCTGGATGACAAGGAAGCTGAGCGTTTGCGCCGTGACGAGCGTCGGCTTGCCGGAACGGTAGACGAGTTCGACCGCGCCGTATTTCGAGCCGGGCACGGGCGCGCCGTCGCTCGTGGCGAGCGAGCCGGGCGCGGCGAGGAAGGTCACGCGGCCGTCCGCTTCGAGCGTCACCTTGCCGAGATAGGCGGGTCCGGTGGCGAGGCGGAGGGAGTTGTCCTCCGCGGTGCCGATGGAATTTTCGCCCGGCTGCAGCCAAAGCAGGCCGACGAGCGAAAGCCAGCCGTCGGGCGCGGTCAGGCGGGCGAGGCGGTCGGCGCGCCACTGCGCGAGGTCGCGCTGGAAATCTTCGGCGGCGACGGGCGTGGAAGCGGCCAGGGCGGCCAGGATGAGGGCGAGGCGGGGCGGCATGGCGTGAGCGTGGCCCGTTCCACGGTCTTTTCAACTGGGGAAGCAGGCTGCGGTGCGGACCGGCACTCAGCGCAACAGTTCCCGCAGGTCGGCGAGCTCGAATTTGCCCGCGGCTGCGTCGCTCGCCTCGAACACGTCCGCCAACAGTGCCCGCTTCCTGTCCTGCAACGCCAGCACCTTTTCCTCGACCGTGCCGCTGCAGATCAGCCGGTAGCTCGTCACGACCTTGGTCTGGCCGATGCGGTGCGTGCGGTCCGTGGCCTGCGCTTCGGCGGCGGGGTTCCACCACGGATCGTAGTGCACGACCACGTCCGCGCCGGTGAGGTTGAGGCCGGTGCCACCGGCCTTGAGCGAGATGAGGAAGACCGGCACGTCGTTGCCGGATTGGAAACGGTCCACCGTCTCCTGCCGCGCCTTCGTGCTCATCGAGCCATCGAGGTAGCAATGCTCCACGCCCTGCGCTTCGAGCTCCTCACGCAACAGGGCAAGCAGCGAGGTGAACTGCGAGAAGACGAGCATGCGGTGGCCTTCATCGACGGACTCCGCGAGCAGCTCGCGGAAGGCGTCGAGTTTCGCGGAGTCTTGGTAGGGCGAACCATCCTCGGTGAGCCGCGAACGAGACGCCCCATCGGGCGACGGCTCGTCGGGAACGACTCGCTCTGCCTCGACCAGCCGCGGGTCGCAGCAGATCTGGCGCAGCCGCAGCAGCCGCGTGAGCGTGGCGAGGCGCAGGCGGCTTTCCGAGGCGCCCTTTGCGGCGAGGTCGATGAGTTCGCGTTCGCTGTCTTCCTGCAGGCGACGGTAGAGCTGCGACTGCGCGGAGCTCGGCTCGCACCAGACGACCTGCTCGATCTTCGGCGGCAGTTCGGGCGCGACGGCCGCCTTGGTTCGGCGCAGGATGTAGGGCGCGGTCTGCGCGCGCAGCCGCTCGTCGTGGAAGGTCTTGTCCTCGCGCTTCAATCCCGCTGGCAGCTTCGGCAGGAAACCGGGCAGGAGGAACTCGAAGAGCGAGCGCAGGTCGTCGAGCGAGTTCTCCAGCGGCGTGCCGGTGAGCAGGAAACGCGCGCGCCCGCGGAGCGCGCGGAGCGATTGCGCGGCCTGTGTGCGGCGGTTCTTCAGATGCTGCGCCTCGTCGGCCAGGATCAGGTCGAATTCCTCCGCGTCGAACAGCGCCGCGTCGCGCGCGAGCGTGCCGTAGGAGGTGAGCACGAGGTCGAAGCCCGCGAAGTCTTTCGCCGCAAGGCGCTGTCCGCCATGGTGGACGAAGAGGCGCAGGCGCGGCGCAAAGCGCGCGCATTCGCGCCGCCAGTTCTCCATCAGCGAGGCCGGCACGACCACCAGCGAGGCGCGGGCATGGGGGCCGGCCCGCGCCGCGTCCACGCGCGCGGCCAGCAGCGCGAGGGCCTGCGCGGTTTTGCCGAGGCCCATCTCATCGGCGAGAATCCCGCCGAGCCTCTCGCCTTGAAGGTGCCACAGCCAGGCGACACCCAGTTCCTGATATGGACGCAGCGTGGCCGTGAACCACTCCGGCACCGGCGCACGGCGGAGCGTGCCGAGGTTGCGGAGCGACTCGCTGCGGCGCCGCCACGTCTCCGGCGCGGCGAAATGCGGGGCGACTTTCTCCAGCAGGTCGTTCACCTCGGCGGCGCGCGTGCGCGGCACGCGGTGGCGGCCGAGCGCCCCGGCGGCAGCGCGCGTTTGGGCCAGGGCGCGGTGGGCGGACTCGAGTTGCTCCACCCGGGCGGCGTCGAGCAGGTAGACCTTGCCGCCCTCTTCGAGGTAACTGCGGCCGGTGGCGAGCGCGGCGCGGATCTGCGCGTCGCCCGCCGCGCCGGCGCGCAGGCCGAGGGCGACCTCGAAATCGCCCCCGGCCTCTTTCACCTCTGCGGCGACCTCGGCGGCGAGCAGGTGGGCGGTGTTGCGCGCGAAGTTCGCGGTGAACTCCGCCGCGAAGCGCCCGCGCAGATCGGCGCCGTGCGTGGCGAGCAGGTTGAGCACCCGGTGGCGGTCGCGCAGCCACCACTTGCGCGAGAGCGGATCGAGGGTGAAGCGGTGCGAGCGCACGAAGTCGAGCGCCGGATCGTGCAGCGGCGACTCGCGCGAGGGCAGGGTGATGGCGAGGTAGTGCTCCGAGCCGTCGACCGTCATCGGCGCGACTTCGCGCGCCCTCTCTGCTTGATATACCGTATTACGGCATGATTGCCTGGCGGGCACCGGCGCGACAGCGGCGGTTGCGACGGGGGCGAGGGGGGCGAGGGGAGCGGCGGCGGGTCCTTCGACGAGGTGTTCGCTGACGCCGGGCAGGTCGGGTCCGTTCCACGGCAGGGCGTCCTTTGGACGGTCGACGCGGTAGAAGACCTTTTCCCCGATGAGCGCGGCGAGCAGCTCGCGGAGCCGCGCGCGGTTCAACTGCAGCAGGGTGACCGGCTGGGCTGGCACGCCGATGCGCTGCAGCACCGCCAGTCCCGGCACCAGGTCCGGCGGCGGGGCGGCCGCAAGGTCGAGCTCCACCCGCACTGCGATGGCGTCGCGGGGCGCGGCGTTGGCGAGGTTGGGCGGGAGCAGGATGCGGAGCACGGTGCGGCGACTGGACCAGAGTCCCGGCTGCCGACAAAGGAAAAAGCGTGGGGCTAAAGTGTAACCTATCAGGTTACACTTGGGTCCCTGCGGGGGACGGTGGCGGACGGCTGAAACGCCTACGGTGGGCCCGGGCGGATTGGCGACGGGACAGAAAACGGGCCGACTGTGTCGGCGTGGGCTCAAGGCATGCCTTGCGTCGGCGCGCCGTGCCATAATGCTCCGCCCCATGTCGAAGCTTACCCCCGAAGAATTCGCCCGCCTGCATCCCGAGACCCTCGCGCTGAGCCACGGTTATGACCCGTTCCTGAGCGAGGGCTCCGTGAAGCCGCCGGTGTTCCTCACCTCGACCTTCGCGTTCAGGAAGTCGGAGGACGGCAAGAAATTCTTCGCCTGGATGCGCGGCGAAGGCGGCGCGCCGACCGGCAAGCATCAGGCGGGGCTCATCTACTCGCGTTTCAACAACCCCAACCTCGAGATTCTCGAGGACCGCATGGCGATGTGGGAGGGGATGCGCGGGGCGTTGAGCTTCTCGAGCGGCATGGCGGCGATCAGCACGGCGCTGCTGGCCACGCACAACCCCGGCGACGAGATGATCGTCTGCGCGCCGCTCTACGGCGGCACCGAGACCTTCATGCGCGGCTTCCTCGCGAAGTTCGGCATCAAGTGCCACTTCGTCGCCGCCGGCGTCGGCGCCGTGGCCGAGGCGCAGAAGCTCATGGGCCCGAAGACGCGCTCGATCTTCATCGAGACCCCGGCCAACCCAAACAACAAGCTCACCGACCTCGGGGCGATGCGCGAGATGTCGGCCGCGCACCGCACGGGCGACGGCCGCGGTGTGCTCATCATGGTCGACAACACGGTCGCGGGCCCGGTGTATTGCCAGCCGGCGAAGTTCGGCGCGGACGTGGTGATCTACTCGGCCACGAAATACATCGGCGGCCATTCCGACGTCGTGGGCGGCGTGGTGCTGGCGGACGATTTCGCCCTGCTCAAGGCGCTGGCCGGCCTGCGCAACAGTCTCGGCGGCATGCCCAACCCGCACACGGCCTGGCTGCTCACGCGCTCGCTCGAGACGCTGAAGATCCGCTCCGAGGCCGCCGCCGCCAACGCGCAGAAGTGCGCGGAGTTCCTCGCCACGCACCCGAAGGTGCGCGCCGTGGGATTCCTCGGCCTGCTCAAGGAGGGCGATCCGGAATACGCCATCTACAAG
>PNKG01000135.1 GCA_013822585.1 Opitutus sp. | reverse complement strand
CGTAGGTGAGCCCGAGCTTGTGGCAGAACTTCACCGAGTCGGGGTCGCCGCCGTGCTCGCCGCAGATGCCGAGCTTGATGTCGGGGCGCGTCTGGCGGCCCTTCGTCACGGCGATCTGCATGAGCTGGCCGACGCCGGTCTGGTCGATCGTGGCGAAGGGGTTCTTCTTCACGATCTCGAGCTCGGCGTAGTGCGGGAGGAACGAGCCGGAGTCGTCGCGCGACATGCCGAAGGCGGTCTGCGTGAGGTCGTTGGTGCCGAAGCTGAAGAACTCGGCGCTCTGCGCGATCTCGTCGGCGGTGAGCGCGCCGCGCGGGACCTCGATCATGGTGCCGACCATGTAGGTGAGTTTCACCTTCTGCTCGGCCATGACCTCCTTGGCGACGGCGTGGACGACGTCGAGCTGGAGATCGAGTTCCTTCCTGAAGCCGACGAGCGGGATCATGATCTCGGGGCGGACCTTGACGCCCTCCTTCTGCACGAGCGCGGCGGCCTCGAAGACGGCGCGCGCCTGCATGGCGGAGATCTCGGGGTAGCCGATGCCGAGGCGGCAACCGCGGAAGCCGAGCATGGGGTTGAACTCGTGGAGCTGGTGCACGCGCGCCGCGATCTTCTCGGCGGGGATGCCCATCTTCCTGGCGAGTTCGGTCTGCTGTTCGGGCGTGTGGGGGAGGAACTCGTGGAGCGGCGGATCGAGGAAGCGGATGGTGGCGGGGAAGCCCTTGAGCGCGCGGAAAATGCCGGCGAAGTCGTCGCGCTGGTAAGGCAGCAGCTTGGCGAGGGCGGCCTTGCGGGCGTCGACGGTGTCGGCGAGGATCATCTCGCGCATGGCGTCGATGCGGTCGCCTTCGAAGAACATGTGCTCGGTGCGGCACAGGCCGATGCCCACGGCGCCGAACGCGACGGCGTTCTGCGTCTGGGCGGGCGAGTCGGCGTTGGTGCGGACGGAGAGTTTAGTGGCCTGGGCGCACCATTTCATGAGCTGCTGGAAGCTCCGGAATTTCTCGGTCTTCTTCGCCTCCTCGTCGCCGTCGATGAGGCCGGCGATGATCTCGGAGGGCGCAGTCTTGAGCTGGCCGGCGTAGACCTTGCCGGCGGTGCCGTCGATCGACATCCAGTCGCCTTCCTTGAAGGTCTGGCCGGCGACGGTGACGGTGCGGGCGTGGTAGTCGACCTCGACGGCGGCGGCGCCGCAGACGCAGACCTTGCCCATCTGGCGGGCGACGAGGGCGGCGTGCGAGGAGACGCCGCCGCGGGCGGTGAGGATGCCCTCGGCGGCGATCATGCCGCGGAGGTCCTCGGGCGAGGTCTCGACGCGGACGAGGAGGACCTTCTGGCCCTTGTCGGCGGCGGTGACGGCGCGGTCGGCGTTGAGGTAGATCTGGCCGGAGGCGGCGCCGGGGCCGGCGGGGAGGCCGGTGGCGATGGCGGCGGCTTTTTTCACCTCGCTGGCGTCGAAGACGGGGGCGAGGAGCTGGTCGAGCTGGTCGGCCGGGTTGCGCATGACGGCGGTCTGCCAGTCGATGAGCTTCTCCTTGAACATATCCAGGGAGAACTTGAGCGCGGCCATGGCGGTGCGCTTGCCGTTGCGCGTCTGGAGCATGTAGACGACGCCTTCCTCGATGGTGAACTCGAAGTCCTGCACGTCGCGGAAGTGTTTCTCGAGCACCTGGCGGATGCGCTCGAGTTCGTGGTAGGCGGCGGGGAGGTGTTTCTGCAGCTCGGCGACGGGCTCGGGGGTGCGGACGCCGGCGACGACGTCCTCGCCCTGCGCGTTGATGAGGAACTCGCCGTAGAATTCCTTCGCGCCGTTGGCCGGGTTGCGGGTGAAGGCGACGCCGGAGCCGGAGTTGTCGCCGGTGTTGCCGTAGACCATGGCCTGGACGTTCACGGCGGTGCCCCACTCGGTGGGGATGTTGTATTTGCGGCGGTAGACGATGGCGCGGTCGTTCATCCACGAGCCGAACACGGCGCCGACGGCGCCCATGAGCTGATCCCACGGCGAGGCGGGGAAATTCCTCTCGGTGCGGTCGTGCACGAGCTTCTTGAAGCGGACGACGAGTTCCTTGAGGTCGTCGACGTTGAGCTTGGTGTCCTCGATCTCGTGGTTGCCGTAGCGCTCGTCCTTGAGGCCGGAGATGACGGTCTCGAAGGGCTCGTGGTCCTCGCCGGCGCGCTTCTGCACGCCGAGGACGACGTCGCCATACATCTGGACGAAGCGGCGGTAGCAGTCCCAGGCGAAGCGCGGGTTGCCGGTCTTCTTGGCCAGGGCCTCGACGGTCTGGTCGTTGAGGCCGAGGTTGAGGATGGTGTCCATCATGCCCGGCATGGAGTCGCGGGCGCCGGAGCGCACGGAGACGAGGAGCGGGTTCTCGAGGTCGCCGAATGTCTTGCCGGTCTGCTGTTCGAGGGCGGCGATGCCGGCCTGCATCTGCGCGCGGAGGACGGACGGGTAGGTGCGCTTGTTGGCGTAGTAGTAGGTGCAGACCTCGGTGGTGATGGTGAAGCCCGGGGGCACGGGCAGGCCGATGCGGCACATCTCGGCGAGGTTGGCGCCTTTGCCGCCGAGCAGCGGCTTCATCGTGCCGTTGCCGTCGGTCTTCGTGCCGAAGTTGTAGACATACTTCGGAGCCTTGACGGCCTGTGCTTTGGCGCGGCCGGTGGATTTCGGGGCCGCTTTCTTCGCGGCGGGTTTCTTTGCAGCCGCCTGCCTGGCGGGTTTTTTGGCGGAGGATTTCTTGGCCATTGTGGTTGAAATTTATGGGTGAGAACGAACCGCTGACGGAGGGCGCCATCGCAATCCCGCGGACGAGGAGTGTCAACGGTGCACGTTTGCCAATTCCGTGTCATTTCTTGCGCTTGCGCACAACGCCCGCGTGCCCGGCGCGATAAGCAGGAAGCCGGGCCGGCCGGAGCCGGCTTATTTCCTGCAGGCAACCCCCGGGCCGCTCCATCAGAGGAAGAGCAGCAGCTGGGCGAGGACGATCTTTGCGACCAAGGCCAGGGGGTAGACCGTAGCGTAGGCGGTGTGCAGACCGCCGACTTCGGTCCGCTCCGCGGCGAGGCTGAGGGCGGCCGGCTGGGTCTGGAAGCCGCACATGACGCCGAGCACGGTGGGCGTCGCCCGCCGGCCGAAGAGCCGCAGCAAGCCGATCAGCAGCGCGTGGGCGGCCAGGGCGCAGGCGACCGAGATGGTCAGCAACTTCACGCCATCCGCCTGGAGGAGCGCCATGAGGCCGCCTCCGGCCTTCACGCCGACGCAGGCGAGGAAGAGCAGCATGCCGAGGTGGCGCAGGGTGAGGTTGGCCCCGTAGGTGAGTTGCCAGATGAAGGGGCCGGTGCGGCCGAGCCGTCCGAAGATGAGCGCGGAGACCAATGCGCCGCCGGCCGCGCCCAGCCGCAAGGGGGTCTCGAGCCCCGGGAGAGGAATCGGAATCTGGCCGATGGCGAGCCCGGCCACGATGCCGATGGCGAAACTCAGGTAGCCCATCTCGCTCGCGACCGTGAGGGAGTCGCCGAAGAACTTGGCCAGCTCCGCCTGGCGGGCGCGGGTCGAGACCACGCGCACGCGGTCGCCGAGCTGGAGCACCGTTTGGCCGTTGACCGGCAGGTCGACGTCGCCGCGCCGCACGCGGCTCACGACTCCGCCCGCCACCTCGACGCCGATCCCATTCAGCGGCCGGCCGACGATGGCGTGGTTGGACACGAGGTAGCGCTTGATCTCGTAGCCGGTGCGGTCCTCGTGCAGCAGCGTCGAGCTCTCGCGGCCCAGCGCGGCGGTGGCGGCCTGGAGCTTCGCGCGCTCGCCGACCGCGACGACGAGCGAGCCGGCCGGCAGCTCGGTGGCGGGGGTGACAAGGTGGACGGAATTGTCGGGCAGGCGCACGCGCGTGAAGACCACGCCGTGCCGCTCCATCACGTCGCCCGCGCGCGCGGGCGAGGCCGTCTCGATCGTGGTGGACATCGGGCCTTCCGGCGCGGTGGTCTTCTCGCCGGAATGGGCGGCGCGGGCCGAGAGCCATTGGATGAGGAGCAGCACGGAGACGATGCCGAGCGGGTAGGCGACGCCGTAGCCGAGGACGATGCGGTCGATCGCCGTGGCGGCGCGGCCGGCATGGGTCGCGGCCTCGGTGGCCGCGCCGAGCGCGAGCGTGTTGGTGAGCGAGCCGCAGAACAGGCCGGTGGCGAGCTCGCGCGGGACGATGCCGGCGCGGGCGAGCGCCCAGCAGGCCGCCGCGACGGCGAGGAGCGCCCCGAGCACCGCCGAGTTGAGCGGCAGGCCGTCGCGCCGCAGCGAGCGGAAGAAGCCCGCGGCCGCCTGCAGGCCGATGCAATAGACGAAAAGCACGAGTCCCATGCTCTGGATGTCCTCCGGCAACCGCAGCGCGGGGCTCCACGCGCCGAAGGCCAGGCCGACGAAGAGCACGGCCGCGACGCCCAAGCGGAATCCGCCCGGCAGCCGCAGGTCGCCGAGCAGGTAGCCCAGCGCGATGATGAGGAAGAGCCGGATGAGCACCGAGCCCTCGAGCCAGTGGCGCGCCATTTCGAGGATGATCACGGGTCCACGCTAGGCTTCCGCGCCGGTCAGCGCGAGGCGTTCGTGCGTGTCAACCCGGACCGGCAGGGGGCACCGTCGGCGAGCGAGGGATTGCGCCCGCCGGGAAAACCCCCCTCCATTGGCCGCGTGAGTTCCCAGCCGCCAGAACGCGATTTCCACGGGGAGGAGACGCCCGCCGCCGCGGGCGCGCCCGCGCGCGGCAAGCCGATGGGCTTCCTCGACCACCTCGAGGAACTGCGCTGGACGCTGATCAAGTGCGCCGTCGTTTTCGCGCTCATCGTGACGGTGATCGCGTATTACATGCAGGAGTTCGCCTTTGTGCTCAACTGGCCGCTCGAGCATGTGCGCGCGGAATATCCGCAGCTCAAGACCGACCTCGTGACCAACAGCCCGATGGCGGTCTTCAGCGTCGTCATCAGCATCTGCGTGACGGGCGGCTTCATCCTCTCGCTGCCGTTCTTCCTCTTTTTTCTCGGGCAATTCGTCGCCCCCGCGCTGACGAGGCGCGAGACGAGGGTGCTGCTCCCGAGCGCCTTCGCGGCGTTCGCGCTCTTTCTCGCCGGCGCGGCCTTCAGCTACTTCCTGCTCGTGACCAGCACCATCCGGGTGGCTTTCGAGCTGAACGAGATGCTCGGCTACCAGGTGCTCTGGACGGCCGACAAGTATTACAGCCTCCTGATGTGGATGGTGCTGGGCGTCGGCGCCTCGTTCGAGTTCCCGCTCCTCATCGTGCTCGCGACCTACATGGGCTTGGTTGACATCGCGACGCTGAAGAAATACCGCCGGCACGCGATCGTGGTCTTCTTCATCATCGCCGCGATCGTCACGCCCACGCCCGACCCGTTCACGCAGACGATCTTCGCAGCGCCGCTGATCCTCCTCTACGAACTGTCGATCTGGGTGTCGGCGGCCATCGGCCGGCGCAAGGCGCAGCTGGCGTGACCGGACCGGGCGGTCACCGCTTCTTCGCCGCGGCTGCGGCCTTGGTCATGACCGTCGGATTCTTCTCGAGGTAGCGGGTGAGCGCCTCGATGCCTTGGAAGGTGGCGGGGCTGATGTGGTGCTCCATGCCCTCGACGTCGTCGTAGATCACCTTTTCGTCGGCCACGCCGATGGCGCGGAGGAATTCGGTCAGCAGCTGGTGGCGGTGCGCGATGCGGCGGGCGACCTCCAGGCCGGAGCTGGTCAGCACCATGCCGCGATATTTCTCGTATTTGACGAAGCCCTCGGCGTCGAGCTTCTGCACCATGGCCGTGACGCTGGCCTGCGAAATCCTCAGCTCGGCCGCGATGTCGACGACGCGCGCGTAGCCCTTGCGGG
>PNKG01000134.1 GCA_013822585.1 Opitutus sp. | reverse complement strand
TGGCGGCGTGCTGATGAATCCGCTGCAGGCGCTCGCGGAGTTGTGCGCCTCGCTGCACACGCCGGACGGCCGGGTGAACATCCCGGGTTTCTACAAGCACGTCGTCGAGCCCGAGCCGTGGGAGCGCGCGCAGCTGAAGAAGGCCGGCCTCAAGAAGGCGGATTACCAGAAATTCCTCGGCATCTCGAAATTCCACACGCCGCCGGGCTACAATCCCTTCGAGGCGATCCGCTTCCTGCCGACGCTGGAGTTCAACGGCTTCTCCGGCGGCTATCAGGGCGAAGGCACCAAGACGGTCATCCCAAGCCAGGCCTCGGCGAAGATCACCTGCCGCCTCGTGCCAAACCAGACACCCGAGAACGTGCGCGAGTGCATCATCACCACCCTGAAGAAGCGCTGCCCGAAAGGCGTGACGCTCACGATCAAGGAGCAGCACAAGGCGACGCCCTACGTCGTCATCCCGCCCGCCCGCTCGAACACGCCAAAGAACCAGAGTCCTGCGCTCGCCAATTGCTTCCGCGCCCTGGAGAAGGCGGGCACGGAAGTCTGGGGCAAGCCGCCGATCTATCTCCGCGAGGGTGGCAGCGTCGGCCTGCTCGCCGACCTGAAGGAGGTGCTCGGCCTCGATGCGGTGATGATGGGCCTGTTCCTGCCCGAGGATAATCTCCACGCGCCGAACGAGAGCTTCCATCTCGGCGTGATGAAGAAGGGCATCGAGACCAGCCGCCGCGTGCTCGAGCAACTCGCGAGGAACGGGAAGGCCTGAGCCCGCCCGGAGCTGTTCTCTCCCGAGCGGCGCCGCCCAAGCGCCGCTTTTTTGGGGGGGGCGTGAACGACGACGCCTGTGGGAGGGAACAAAAAAGCCGCGGATAAATCCGCGGCTTCGGAAGTCGGTGTGCCGCCGGATTATTTCTTCAGCACCACGAAGTCGACGCGGCGATCCTTGGCCCACTCGGCGTCGCCACCGGTCTGCTTGGCGTCGACGGAGCCCTTGGAGAGGATCTCGAGGCGCTTGCCGTCGACCCCGAGAAACTCGAGGTATTTCTTCACGGCGGCCGCCCGGCGGTCGCCGAGGCCGAGGTTATATTCGGCGGTGCCGCGCCAATCGCAATGGCCTTCGAGGAGCATGCGCTTGTCGGCGTTTTCCTTCAGCCACTTGACGGCGGCTTCGACCTTCGGGCGCTCGGAGGGTCTCACGGCGGAACGGTCGAAGTCGAAATAGACGGCCTCCATCAGGCCGCGGATGGTGAACTCGTCTTCGGTGGCTCCGGGGGGCAGGTTGCGCGCCTCGAGCGCGGTGCCGGGCGCCACGTCGCTCGGGAGGGCAACTTGGTCGGGATTGACGGTGTTGTCCTGGCCCATCGCAGTGCCGGCGTTCGGATCGCGCACAGGCTTCTTGGAGCAGGCCGCGAGCAGCAGCACGGAGCCGGCGAGCACGAGGCTGAGGAGCTTCTGAAGATTCTTCATGGGAAAGGGGGCGGAAATTTCGCGTTTTATTGGGAACGGCGCTCTGGCGGGCAAGAATAAACCCGCCCGAAGGGAGTCGGGCTCAACTCCAGCCTTGGGAACGGTGGTCGATCAGGCCGATCTCAAGGGCGTAGCGGGTGAGGCTGGCGACATCGTGCAGGTTGAGTTTCCGCATGAGGTTGGTGCGGTGGTTGTCGACCGTCTTGACGCTGATGCCGAGCTTCTGGGCGATCTCCTTCGTGCTGTGGCTTTCGGCGACGAGCTTGAGGATCTCGCGCTCGCGGTCGGTGAGCAGATCGGCGCCGGAGGAGGGGCTGTTGTTGGCGACGACATTGCGGAGCAGGGCCGCGACGCCGGGGCCGAAATACGTGCCGCCGTTGGCGACGGTCTCGAGGCCCTTCTTGAACTCGATCAGGCCGGCGGTCTTCTCGACAAAGCCGTGGGCGCCCGCCTCGAGCATCTCGCGCACGAGGGCGGGGCTTTCGTAGCCGGAGAAGACGAGGATGCGGGTCGCCCTGAGCTGCTTGGCGATGCGGCGAAGGATGTCGACGCCGCTCAGGCCGGGCAGACGCGCGTCGAGGACAATGACATCGGGCTTCAGCTCCAGACAGACGTTGCAGGCCTCCTGGCCGTCGCCGCATTCGCCCACGATCTTGTAGGTGGGGTCGATGCGCAGGATTTCCGCCAGCATCTCGCGAATTGCGGTCTGATCCTCAACTATGACAATGCGTTTGAATGGAGCGGGCGTGGCCACGGGGTGTAGGAGGTGACGGTAAAGTTGGGGGGACGTTGACCAGCCGCGGTCGGAAACACAACCCGGATATTCGCACAACCGGGCCACCGCCAGAGTTTTGAGGGTGGTGGGTCGACTGGGATTCGAACCCAGAACCAACGACTTAAAAGGACGCTGCTCTACCGTTGAGCTATCGACCCGTGCCGTGCGGCAAGCCGGGAGATATTTTTTCAGAAGGCGGTCATAGCAAGAATTATTTGGGCCACCCCGGCGTCATTTTCAGCGCAACGTTGACCCCGCCCGATGCGTCCAACAGACATCCATCCTCCGTCACCTTCCGTGGGAACAATTCACGATTTTCCGAATCAAAACGAGCCTGAGCACATGACGGCCAAGGCCCAGGAAGTTGCATTGGACCAGATGCTGGTGGAACGCTTCAAAGGCGGCGACGCCGCGGCGTTCGACCAGCTGGTCAGCCGTTACTGGGACCGCATTTACGCCATGGTCAACCATCTCCTGCGCAACCAGCAGGACGCCGAGGAGGTGACGCAGGATGCGTTCATCCGCGCCCACCGCGGCCTCGGGAACTTCCGCGGCGAATCCGCCTTTTCGACCTGGCTCTACCAGATCGCCACCAACCTCGCCCGCAACCGCTACTGGTATTGGTGGCGCCGCAAGCGCGACCAGTCCGTTTCGTTCGACGCTCCGCTCGGTCCCGCAGGGGACACGACCATCGCCGAACTCATCCCCGCCGAACAGGAGACCCCCGAAGACGCGACCGTCACGCAGGAGTTCGTCAACCGCGTGACGGAGTGCATGGAGGAGCTCAATGAGAAGCACCGGGAGATTCTGATCCTACGCAACGTCCAGAATCTCTCCTACGAGGAAATCGCCGACATCCTCGGCATCAGTGTCGGCACCGTCAAAAGCCGCATCGCCCGCGCCCGCGAAAGCCTGCGCGAGAAACTGGGGGAGGAATTTCAGCAATGAAGGACACACGTTTCATCGAACTGGTTAACCTGTATGTCGACCGGCAGATTTCTCCGGAAGAACAGGCCGAACTCGAGCTGGAGATCCAGTCGAGTCCGCGCCGCCGCCAAGTCTATCGGCAGTATTGCCGCATGCACCGCGCCACCAAGCTCGTCTACGAGGGCTTCCGCGCCCATGCCGACCAGCCCGCCGCTGTCCTGCGTGCGCCCGCCGCCATCGCGGATCGCGCCCGCCGCCGCCGCCAACGCTGGGTCTATGCCTCGGGTGGGCTCGCGGCCGCCGCCTGCCTCGCCTTGGTTTTCGCCCGGATGGACTTCACTACGCCGGGTGAGGTGATGCAGCTCCAGCCGGTGGCTACCCGCCAGGCTCCGGCGGCGCCAGTGGCCGCCGTGCCGGCGCCCGCCGCCGAGGCGTCCCGCGCGGACCTGTCCGCCCTGCGCCACAGCATTTTCGCCGGGGCCGATTATGCGGCGATGAGCGCCACGCTGCGGGCCGAACAGGAACGGATGCTCAACACCCAGCCCGCGCGGCTTTCGCTCTTCGACGACGGCGTCTTCGATGACCGCGGCAGCCTGCCCGGCCGCGGCCAGAGCCAGCTGCCCCCCCGCCGTTCGCAGCGCGTGAACACGGAGTTCACCGCCTTCCAGTTCCAACGCTGAGCCGTTCTCTTTCCCTGGCCGCGCCCGCCCGGTCCGCCGGGCGGGCTGGTCATTGCTCAGACGACACGGGCGATGCGCGCCTCGGAATTGCGGCCGCCCACGTCGAGTTGCAACACGGAGCCCGCCGACTTGCCGACGAGTTGGCGTCCCAGGGGTGACTGGGGTGTCACGACCATCACGGCGCGGCCGTCCCATTCGATCTCCGTGCCGCCGGCGCGCGGCCCGACAAAATACCAGGCGGACCGGCCCTTCGTTTCGACACAGACCAGCGCCCCCAGACTCACCGGATCTCCGTCGGCGAAATCGCGCGCGGGCAGCGCGCGGAATTGGGCGACGGCCTGGGCGGCCTCCTCGGCGGCGCGGGACTGGCCGTGCGCGAGGTAGGAGGCCTCGAGGCCGCGGGTGTCGTATTTGTCCTCGGCCTTGTTCTCGTCGTCCGTCGCCTCGGCATGAGTGGCGAGGGCAGCTTGGGTCATCATCTCGACCTCGGCGTTGAGGTGGCGGAGGATCTCGTCGAGCAGGGCGCGCTTGTTCATGCGTGGGGCGGGCTCGGTTTCAGCGGCGCGGTTCGTCGCCATAGATGGCGACGATCTCGGGGCGGCCGGAGATCTTCGCGGCGCGATACATGCCTTCGGAATTGAAATCCATCGCGTAACGGCCGTGGCGGTCGAGGACGATCACGCCGCCATCACCGCCGAGCTTGGCGACCTTGGCGAGCGTGGAGGCGGCGGAGTCGGCCACGTCCATGCCCCGGTATTCCATCTGCGCGGAAATGTCGTGCGCGACCACCGAACGGATGAAGAACTCGCCCCAGCCGGTGGAGCTGACGGCGCAGGTGGCGTTGTTGGCGTAGGTGCCGGCGCCGATCACCGGCACGTCGCCCACGCGCCCGAACTTCTTGTTCGTCATCCCGCCGGTCGAGGTGCCGGCGGCGAGGTTGCCCTGCCGGTCGAGGGCGACGCAGCCGACCGTGCCGTATTTCTGCTCCCGGCTGAACCAGTCCTCGCCGCCCACGCCGGGTGAGGTGAGGTCAAGCGGGACGGAGGCCGTGCCGTTGTTCGCGCGCGATTCCTTTTCCTTGGCGCGCTCGAGCTGTTTGCGGCGGAACCCGGTGTGGAAATACTCGTTGGGCACCCTCTCGTGGCCGCGGGAGCGCGCGAACTCCTCCGCGCCTTCGCCGATCATCATCACGTGCGGCGAGTTCTCCATGACGTCGCGCACGAGCTTGATCGGGTTCTTGACGTGGCGCAGGCCGGCGACGGCGCCGGCCTGCAGCGTGTCGCCGCGCATGATGGAGGCGTCGAGTTCGCAGAGGCCGTCGGCGGTGAAGACGGCGCCCTTGCCGGCGTTGAATAACGGGGAGTCCTCCAGGACGGTGACGGTCGCGATGACCGCATCGAGCGCGGAGCCGCCGCGGTCGAGCACGGCGTAACCGGCGTGGAGCGCCTCGGCGAGTTTCGCGCGGTATTCTTTTTCGAGCTCCGGCGACATCTGGTTGCGCTGGATGACGCCGGCGCCGCCGTGGATCACGAGGCCGTAGGGACGCTGCATGGACGGGGAGGTTTGCGCGAACGCGAGAGTCGCGGTCGCGAGGAGGGGGAGAAGGAAGCGGAGCATGGGGGAGGGCGCGAACGTATCGCGCGAGTGGAAATTACCGAGCGCGTGTCATCCTGAGCGAAGCGAAGGATCCTCGGCGGCGAAGGTAGTGCCACGGGCGAGTGCGGGTGGATTCTTCACTGCGTTCAGAATGACAGGTGGCGGGAACGGCAACCAGGGGGTTCGCGGTTAGTTGCTCTTCGGCGGAGTGGCGAGGCCGAGCGAGCTCAGGAAGAACGCGTAATCCCGCGCGACGTCGTGGAGGACGTCGTAGCGGCCGGAGGCGCCGCCGTGGCCGGCGCCGAAGTTGGTGCGGAGGAGCAGGGCGCTGCCCTTGCCTTGGTCGAGCGTGCGCAGCTTCGCGAGATACTTGGCGCCCTCCCAGTAAGGCACCTGGCTGTCGTAGAACGAGACGTTGACGAGCACGTTCGGGTAGGAGGCGGGCTTCATG
>PNKG01000133.1 GCA_013822585.1 Opitutus sp. | reverse complement strand
GCGCGGCGGCGGAGATGGCGCACGAGGTCTCGGTCATGCAGCCGAGCATGACCTTCAGGCCGAGCGCGCGGGCGAGCGTGATGCACTTGTGCGCCTCGCGCAGGCCGGTGGACTTCATCAGCTTGAGGTTGATGCCGTCGAACACGCCGCGCAGGCACGGCACGTCGCCGATGCGTTGCAGGCTCTCGTCGGCGATGAGTGGCAGCGGGCTGCGCGCGCGCAGCCACGCGGTGTCGTCGAGCGCGGCTTTCGGCATCGGCTGCTCGATGAAGAGGACGTTTTGTGGCGCGAGCCACTCGATCATCCGCAGCGCCTCGGCACGGTCGGCCCAGCCCTGGTTGGCGTCGACGGTGAGCGGCACGCCGGTGACTTCGCGGATGGTGGTGACGAGCTGGCGGTCGGTGGCGGTGTCGCGGCCGAGCTTCACCTTGAGAATCTTGTAGGGCGCGGCTTCGCGGGTTTTCTCGCGCACGATTTCGGGCGTATCGATGCCGATGGTGAAGGACGTCACGGGCGCCTTGGCCGGGTCTAGGCCCCAGAGGCGGAACCACGGCGTTCCGAGTTTTTTGCCGACCCAATCGTGCAGCGCGATGTCGAGAGCAGCCTTGGCTGCGGAGTTGCCCGGCGCGAGCGCATCGATGGCCGGGAGGATTTCCTCGAGCTGGAACGGGTCCTCAGCGCGCGCGAGCAGCGGCTCGGCCCGGGCGAGGAAGGCCGCCGCGGTCTCCTGCGTCTCGCCGAGGTAGGGAGGCATCGAGGCTTCGCCGTAGCCGGTCACGCCGGCGTGCTCGATTTCGATGAGCATGGCCGGCGTCGAGGTGCGCGTGTGGGAGGCGATGCCGAAGGCGTGACGGAGCGTGAGGGTGTGCGGGCGGTAACGGAGCTGCATGACGCGAGGCAGCCAGCGGACCGCGTTTTGGCCGGTCGGGCAAAGGCGAAACACCGGGTGTGGCCGGATGGCAAAGGGCGTCAGGACGAACCATCGTGCGGCTGATCCGGGCCATTCTCCGCCATGCATTCCTTGGCGAAGAGTCAGCGGGGTTTGGCCGGGGAGACTTGGACTTTGTTTCACAATAGACTGGTTGATAACGCGCTAGATTTGAAACCGGAGCGCAGGCCGCCGGTGGCCCCAACCAAACCTTGGCTTGCAACTCAGTCTCAATCGCGTTCTCTGGTCCCCAAGAATGCCCACGCCATTCCAAAGCCTCTCCCCCCTCTGCCAGCTGCCTGCCGGCACGACCGGGCGCATCTGCCGCCTGAGCGGCGACGAGAGTTTCTGCCAACGGGTGCGCGAGATGGGGTTCGGCGAGGCGGCGCTGGTCACGAAGATTTCGGGCAGCGTGACAAGCCTCTGCCTGATCAACGGAACCCGCATTGCGCTGAATCACAGCGCGGCGATGAGCATCTTGGTCGAGCCCTTGCCGGCCGGCGCGAGGTGAGAAGGGTTGAAGAACTGAAAGGCTGAAGAGCTGAAAGTGTTCTTCCCTTCGGTTCAGCCCTTCGGCTTTTCAGTCCTTCAGCCTTTCCCGTGAAGCTCCCGTCCCATATCACGTTGCCGGGCGGCAAGCGTCCTTCGGCCGCCTCCGACCGCACGCCGGTCTACGCGATGGTGGGCAACCCGAACTGCGGCAAGACCACGCTCTTCAACGCCCTCACCGGCCTTCGCCAGAAGGTCGGCAACTACCCGGGCGTGACCGTCGAGAAAAAGATCGGCACGGCCTACTCGCAGCACGGCCGCCCCATCCAGATCATCGACCTGCCCGGCGCCTATTCGCTCGCCGCCCGCTCGCCCGACGAGGCCATGCTGCGCGACGTGCTGCTGGGCCGGCGCGAGGACACCCCCCAGCCGGACCGCATCGTGTGCGTGGTCGACGCCTCGAACCTCGAACGCAACCTCTACCTCGTCCACCAAATCCTCGACCTCGGCCGCCCGGTCATCATTGCGCTGAACATGATGGACATGGCCGCTTCGGCCGGCGTGCGCATCGACCCCAGGGCCCTTGAGCGCGCGCTCGGCGTGCCGGTCATCCCCTGCGAGGCGGTCAACGGCCGGGGCCTGCTCGAGCTGCGGCTCGCCATGAGCCGTGGCGAGCTGCCGCTGGCGAAGCACCGCTGGGACATCCCCGGCCCGATCGCGCCTGCGGTCGCGGAGCTCCAAGCCTCGCTCGTGCAGAACGACGCGCGCCCGCCGCTCGTCGCCCGGGCCGAGGCGCTGCTGCTGCTGACGGATTTCGACACCGTGCGCGTCGCCGGCTCGAAACTGCTTTCCGGCCGCACGCACGAGACCCTCGGCCAGTGGCGCTCGCGCTGGACGAAGGAGGGCACCGATTGGTCGGCCGTCCTGATCAAGAGCCGCTACGACGCCATCGCCGTGCTCTGTGAGGACGCGATCCTGCACGGCCGCGACAACCGCGCGGTCGTCTCGGACCGCATCGACGCCATTCTCTGCCACTCGATCTGGGGGTGGGTCGTCTTCGCCGCGCTGATGGGCGCGATGTTCTTCTCCATCTTCACCCTCGCCGAATACCCGATGAACTGGATCGACGAGCACGTGGCCATGCTCGGCGACTGGGTGACGGGCGCGATGCCGGCCGGCGACCTGCGCGACCTGCTGACCGACGGTGTGATCGCCGGCGTGGGCGGCATCGTGATCTTCCTGCCGCAGATCCTGATCCTCTTCTTCTTCGTCGGCCTGCTCGAGAGCACGGGCTACATGGCCCGCGCGGCCTTCATCATGGACCGGCCGATGAGCAAGGTCGGCCTCAACGGCCGCTCCTTCATCCCGCTGCTCGGCTCCTACGCCTGCGCCATCCCCGGCATCATGGCCACGCGCACGATCGAGAACGCCCGCGACCGCCTCGTCACCATCCTCGTCGCGCCGCTGATGAGCTGCTCGGCCCGTCTGCCGGTCTATCTGCTGATGATCGCCACGCTCCTGCCCGGCGAGACCGTGCCGGCGGCGCAAAAGGCCGGCCTGATGCTCATGATGTATGCCCTCGGCACGGGCGGCGCGTTCTTCTTCGCGTGGCTCTTCAAGCGCACGCTCGTGCCCGGCGGCACGCCGCACATGATCATGGAGCTGCCGGCCTACCAGCCGCCGCGCTTCAAGGAGATCGTGCGCCACATGCTCGAGCGCGGCTGGCTCTTCCTCAAGAACGCCGGCACCATCATTCTTTCCATCTCCATCGTGCTCTGGGTGCTCACCACCTACCCGAAGCACCCGAATCCCGACGCCACCGCCACCGAGCAGATCGCGCACAGCTTCGCCGGCCAGGCCGGCCATGTGCTCGAGCCGGCCATCAAACCGCTGGGCTTCGACTGGCGCGTGGGCATCGGCCTGATCACGAGCTTCGCCGCACGCGAGGTCTTCGTCAGCTCGATGGGCGTCATCTTCGGCGTCGAGGCGGCGGACGATGACACCACCCCGCTCCGCGACGCCCTGCGCTCGGCCCGATGGCCCGACGGAGCGCCGCTCTTCACCCCGCTGGTCTGCCTCACGCTGATGGTCTTCTACGTCTTCGCCATGCAGTGCATGAGCACGGTCGCGATCGTGAAGCGCGAGACCAACTCCTGGCGCTGGCCGCTTTTCCAGATATTCTACATGACCGGCACGGCGTGGCTCGTCTGCCTCGTCTTCTACCAGGCCGGCCGCGCGCTGGGGTTTTAGCTTTCCCAATCTTGGACCCAGAGAACACAGAGACCCGACCCGAGCGCACAGAGGCCTTTGCCATCGGAGCCTCCGTGACCTCGGTGTTTTCTCAGTGCCCTCTGTGACCGAATTCCGATGTCCGCTGAACTCCAAACCCTCCTCGCCCTCGGCCTCGCCGCGCTCGCCGCGGGTTATCTGCTGTGGACGTGGTTCGGCCCGAAGAAAAAGAAGCCCGGCTGCGGGGACGGCGATTGCGGCGCCGTGAGCCCGCAGATGCGCGAGCTCCGGAAGCACATCCGCAAGGGATCGTAGCGCGGACGCCCCGCCGGCCTCGCCGCAAACAGGGCCTGATCCCCGCACCCCCCGGTCTCCTAGGTTTTCTCCGCAATTTTCCGGGTTCGTCCGGTCGGACAGACTCGGTTGCCGCCGCCGCCCTCCTTACTTTGCTCCCGCTATGCCGAACCCCCGCCGTCTCCTCCTCGCCGCGCTTCTCGTTCCCGTCCTCGTTCTCGCCGCCCCCGCCCCCGAGCGTGAAAAAGCCTGGCCCAGCGCCCACCACACCGCCGTCGGCCTGCCCGCCTGGGCGCGCGGCAGCACCATCTACGAGATCAACGTCCGGCAGTTCTCCGCCTCGGGCAAGTTCGCGGCCGTCACCGCCGACCTGCCGCGCCTCAAGGCCCTCGGCGTCGACATCCTCTGGCTCATGCCCATCCACCCCATCGGCGAGCTCCACCGCAAGGGCACCCTCGGCTCCTACTACGCCGCGAAGGACTACCTGGCGGTCAACCCCGAGTTCGGCACCGAGCAGGACCTCCGCGATCTGGTCGCCGCCGCCCACGCGCAGGGCCTGCGCGTCATCCTCGACTGGGTGCCCAACCACGTCTCCCCCGATAACCCGCTCACGCAGACGCACCCGCACTTCTTCTGGCGCGACGAGAAGGGCAACCTCACGCCCCCGCACGGCACCGACTGGACCGACGTCGTGCAATTCGACTTCGATGCGCCCGGCCTGCTCGATTACCAGACCGGCGTCCTCCTCCACTGGGTGAAGAACTTCGGCATCGACGGCTTCCGCTGCGACGTCGCCTGGGGCCTGCCGACGAAATTCTGGAACGAGGTCGTGAAGCGCGTGCGCGCCGTGAAGCCCGATGTGTTCTTCCTTGCCGAGGCCGAGCTGCCCCAGCACCAGGTCGCCGCCTTCAACGTTTCCTACGGCTTCGACCTCCACCACGCGATGAACGCCGTCGCGCAGGGCAAGAAGTCCGCCTCGGCGATCGACGAGGCCTACGCGAAAATCCGCGCGCACTTCCCCCGCGGCGGCGCGCTCATGGTCTTCACCAGCAGTCACGACGAAAACAGCTGGGCCGGCACCGAGTTCGACCGCCTGGGCGCCGGCTACGCGCCGTTCGCCGTGCTGACCTTCCTCCTCGACGGCGTGCCCATGATCTACAACGGCCAGGAAGCCGGCCTCGACCGCCGCCTCGAGTTCTTCGAGCGCGACCCGATCGTCTGGCCCAAGGAAACGCATCCCGCCGCCAGACTCTACCAGGCGCTGACCAAGCTCCGCCGCGAACACCCCGCGCTCCACACCGGCGCGCCGATGCGCCGCCTCGACACGACCGACAACGCCACGTTCTACGCCGTGCTCCGCGAGGCCGGCGGCAAGAAAGTTGTCGGCTTCCTCAACCTCACCGCCAAGGACGCGAAAGCCGACGCCTTCGACCCCGCGCTCGCCGGCCGGTGGCGCGACGCCTTCACCGGCGAGACCGTCACGCTCGACGCCCTCGTCCCCCTCGACCTGAAGGGCTGGCGCTACCGCGTGCTCGTGTCGGAGTGAGGGGTGCGGGCGGGATCACGGAATCCCGCCTTCACTTCCGCTGCCCGAACACACGACTGAGTCGCTTGCCCGGACGGACGCGATTACGGGTTTCGCACTCCCACACGCCGACGCAGCGCCACCCGAGCTTGCGCAGCCTCCCCCGCGTGCGCCTGCAACTGCGCCATCAGTTGCGCCCCGCCGACGCGCTGGCCAAACCGCATCTCTCAGCGGTGCTCCAACGCCTAGCCCCCAACCCGTCACGGCCGAACGACAGTTGCGCGCGCTGGTCCGCGCGCCCCCTCTCCTCCCGGAGCAAGTCCGCCGCCTCTGCACCTGCCAAGGCGTCGGATTCATCACCGCCTGCACCCCGCTAGCGGAGTTGCCGCCGATCAGCGACGACTCCGCCCCGCGCGCCCTCTGTGCGTGGAGCGGACTGATACCAAGT
>PNKG01000132.1 GCA_013822585.1 Opitutus sp. | reverse complement strand
ATTGCGGATGCGGAGCGACTGGAGCATGGGCCTTTGACTAGCCGGCAACCCGTTGATTGCACGCGGAAAACCAAAAGCCGCCTTGCGGCGGCCGACGGATGGTGGACTCTACTGGACTCGAACCAGTGACCCCTTCCATGTCAAGGAAGTGCTCTAACCAACTGAGCTAAGAGTCCGACGGAAGGCGAGCAGTGAACGACTCACGCAAGGTGGTGCAAGGATTATTTGGAAAATGCACCGGCCTCTCGCGCCGCTCATCTCCCCCCGCAAAGACAGCGTCGCGACGGCCGCGGAAAGTCCGGCCACTCTCCCCCTCGGTCGCCCGGCCACGCGGCCCCGTCGCATCCCGCGCCACGAACATCAGCCCGCGGACGAAAGCCATCGGCAGCACTGCGCCGGCCGCCGGCCAGAGCCCGGCCGCCGCCGCGGCCAATCCGCCCGGCAACGTGAGCCGCGGCACGATCATGCCGCGACGACACCGCTCTCATGACGCGACCGGGCAAACCACTTCCGTATTTCCTCGGCCCAGAGCACCCCGCTGGCCACGGCGCCGATCAGGAGAAAATCCTCCGGCGGGATCGGCGCCGTGTGGAAGAGCCGGTTCATCGGCTCGAGATAGACCACCGCCAGTTGCAGGAAGTTGGCCGCGATGAGTCCGCCGAGCAGCCACTTGTTGCGCCAGACGGCGAAGCGCAGGGCTGAGCGCCAGGCGCTCTCGCAATTCAGCACGTTGAACCACTGGCTGACCGCGAGCACGGTGAAGGCCTCCGTTCTCACCAGTTCGATCGGTGCGCCCATCGACAGCTTCCACAGGAAGACACCCAGCGTCGCCGCGACCGATGCCGGCACCATCACCGACATCCGCCGCAGCATCTCGCCCGTGATGAGCGGGGCTTTCGACGGAATCGGCCGCCGCCGCATCTCGTCGCCCTCCGGGCCTTCCATCACGAGGTTGATCGTCAGCGTGCCTTCGGTGACGAGGTTGAGCCATAGGATCTGCACCGCCACGAGCGGCAGCGGCAGATCCAGCAGCAGAGCGCCGAAGAGGATGATCACCTCGTCGATCGATGTCGCGAAGAGGAACAGCAGAAGCTTCTGCAGGTTGGCGTAGACCAGACGCCCCTCCTCCACCGCGCGCACGATCGTGGCGAAATTGTCGTCGGAGATCACGATCTCGGCGGCGCTCTTCGCCACCTCCGTGCCCGTGATGCCCATGGCCACACCCACCTCGGCCCGGGCCAGAGCCGGCGCGTCGTTCACCCCGTCGCCGGTCATGGCCACGACCCGGCCCTCGGCCTGGAACGCCTCCACGATGCGCAACTTCTGCGCGGGATGCACCCGGGCGAACACGGCGATGCGGTCCAACTCCGCGCGCAGATCCTGCTCGGGCATCCGCTCCAGTTCGGGGCCGTCGACTGCCCGGTCGCCCTCTCCCGCCATCCCGAGCTGCCGGGCGATGGCGAGTCCGGTCGCCTTGTGGTCGCCCGTCACCATCACGGGGCGGATGCCCGCGGCGCGGCATTCGTCGATCGCCTGCTTCACCTCCGGCCGCGGCGGATCGATTTGCCCGACGAGTCCCAGCAAGACCGCCCGGCCGCGAAATTGGGAGAAACCAGCGGTCTCATCCAGCTCGCCCGGCTCGACCTCGGCCAGCGCCAGCACCCGGAGGGCCCTGCGGGCGAGAAGCTCGGCGGCGGCGAGGGCTTCGGCGCGGCGGGCTTCGCCCAGCGGTGCGTTGCCGTTCGCGCGGCGCTCCTGTCCGCAAAGTTCGAGCACGGCTTCGGGGGCGCCCTTCAGCACGACCCGCCGGGTCCCACGCGCGTGTCCGTGCTGCGTGGCCATCATCTTGGCCGACGGTTCAAAGGGGATTTCCGCCCGCCGCGGCCATTCGCGGCGCACCGCCTCGGGATCGAGGCAGCCCTTGCGCGCCAAGGTGAGCAGCGCGGCCTCCGTGGGATCACCCAAAGCCCGCCACCGCGGATCGCTGTCGGCCGGGGGCACCAGTTGCGCGTCGTTGCACAACACACCCGCCGCGAGCAGCGGCCGGAAACGTTCGTCCTGCTCGACCGCTGCCAGCGGCCGCCCCGCCAGCTCGAACCCCCCTTCGGGCCCGTAGCCGGCGCCGTGCACTTCGACGCGCCCGGCTCCCGGCAGCCAGAGCGCGACGACGGTCATCTCGTTCTTGGTGAGCGTGCCGGTCTTGTCGGTGCAGATGACGCTCGTCGACCCGAGGGTCTCGACCGCCGCCAGGCGGCGCACAATCGCCCGGCGGCGCGCCATCCGCTGCATGCCCACGGCCAAGGCGATGGTCATCGCCACCGGCAACCCCTCCGGCACAAGGGAAACCATCTGGCTGATCGCCACCATCAGCAGATCGTCCGGCGGCACACCGCGCCAAAGTCCCGCCGCCATCATCGCAGCGAACAACACGGCCGCAGCCACCACCAGCTGCCGGCCGAAGCGGGCGATGCGCGCCTCCAGCGGAGTCGGGGCCTCGGGTGTGCCCGCCGTGAGCCGGGCGACCCGGCCGACCTCGGTTTCCTGCCCGGTCGCCACGACCAGAGCCCGGCCGCGTCCGGCCGAGATGTGCGTGCCCGAATACACCATGTTGCGGCGGTCGGCGAGCGCGGCGCCCTCCGGCAGCACGCCGGCGTTCTTCGCCACCGGCATCGATTCTCCCGTCAGCGCGGCCTCCACCGCCTCGAGCGCCGTCGCCTCCAGCAAGCGCGCATCCGCCGCCACCACATCCCCGGCGGCGAGCCGGAGCACATCGCCCGGCACGAGCCCGGCGGCCGCCACCTCCCGCTCACGCCCCTCGCGGAGGACCCGGACCTGCAGGGCGGAAAGCTTTCGCAGCGCCTCCATCGAGCGCGTCGCCCGGCCCTCCTGCACGGCGCCCACGACGGCGTTGAGCAGCACGACCGCAAGGATGACCGCCGCGTCCTTGTGGTCCCCGACGAACAGGGCCAGCACCGCCGCCACGAACAGCAGATAAATCAGCGGGCTGCGAAACTGCGCCGCGAACACCTGCCACCACGCCCGCCGCGGCGCCTCGGGAAGCACGTTGCGGCCGTGTGTCGCCAGTCGCTCCGCGGCCTCGGCTTCGGTCAAGCCTTCGGGTTGCGCGCCGAGCGCCGCCGCGACCTCGGGCGTCGCCAGCGCATGCCAAGTGTCACGCGCAGGCACGATGGAGGCTCATCCCGCCTGCGGTCGTCCGATCGGCACCACCAGCACCGGCCACTTGGTGCGGCGCAGCACGCGGTGGGTGTTGCTGCCCACCAACAGATCGTAGGCCGCGCTCTGGCCATGCGAACCCATGACGATCAGGTCGATTTTCAATTCCGCGGCCTTGCGCAGGATGGACGGCACGGGGTCGCCCGTCAGCTGGATCACGCGGACCGGCCGCCGGCTCCGCTTCAATCGCCGGCCAAGCTCGAGCAACTCCTCCGTCGAGCGTTTTTCCAGCGCAGCCAGCATCCCGCGCACCTCGGCGGTGGCGAAACCCGGCGCGCGCAGCGCCACCGTCTGCGGCGGCACGACATGCAGCAGCACCAACCGGCCGCGCAGCGACTTGGCCAGCGCGGCCGCCACATCGCAAACCCGGGCGCTCGCCCGCGAAAGATCGATCGGCACAAGGATGGTTTTCATCTTCCCAGTCTACGCCGCTCCCGCGGGTTCGACTGCGCGTTTCTTGCTCGGCCCCGGCCAAAAATCCACGCTGCGGTGCCACCAATGCGCACCCGGTTCACGCTCCACAATCTCACCGCCTTCCGGGATTTGCCGGAACGGCCGGGATCGGAAATGCCCGGCAGCTTCAGCCGCCCGACAACAGCCCCTCTCGGCCCAGCTTCCCTCGCAGGGATGGTGCGGCGTTCTGCTTCGCCGGACTTTGCGCACCTTGGGAGCCGGCGAGTTGGACCCGGCATCCCGTCAACCCGCGGATGAACGATGCCCGACAAGCAGGCCCCGATGCATCGCCCCCGGAGTCCGCCACGCCCCCCGGAAGCCGGGTTGTTCGACTGAAGCACCGGCGGCTGCACGCCTCGGCGGTGTCGCCCAGCGACGCCCTTCTCGGGCTCAAGCCGCACTCCTTATCGCCACAGCGCGTGGCGTTGATGCCGCAACGAAAAACAATTCTCGGCTCGACGCCCGTCCGGGCCGGCGTCAAAACCACGGTCTCGTGGGCACACGATTTCAGCACGACGCCAAAAGCATCAACGCAGCCACCGAAAGCGTCGCCCGGGCCATTGCCGACCGCCATCGCGGCACCCCCAACCTCCTCCTGCTCGGCATTGCCAACGGCGGCATCGTCCTCGCCGACCGCCTCGCGAAACTCCTCGCCCGGGCCGGCCTGAAGTGCGGCCGCGGCACGCTCGACATCTCCTTCCACCGCGACGACATCGGCCGCCACCCGATCCCCAAGGAATTCGCCCCGACCGTCATCCCCCACGACGTCAACGGCGCGACCGTCATCCTCGTCGACGACGTGCTCTATTCCGGCCGCACCGTGAAGGCCGCGCTCGACGAGCTCTTCGACCACGGCCGGCCCGCGGGCGTCGAACTCGCCGTGCTCGTCGACCGCGGCGGCCGCCGGCTGCCCTTCGCCGCCACCTACTGCGGCATCCGCCTCGATGTGCCCGCGAGCGACAAGGTCGTCGTCCGCCTCGACGCGAAGAACCCGTCGCAGGACAGCCTTTCCACCCCCTCCTACGCCGCCACCGACCGCCAACCCTGACCCGCCGTGCCCTGGACGCGAAAACATTTCCTGACCATCGAGGAGCTCAGCGCCGCCGAGATCGGGCAGGTGCTCGCCACCGCGGGCGCCTTCCGGCGCATCCTCGACCGCCGCGTGAAGAAGGTCCCCGCCCTCCGCGGCAAGACCATCGTCAACCTCTTCCTCGAGCCGAGCACGCGCACCCGCCTCTCCTTCGAGATGGCCGCCAAACTCCTCAGCGCCGAGGTCATCTCCTTCGACGCCGACAAGTCGAGCACCACCAAGGGCGAGACGCTCAAGGACACCGCGCTCAACATCCAGGCCCTGCACGCCGACATGATCGTGCTCCGCCACTCGGCCAGCGGCTCGCCGCGCTACCTGAGCGAGCGCCTCGGCATCCCGGTCGTCAACGCCGGCGACGGCGCGCACGAGCACCCGACGCAGGCGATGCTCGACGTGTTCACGATGCGCCAGCACCTCGGCACCGTGCGGGGCAGGAAGATCGTCATCCTCGGCGACATCCTCTTCAGCCGCGTCGCCCGCTCCGACATCCATGCCCTCACCAAGCTCGGCGCCGCCGTCACCATCGTCGGTCCTTCCACACTGGTGCCGCACTGGTTCGAGCCGCTCGGCGTCACCGTCTCGCACGACCTCCGCCGCGCCCTCGCCGACGCCGACGTCGTCATGCTCCTGCGCATCCAGCACGAGCGCCAGGCCGTCGGGCTCTTCCCCTCGCTCGGCGAATACACCAGCATGTTCGGCCTCAACCAGACGCGCGCCTCCTGGCTCAAGCCCGACGCGCTCATCATGCATCCGGGCCCGATCAACCGCGGCGTGGAGATCGACAGCGCCCTCGCCGACTCCGAGCGCAGCGTCATCCTCCAGCAGGTGACCAACGGCATCGCCGTCCGCATGGCCGTCCTCTACCTCTGCGCCGGCGGCCAACCCGAGTCCGTCGTCTCCGCCGACTGAAATATCCAAGCGCCAACCTCCAGGCTCCCAAACACCTCCTTGACCAATCATCAACCCGCCCCCGCACCGCTCGCATCCAGGTTGGAGCTTGCTGATTCATTGGATGTTGGAGCCTGGATGTTGGAGCTTTAGCCTATGGCAACTCTCTGGATCAAAAACGGCCGCGTGATCGACCCCGCCTCGAAGCGGGACGGCGCCGGCGATGTCTTCTCCGTGGACGGCAAGTTCGTCGCCA
>PNKG01000131.1 GCA_013822585.1 Opitutus sp. | reverse complement strand
GGCCTCGGCCAGCACGGCGGGGTCGATTTCCTTTTTCTCCGAGTGGCCGACTTTGGCGGCGAAACGGCCCTTGTTGGACGTGCCGAGCACAGTGCCGCCGAGATAAAGCAGGCCGTCCATCTCCTGGTAGTTCATCGGGCGCGCCTGCACGGGCGAGAGCAGGCCGTCGAAGCCGCCGTAGATGCCCAGCGTTTCCCAGCCGCGGCGGTCCGCCGCCTTCACGACGGCGTAGATGACCGCGTTCAATCCGGGGCAGTCGCCGCCGCCCGTGACAATTCCGATGCGCTCTTTCATGCTTGTAGTGGTGGAATCCCGCGGGAATCGCAGGAGCCGGCCACTAAAAAAGACGCCGCGGCCCGACTCAACGCCCAATTGTGTCAGGAATGCGCAACCTTGGGCGAAGGCTGCGCACCGGTTGCGCCGGCGCCAGCGCGCAAACGGAAGTGCATGGCCATCAGGCCCGGCGAATCAAGCCACTGCCATGGCTGTGCCCCGTGGCGCTGCGGGCGGAGGCAGTGCCGGCATCGCCGTGACCGTGGCGGTGCGCGTCTCGATGCTCCGCACGCGCCCCTCGGCGAGAGTGACGACCTGGTCGGCGACGCCGAGGAAGGCCGGCGTGTGCGCGGCGACCACAATGGTGCGGCCGAGCGAGCGCAGGCGTTCGCAGAGGGCGACGAGTATCTGCTCGGCTTTGGCATCGAGCGCGGAGCTGGGTTCGTCGAGCAGGAGGATGGGCGCGTCCAGGTAGAGCGCGCGCACGAGGGCGAGGCGCTGGCGCTGGCCGCCGGAGAGATTGGCGCCGTTCTCGCTCAGGTGCGTGAAGAAGCCCTGCGGCAGCTTTTCGATGAACTCCAGCGCGCCGGTCTCGCGGCAGAGGCGGAGCACTTTCTCCATGTCGGGCTGGGGGTCGCCGGGAGCGAGGTTCTCCAAGATCGTGCCGGAGAGCAGGTGCGTCTGCTGCGGCACGACGGCGAGGTGGCGGCGGAGGCTGTCGAGCCGGTAGTAGTGGAGGTCGTGTTCACCGAGGAGAACGCGGCCTTCGCTCGGCAGGTAGAGGCGCTGGAGAAGGGCGAGCAGCGTGCTCTTCCCGCAGCCGGATTCGCCGACGAGCGCGGTGATCCGGCCCGCCGGGATCGTGAGCGTGACGTCCTGCAGGGTCGCGGTGCGGCCGGCGTGCTTGAAGGATACATGCTCGAAGCGGATGTCGCCCACGCGCTCGGGCGCGAGTTCGATGGTGCCGCGGTCCCGTTCCAGCTCGAGGTCCATGATCTCGAAGAGCCGGTCGGTGGCGATAAGGGTTTCCTGAATCTGGGTGTTGAGCCCGAGCAACGCCGTGATGGGGCCGGTGAGGTAGCCGGCGAGCGTGTAGCACGACATGAGCTGACCGGGCGTGAGGCCGGCATCGAGCACGAGACCGGCGCCGAGCCAGAGCAGGCCGATGAGGTAGACCTGGGTGATGAGCGTGCCCGCCGTGCCGGTGCCGAGCGCGGCCAGCCCGGCGCGCCAGCCGGTCTTGAGCAGCCGCACGAGGCGCACCTCGGTGCGCAGCTCCGCGTCGTCTTCGAGGCGGAATCGACGCAATGCCGGCTGGGCCTGGAGCGACTCGACCAGTTGCGCGTCGAAATCCGCCGCGCGCTCCATGATCTGGCGCTGGTAGGTGCGGTTGCGGAGGTTGATGAACCAGTAAAGCGCGCCATTCAGGGGCAGCAGCGCGAGCGAGAGCAGGGCGAGTTTCCACGACCACAGGAACATGGCGCCGAGCGAGAAGACGAGGATGAGCGGATTAAGGACGAGGTTGAGCAACGCGCCGTTGAGGAAATTCCGCACCTTCACCGCATCGGCGACGCGCGAAGTGATCTCGCCCACGCGCATCGAGTCGAAGAACGGCTGCGGGAGCCGCATCAGGTGCCGGTAGTAGGCGAGGATGAGCGCGACGTCGATCTGCTGCGCCGTGCGCATCGAGAGCAGCGACTGGAAGACGCCGAGCACGAGCCTGAAGGCGAGCACGACCAGCATCGCGACGCCGAGGAGGTTGAGCAGCGAGCGGTTGCCGTCGGGGATGACGTGATCGACGATCTTCTGCACATAGACCGACATCGCCAGTCCGAGGATGGTCGTTACGACCGCGCCGACGAAGGCCTGCACCAGCACACTGCGATGCGGCGCGAGCAAGCCCCACAGCCGCCGCCACGGCGACACCGTGGAGTCGCCCGGCCGGAACTCCTCACCGGGCGCGAGGAGGATGAGCACGCCGGTCCACACGGCTTTGAATTTCTCGTGCGACCATTTCTCGACGCGCCCGACCGCCGGGTCCATAACGCGCGCGTGCTTCGGCGTCCACTCGACGAGCACGACGTAGTGGAGCAGTTTCTGGTCGACGAGGCAGTGCGCGATGGCCGGCAGCGGGATGGTGGGCAACGCGTCCGCCGGACCCTTCACGCCCTTGGCCGTGAACCCGAGCTGCTTCGCCGCCTCGACGAGCCCGAGCGCCGTGGAGCCGCGCTGATTCGTGCCCGCAAGCTGCCGCCACCGCGCGACCGGCACGTCGCGCCGGTAGTGCGCCCCGACGAAGCGCAGACAGGCCGCGCCGCAGTCGGTGAGGTCACGCTGGCGGATGACGTTTGCCACAGACGCTAGGGATTGTCGCCGCCTTGGTGCTGGCGGCGGCGAAATAATTCCATCGAAATTGAGAAAAGAAAGAGGCCCAAGGCTGCTACACCGACAATTTCCAGACGCTTCGTCCACACGGAGAAAAGCAGGACGATCAACAGGCAATTACGGGCCGCAAAGACCGTCCATCTCAGGCTGCTGCTGTCAGTGCGCCGCACCGGACCCTTGGCGAGCAGGATCACCGAAAGGCTGACCAAGCCAAGCAATACAGCCGTAAAGAGAATTAGGGTAGTTGGATTCATGGTGATGAAATGATGAAGCCAGTCCTAGAAATGTCTAGGACTGGCACAGATCAGAATTACTCAAGCGGAGACTGCGATTGCGGCACCGTTAGCCGCAGTCCCGAGCGCGCCGAGGCCCCACACCGCAACCGCGGGCGCAGCCGCGCCACCGGTCGCAACCACGATCAACGCTCCAAGTGCGAATACACTGACTCCAATTGCCGCTGCGTAGATGGTGTCCGAAGAAACTTCGCCACCGTGAACGTGCATCATTTCGATATCGTTGAGTTCTTTCATTTGCATTATCCTTGTTTGTCCCTCGGCGGAATTGCCGGGAAATTGGTTCAGCTGGTGGGCTTGGTCGCGGTGCCCTCCTTTGCCTTGTTGCGCTCCGCCTCGGCGGCGCGCAGGCGATGGAACTCGCCGAGGAAGCGGCGCACTTCCTCGAGGGTGGCGTCGCGGAACTCCATCCGCTCCGCCTCCGGCACGTCGGCCATCGCGTGTGGCATCCGCACCTCCAGCATGCCGACGTTTTTCGACTTCAGGTAGGCGCGCATCTCGGCGCATGCCTGCGGCCAGTCCATGCCGTAGCACTCGCGGAACACCGCCTCGGTGGCCTGCCCGTGGCGCGCCAGCTCGGCGAACACCCAGTAGCCGTTCCGGTTGCGTCCGTTCTTGGCCGGACCGAACAGGCTCCAGCGCACGAAGAGCGCCGTCTGAAACTGAAATCGAATCTTCTCCGCCGGCGACATGCCATCCGCCTTGCGCACGGAATCGAACATCACGGCAAACGCAGGAAAATCCGTCGCTTCTTTCGGAAACTCGCCTGGTGCCACCGTTTCATCCGGCCAGGACAAACGCGGGAAGCGAACGGTGATCGTGCGCGGCACGCCAATAACGGCAGACAATGGCCCCGCTGCACCGAACAAGCCGGTGGTCACCCATTCCGCGAACGCGGGCCTTTGCGCCAGGACAGCCTTCCTCGACCAATGGGTGAGCACCAGCCACAGTTCGTTGATTGTGCCCAAATTGGTGGCGACGACAGCGCGGTTTTCGTCCGCGAAGACATGGCTCCCATGCGACGACTGATACCCGACCGGCCACTGCTGCTCGTTCGCCTCGGTCCATGTGGCAGGTTGCAGTCCGCTCACCGTGCTCCGAGGCGAATCGACCACAATCAGGAGCAGGGGCAGTGGTCGACCAGCGGTGAAGAAATCGGGGAAAAGTCTATTCCCGCGCACGAGCGCTGCCGCCAGTTGCCGCGCACGAGCCGGCGAAGCGCGACTGAGAATCTCCATGTCGCTGGTCTTGGCGTAGAGCCACGGGGTGCCCTCGACGCGGAATTCTGGCAAGGTGACCGGTGGTTCGCTGGCCGATAGAACATGCACCGCCACCCCCGGCACGAGAGCGATGATCGCGAGCATCAGGAACTGGCGGTGCATGTTCCCGTGGGCCCGATTACGCAGCTTGGGTGCTCATGAATTCCTGCCATGCTTTTCTTTCCGCCTCTTCCGCCTGCTTCCGGAGCTGACTCAAGAATTGCTCGTAGGCCCATTCGATCCATGGGTCAACCGGGGTCGGGTCGCCGATGCTCGGGTGTTCTGCGCCACCGAGAATCTCGGCGAGTTCAATATGATTCAGTGTGTTCATGTTATGTTGGGGGGGGGCACCGGCGGGATTGCCGGGAAAGTGGTTTTCGATCGCGCGGCCTCCCGCTTTGCGGGTCGAGCCATTCGCTCGAACCTTGATAGAGAATCCGCAGCAGCGTGCGGCGGGCGATGAGAAGGCGCCTGGGCTATTCTCCGTGGGTTAGTCAGATGCAGGGGAGACTGGGCGGCAGGGGGCACAGACGAAGAAGCTGGAGAGCGACGCGAACGCAGGGCACTGCAATTTCTCATCAAAAATGATGAAAACAAAAACTTGACCGTCGCGTCCCGACCAGCCCGAGGCCGGGGGCCACGCACGATTCGTGCCCGCGAGCTGCCGCCACCGCGCCACCGGCACGTCGCGCCGGTAGTGCGCCCCGACGAAGCGCAGACAGGCCGCGCCGCAGTCGGTGAGGTCACGCTGGCGGCAGGCCGACATGGCAGACACCTGCTACCGTGGGGCGTCCGGCCCCGGCGTTGGCTCGCCGAGTGGCTGACCTGATTCCAGCGCGCGGCGCAGCCCGGCGAAGCGCCCTCGCGCCTCCGCGTCGGGAGCGTGGACTTCGCCGTGGCGCGCCAGCGCGATTGCCTCGACGGAGTAGCCGTGCCGCCGGTGCAACTCGGCGGCCTGCCAAACCTGATCCGTGTCCGCAGGAAACAGGCGGACGCCTTCAAGCAGAACCGCCAGGTGTTCCCGCTTCGGTGGAACGCGGCTTTGCGCCCAGACCTCGCCGATGAGCCGGAAAACCTCCGCGACGGGCGGGCGGTGATCCTTCGCCGCGAAGAGCGGATCGAGCACCCGCAGCAACGCCTCCTCTGGAAGCGTGCCCTCCGGCGGCAGACCGATCCGCATGTCGGCCAGACGCAGACGGGCCAACGCCAGCAGGGCCGGAGCGCTCGCGGCATTGGCGGCGAAAGCCGCTTCGAGGTGTGGGCGCGCCTCGTTGAGATGACCGCATAGGTATTCGAACAAACCGTAAACCCCGCGCACCCGGGCGTCGTCCGACGCGAGGCGCAGCCCGCGTTTAAGCGTGCGCCGGGCCGCCGCCTCGTATCTTGCGGACAGCTCCGGCGCCGCCGCCCGCCAGCGGATCATCTCGAGGCGTTCGAAGTTGCCCCGGAGCCGCGCCACCTCCGCCTCAGTGGCGCGCCGAAGTTTCAAGTCCTTGAACTTGAATTGCGGCAAATCCCGCAGGAGTCCCGGAATCCATATCCAGGGCGCTTCCCCGCGCGCCACGTCGCGGAACTTGGCGAGCTGCTGCTCCGCCTCCGCGAAGCCCATGCCGAACGCCAGGCGGAAATCCTCCTCCGTGATCGCACGGTGCCGCGCCACCTCCGCCAGCGCCCACAACGCGCGCGTCCGCTCCGCCCTCAGTTCCGGGCCAAAGAGCGCCCAGCGCACCAGCAACCCCGCCTGCGCCCGCCAGAGACGGGTTTCCTTGGTGTCTTGGCTCAACTCGGGGGCACGGAGGAGAAATGCCCCGAGCGGGATGATCTCGCCGTCCGATTCGGCGGGCCAAGGCAGCCGGGGCAAAAGAATATCGCCCGTCGCAAGATGATTTCGCGTATAGGCCTGTATTCCGACATAGCGCGGGAACACCCCCGAAT
>PNKG01000130.1 GCA_013822585.1 Opitutus sp. | reverse complement strand
AGGGCCTTACGAAAGCCGGCCTCACGATCAAACCCGGCACGCACCCGATCGTCCCCGTGATGCTCGGCGACGCCGCGCTCTCGCAGAAATTCGCCGCGAAGATGCTTGAGAAGGGCGTCTACGTGATCGGCTTTTTCTATCCCGTCGTCCCGCAAGGCACCGCGCGCATCCGCACGCAAGTCTCCGCCGCCCACAGCCAGGAAGACCTCGCGTTCGCCATCGAGCAATTCGCGGCGGTGAAGCGCGAACTCGGCCTGTGAAGCAAGGCCGGCTTCCCCCGGCCCTGTTTTTCATTTCAGTGTCGCCGCGAAGTCGCGCAGCGCGCGCCAGTAACCGTCCTTGGCCACGGCCTCCAATCCGCCGTGGCCGCCGCCGTTCACGAGGAACAGTCGCTTGGGTTGCCGGGCCGCGGCAAACAGCGCCTGTCCGTGCCAGGACGGGATCACCGGATCGGCCGTGCCGTGCAGCACGAGCACCGGACAACGGACGTCGCGCAGTTTGCGCTCGTTCTGGAACAGATCGCCGAGCAGGAGCGGCCAGCGGGTCATCACGCGGTATGCGCTCGTGAACGCGCTCTCGATGATCAGGCCCGCGACCGGGTGGGTGCGCGCGAGCTCGACCGCCGAACCGGCGCCCAGCGAAAATCCGAACACGATGACACGCTCCGTCGGCGTGCCCTCCCGGTTGAGCCAATCGAGCAGCAGCTTCGCATCGGCGTAACAATTGGCCTCGCCGGGCGTGCCGCCGGTGTGCCCGTAGCCTCGATACTCGTAGGTCAGCACGGAAAAGCCGGCCTTCACATATTCGGGCAGGTAGCTTTCCAGTGCACCGAGCTCCTCATAGTTTCCGGAGAAATACAGCAGCGTGAACTTCGCCTCGGGATTCTTCCAATGGCGCACGTGCAGCGTGACGCCGTCGGCCGTCGGCACCTTGATCGTCTCTGCCGCCAGGGGGCCGCGCGGCGCGGGCCGCAGGAAAATCATGCCCGGCGCGACCAGCCGCGCCGCAACGCACGAAAGCGCATAGAGCACGCCGACGAAGGCGATCAAACGCAGCGCGAGCGGCAGGAATTCAGAGGACGCCATGCGATTCGGATTCGTGCCCGAATAATGGCGCATACCGGCTCAGCCCCCGCTCAGCGCGTCGCGCACCGCCTCGACGACGGACGCGCGCGGGACTTCGCGCTCGGAGCGGTCGGACATGTCGCGGATTTTCACGACGCCCTTGGCCAGTTCGTCGCCACCGTAGATGAGCGCGAGTCGCGCGCCGGCCTCGGCGGCGGTCTTGAACTGCTTGCCGAAGGCAACGCCCTTGAGCGGATACTCCACACGCCAACCGGCCGCTCGCAGTGCGCGGATGTCGGCGAAGGCCGCGGCGCGCTCCGCCTCGCCGCCGATCACGGCATAGATGTCCGGGGCGTTGACGAAGGCCGGCATGAGGCCGCGCTGCTCGAGGAGCAGGCCGGTCGTCACGTCGCCGATGGCGAAGCCCACGGCGGGCAGATCGGCGTAGCCGAGCTTCTTGATGAGATCGTTGTAGCGGCCGCCACCGGCGAGCGCGCGGAGGTCGCCCTTGCGGTCGAAGGCCTCGAAGACGAAGCCCGTGTAGTAGGCCAGGCCGCGCACGACCGCGAGGTCCACGCTGACGAAATCGCTCAAGCCCATCGCAGCGAGGCCGCCGAGCGCCTTGCGCCAGTCGGCGAGGCGGGCGTTGAGTTTTTCAGAAGCGAAAGGCGCGAGCGTCGCCTCGAGTTCGCCGAGGCTCTTGATCCGCAGGAACGCGAGCACGCGCTGTTTCTTCGCCTCGTCCAACGCGCCGTGCGCCTCGACGTAGCCCTTGAAGGCGTCATCGCCCATCTTCTCGTAGCGGTCGATGGCGCTGAGGATGCCGCGCGACTGCGCGTCGTCGAAGCCGAGCGCCTCAAGGTAGAAAAACCACAGGTCGCGGTCGCTGAGGCGGACGTAGAAATCATCCTTCGTCAGGCCGAAGCCCGTCATGCACTGGATGAGGAGCGCGATGAGCTCGATTTCGGCCTCGGGGCCGGGTTCGCCGAAGATGTCGGCGTTGAACTGGCTGAAGGCGCGGAGGCGGCCCTTTTGCGCGCGTTCGTAGCGGTAGAATTCCGCGATGCTGAACCACTTGATCGGGCGCTTCAGCGCGCCGGCTTTGGCGCCGACCATGCGGCACACCGTGGGCGTCATCTCGGGGCGGAGCGAGACGTCGCGGCCGCCCTTGTCAGTGAAGGAGAACAACTGGCCCTCGATCTCGTCGCCCGACTTGGTCGTGTAGAGCTCGAGCGATTCGAGGACGGGCGCGTCGTATTCCTGAAAGCCGTAGGCGTGAGCGGCTTGGCGCCAGAGGCGGAAGATGTGCTGACGGCGGGAGAAGTCTTCCGGATAAAAATCCCGGAAGCCTGGAAGGGACTGAAAACCGGCCATGTGGCGGGTGCTGCGGGGGACGCGGCGAGATTACTTCTCGTCCTCGTCGTCGCCGTCATCGGCGGAAGCCGGAGAGGGCGGGTTGGCTTTGAGCTGGTCGAGATTCAGAGCCTTGATCTTCTGCTTCAAAATCTTGCCGCTCTTGAACTTCACGACGGCGCGCTCGGGGATGACCACCTCGGTCTCCGGTTTGTTGGGATTGCGGCCGACGCGGGCCTTGCGGACTTGGACTTCGAGGACGCCGAAGTTGCGGAGCTCGACATTGCGGCCGGCCGCCAGCGCATCCATCACGATATCAAGGGTCATCTGCACCGTGTCCTGGATTTGCTTCTGCGGAAAGCCGGTCTTCTCGTAGATTTCGAGGACGATTTCGCGTTTGGTCAGGTTGGTCGACATGGCGTGGCGGGGTTAAAGTTGGGGACGCTAAGTTGACGGCACAAATAATTCAGCAGCGCGTGCTTGCGTCAATGGCAAACCCACGCAAGGGGTTCACCTTAATACTTATGCCCGAACCCGGCGCCATTCGCTCCATGTTTGCCCGTATTGCGGGGCGCTACGATCTGGCCAACCACCTCCTGAGTGGAGGGGTGGATTCTTGGTGGCGCCAGCGTCTGGTCCGGGCCGTGCACGACGTCCGCCCCGGAGTTATTCTCGATCTCGCCACCGGCAGTGGCGATGTGGCCTTCGCGCTGACGGACAGCCTGCCGGCCCACGTGGCGATCACAGGAATGGATTTCTGCCAGCCCATGCTCGAAGAGGCCGTGAATAAACGCGCCGCAAGCCCGCGCTGGGCCAAGATCGAGTTCCGGCAAGGCGACGGCCTGGCCCTGCCCCTGCCCGACCGGCAGTTCGACGCGGTCACGATTTCCTTCGGCCTGCGCAACATGGCCGACCGCCACCAATCGCTCACCGAGATGCGCCGCGTGCTCCGCCCCGGCGGCCGGCTCTTCGTGCTCGAGTTTTCGCAGCCGTATGGATGGTTCCGTCCGGTCTACTACGCCTACTTGAAATTGGTGCTGCCGCTCGTGGCCGGCGTCGTCACGGGCGACCGCGACGCCTACGAATATCTCGGCGGATCGATTGAGCAATTCCCCGGGCGCGAAGCGATGAGCGCCGAGATCCTCCGTGCCGGCTTCCGGTCTGTGCGCGCCACACCGTTGACTTTCGGCGTCGTGGCGCTGCACGAGGCGCAGGCCTGAGTCGCTCCAGCGCTCAGTTGAACGACTTCCCGCAGCCGCAGGTGCTCTGCGCGTTGGGATTCCTGATCTCAAATCCCTTCCCGTGGAGCCCGTCGTCGAAGTCGACGCTCGCGCCACCGAGGTAGACGAGACTCGTCGGGTCCATCAACACCGTCACACCCTCGCTCACGAACTCCGAGTCGCCCTCCTTCGGCAGGTCGAAGGACATGCCGTATTGGAATCCGGAGCAGCCGCCGTTCTCGACGAACACCCGCAGTTTCTTCCGCGAATCGCCGAGGCCGGCGTGCATCGTGCGGACCTGCTGCGCGGCGCGGGGAGTGAGCGTGATCATGCCCGCACCGTAGGCGCGGCGGGGGCGCTGTCAACCGGCGCGCCGCCGGCCCGGCGCGGCGCGCGATTTCGCGCGCTTTGTCAACGCCAAGCAGGAATCGTGCAAATTTCGCCACCGAGTTCTTGCCACGGGGCCGGCAGGCCGGTTTTGTCGCCAACGTGTCGGCGCTCAAACACATCTTCAACGAGCTGCACTATGAGCTCACGCGCAAGATCGCGGAGGGCGGCATGGGCATCGTCTACGAGGCCGTGCAGCGCGGCTCGGGCCAGTTCCGCAAGGTCGTCGCGATCAAACTGATTCGCGAGGAATACTCGGCCATCGAGGAGTTCCAGAAGAACTTCATCGGCGAGGCCCGCCTCGTGGCCGACCTGATCCACACCAACATCGTCCAGACCTAGCACCTCGGCCAGATTGGCGGGCAGTATTTCATGACGATGGAATTTGTCTCCGGCGTGAACCTCGAACAGTTCCTCGAGCGCCATGCCGAGCTGAAGCGCCCGCTGCCCGTCGACCTCGCGGCCTTCATCGTCTCGCGCGTCTGCCGCGGCCTCGCCTACGCCCATACCAAGCGCGACACCGAGGGCCGGCTCCTTGGCATCGTCCACCGCGACGTCAACCCGAAGAACGTCATGATCGCCCACGAGGGCGACGTGAAGCTCACGGACTTCGGCATAGCGAAGGCCCTGGACCTCATGTATAACGAGGAAGGCAAGGTCATCCCGGGCAAGGACGAGTATCTCTCCCCCGAAGGCGCCAGCTACGCCGTGACCGACGCCCGCTCCGACCTGTTCTCGCTCGGCGTGCTGCTCTCCGAGCTCCTGCTGGGCAAGAACATCTTCCGCGCCCCCAACCGCCTCGATTCCCGCCGCAACATCCTGAGCATGCCGGTGCCGCAATTCAGCAGCCTGCGCCCCGACATCGACACCGGCCTGGAGAAGATCGTTCAGCGCGCCCTCCAGCGCGACCGCGCCCTGCGCTACCAATCCGCGGCCGAGATGATGACCGACCTCGAGCTCTACCTCTACTCGGACCGCTACGGCCCGACCAACGAGAAGCTCGGCGTCTACCTCCGCGAACTCTACTCCCCCACCGCGACCAACCGCGCCCCAGAGCTGTCCCATCCCCCGCTGCCTCCCTCGCTCGAACGCCTGCGGTAACCCAAAGGGCACATGAGCGGACCGGGCTTCAGCCAGAGCTTCCACCAGCGGCAGACGCAGCAGCTCGTGCTCGCGCCGCAGATGCGGCAGTCCCTGAAGATCCTGCAGGTCGCCGCCCTCGACCTCCGCGCCGCCATCCAGGAGGAACTGCAGGCCAACCCCACCCTCGAGGAGCTGCCCGACGAGGGCGTCAGCCTCGAGCGCGACACCGAGCGCACCGAGCGCGACGCCGACGCCTCGACCGACGCCAGCACCAACGAGGCGATGGATTTCTCGAAGGACCGGGACCTGGAGATCCTCGGCAAACTCAACGACGACTGGCGCGACCACCTGAGCGACACGGGCGGCGTCCGCCAGACCTCCGCCGAGGAGGACGAGCGCCGCCAGCACTTCCTCGAATCGCTCACCACCGAGACCTCGCTCTCCGAGCACCTGATGCAGCAGGCCGAGCTGACCGATTCGCCGCCCGAGGTGCGCGCGGCGATGCGCTACCTCATCGGCAGCCTCGACGACCGCGGCTTCCTCACCGCCTCGCTCAACGACATCGCCCTGATGGCCAGCCTGCCGCTCGAAATCGTGCAGCAGGCCGCGAAGCTCCTCCGCAGCTTCGACCCGCCTGGCATCGGCGCCGAGGACCTCGCGCAAAGCCTGCTGCTGCAATTGGCGCACAAGGGCCGGGAAAAATCCGTCGCCGCGCGCATCATCCGGGACCACTTCGAGCTGCTCGTCCGCCGCCGCATCCCCGACCTCGCCCGCCGCACGGGCCTTTCCCCCGAGCTCATCCAGGAGGCGATCGGGGAAATCGGCGCGCTCGATCCCGCCCCCGGCCGGAGATTCGCCGACGACTCCAACCGCGTCGTCGTGCCCGACGTCACCGTCGATAAGGAGGGCGACGAGTGGAAGATCGTCCTCAACCAGGACTACATTCCGCGCCTCCGCCTCTCCAACACCTACAAGGACCTCATCGCCAAGGGCACGCTGAACAAACAGGAGCGCGACTACCTCCGCGAGAAGCTCCGCTCGGGCAAATTCATCATCAACGCCATCGAGCAGCGCCAGCGCACGATCGAGCGCATCACCC
>PNKG01000129.1 GCA_013822585.1 Opitutus sp. | reverse complement strand
GGGGCTGATGCGCACGAGGCGGTGGACGCCGCGTTCGGCCTTGGCGTAGCCGTAGGCGTTCTCGCCCTTGATGAGGAGCGTGGCCTTGGTGATGCCGGCCTGGTCGCCGGCCTGCACGTCCTGCACCTCGACCTCGAAGCCGCGGCGCTCGGCCCAGCGCAGATACATGCGGAAAAGCATGTCGCACCAGTCGTTCGACTCGGTGCCGCCGGCGCCGGACTGGATGCTGAAGATCGCGTTGTTGCGGTCGAACTGGCCGGTGAGGAACGAGGCGATCTCGAGCTTGTCGAGTTCCCCGACCATGGCGCCCACGTTGGCGTCGAGTTCCTTGGCGTAGGCCTCCTGCTCGGTCTGGTCGGCCGACTCGATCAGTTCGACCATCACGGCGGCGTCATCGAGCTTCTTGTTGAAGGCCACGAGGCCGCCGATGGTTTTCTTCAGACCGTTGAGCTTGGCGATGTGCTTCTGGGCTTTGTCCGAGTTGTTCCAGAAATCCGGCGCGCCCATCTGGGCCTCCATCGCCTCGATCTCGCGCTGTTTTTGCTCGACGTCAAAGAAACCTCCACAAGTAGCCGGCGCGCTTCTTGATGTTCTCGAGGTGAGAAAAGGTTTCGGGAGCGATCATGTCGCCCCCATGAGCCCAAAGAGCTCAGGGCGGCGCAAGGGAAATTTGCGCGGCGAGCCGCTCGGGCACGCCGAGGTAGACGACCCGGCGGTTGCCGATCCAATACCACGTGCGATCCGTCAAGCCGGCGGGCACGAAGAACGCGCGCGGATCGACGATCTCCCGGGCCCAGCTGTCGTAGAGCACCAATCCCGGCTCGCCCGGCGTGGGCACGGGCACGGCGATGGTCACCTCGAGCTCCTTGCGCGGGTAGGGTTCGAGCAGGAGTTCGGCCCCGACCTTGGCGTAGGCGCGCTGGACGGCCGAAGCCTTGGCCATGCCCCTCACGCTGAGGGGGCGCGGCTCAACGGCGGGCACATCCCACGGCTTGAGCGGGCCGCGCGGCCGGCGGCCGAAACCATCGTTGAACTCCTCGTAGATCAATCGCGCCGCCGCGAGGTCGGCCGGGGTCGCGGCCTCGGGCACGACCACCGCGGGGCGCTCCACCAGCTGCGGCATCGGCGGCACGCGCCCGGCCAAAGCGACCATCGCCGCGACAACGGCCAGCGGCGCCACCGTGCTCAGCGTCGTGCCGGCCCAGAGGCGCACCAGCCAAGGCGCCGAAGCGGGTTGGGCGGGCGCGGGCTTGAGTTTCAAGGCCCGGATGTCTTTCCGCACGGCTTCGAGCGCCGTGGCCAGCCGGCGGGTTGGCGGCGGCTGGAGCAACGCGCGCGCGCGCGCGGCTTCCTCGTGGCAACGGGAGGGGCGGGTGGTCCAGGTCCAAGGCGCCGCTCCCGGAGCATAACGGGAGATCAGACGGTTGATCCACCATTGGCTGGCCGCCCGCAACACGCAGGCCAGGGCGAAGACTCCGCCGGCCGCAAACCACGACTCCGCTGCCAGGCAGAATGCCAGCGGCGCCGTCCACAGCGCGGCGAACACCGGCCAGGGTCCGAGCAGGGCCGGTCCGGCGAGCGCGACCCGGTGCAAGCGTTCCCAGAATTGCGCCGCCGCCAGGGCGTTGGCGCGTGCGCGCAACTCGTCGAGCCGCGACTGGGCCCAGTCGGCGTGCGTCACATAGCCGAATTCCCGGGCCTTTTCGCCGGTGAAGGCGAGGAGCACGAGGGCGGCGCGGTCCGGCTTGTCCGCCGCGAGCAGAGTCGCCAGCCGGGGATCGCGGTTCGTGGCGTAGCTCATGCGCAGCCGGTCGCGCCGGGCGAGCAGATCCTTGTCCGAATCGAGCGAGAAGCGCAGCAGGCGCGTCTGCGCCACCGGGTCCTCGGATGAAAGCCAGCCTGCCGCGGCGGCATCGGTCAGGGCCTTGAAACCCGCCTCGGCCATCAAGGCGAGAGTGCGCCCCGCATGGGCATCGAGAGCCTCCGCGGCGCGGCGGTAGGCGGGATTGGTGAGCACCTGCGCGAGCACGAGGCTTTCGGCCGGAGGCGCGTCGGAGAACATCTCCTGCATTCCGGCCGGGTCCACCCGCCAGCGCTGCACGCTGAGCGGAGGGCGGCAGGAGGCCGCCGCAAGGGAAAGCCAGCCGAGGCCCGTCACGGCGGAGCGCCGCGCGGCCAGCGGCAAGGTCTGCCAGGGGGCCGAATCGACCAGCGCGAGCATCGGGGTCAGGCGCGAGAGCTCCGGTTTGAGCTGCGGCAGCTCCTGCAGGAAGGCGAGCAACGTGCCGGTCGCATCCACGCCGGGGAAGAGCTGGGCCTGTCCCTCGATCGAGTAGTCCGGCTGGAGGAAAAACTCCGCGGCCTCCGGAACGGTGAAGGCTTGGCGGCGCCACACGAACAGACGCGCGTCGCGCGGCAAATCGTAGCGCTCCGGCACCGCTTCGCGCTGCAGCCAATGCAACACCTGGTCCGAGCCCCAGCGGCCGTCGCGCGAGCTCGCCAGCAGCCCGCGCAGCAGGGTGCGCAGCCGCGGGTTGGCGTTGTCGGGCAGCAGTTCCACCGCGCCGGCGCGCACCCCGGACGGGTCGCGGTCGAGGAGGGCCGCCTCGGCCCGCGGACGGAGTTCGGGCGGATCGGCGCTGACCTCGCGTTCGAAAAGCAGGCCGTAGACATGGCGGCCGAGGAGGAGCTCCTGCACCACGCGGCCGAGCGACCACCAGTCCCACGCGCAGAGTTCGGGGCCGGGCTTGTGGCGGAACAGGCCGGCCGCCTCGGGGGGGGCGTAATACGGATCGACCTCGAGCGGGATCAGGTCGGCCTGTGTATGCAGGGTCGCCACGCCGATGCCGCCGAGACACACTTCGAGATTCCTCTCCGCCTCGTTGATGAAGATCGTGTCGGGACGCACGCGCAGATGGACGACCCCCGCGGTATGCATGGCCTCGAGCAGCAGGGTCAATTGACGGATGACCGTCTCGAGTTCCGACGGCCCGATCTGGTGGCAGGCGATCCAGTCGCGCAACGACGTGCCCGAGGGCGCGGCGACGATCTCATAGCGCCAACCGTCGTCTTCCACCGCCTCGCGGAGCGGCACGAGGTTGCCCGCCGGCAGGGTCTCGAGCAGCTGCCAGACGGTGCGCCGGACCTCCGCCCCGGGGCCGATCGGGCGGGCGCACAGGGTGACTCCTTCCATCAAGCCCACATCCATGGCGTGGAACGCCCCGGGGCCGTGCGCGCGATCGGGCTCGCCGATCTGGTAATTGCGCCAGCGCTTGCCGGGGGACAAGGCCGAGCCTTCGCCCGCTCCGGACAAAGCGGCGCCCACCGGCGCAGATGCGTCGGATGGCGCAGGCAATGCAGCACCTGCGGCCCCATTGAGTGGGTCAGTCATTTCGGCCCTGATGTGGCCTTAACATCGGCACTTCCGGGGCATACTGAAACACAGGCAAACCGATGGCCGGCAGCGATTCGCGGGGTTCAGAGTCGCGCCGTGCCGGCGGCCTGCTCCGCGAGGAACGAAGCGATTCTCCAGCGCGTCCAGTTCCCTGCCTATCTGCTCGACTGTGCCGTCGAGTTACTAGCCGGCTGCCCGCCGGTCGCCGGAAGCGGAAAGTCCAGTAAGGCATCCCAGGGGCATTTGTCCAAACCCCACCTATGTCTACAAGGCACGCTTTGATTTTTCGTAGCGGCGAGCGGCAACGAACCGATAAACCCCGGCTCGCTGCCGCTCGCCGCTACACCAACCAAGGCGAAGCCAGCTTCGTGGCATCGGACCCTAAGCGAATCACTTCTCCATGGCGAGATACTCGGCGAGCGGAGTTCCGCCTTGCATCCCATTCATCTGGCGCAACAGCAGATAGTCCCGCCCAAACCACTCGTTCCGCGAGTCAATGCACCAACGTTCCGGTTGCTGCTGCAGGATCGAAACCGCCTCGTCCAATCTCACCAAGACATGCGCGTGGGGGCTGCGCTCGGCCAAGGCCAGCATCTGGGACAAGTCCGCTGCATGCGAGACCTCTTGACCGAGTTTCTTTGTCCAAAGCTTGTAGCGGGACGGGACGATGAAGAACTCATCCCCGTCTTGGTGGGCCGCAATCCAGTCTGCCAAGCGTTGGCGCCGGGAATCGTGCAGGGTAAAACCCAAGGCCACGGACATGACTAGCAGCATGCAAGCCATCGCCCCTCCCAAGGCCAGCCAGGCCGGCCGCCAATGCCGGTCTTGGCCGGAGAGGGGAGCAAAATTCTGCTTGGTCTGCGCGCGCCGGGCCTGCAGGCAACACTCCGAACCCAGGGAGGGGAAAAGGGCGCCCCAGACTTGGTTGCAGCGAATCCACCACTTCCAGTTTTCGCACCGGCTTCCGGTCATGCGCATGAGGTGGCTGCCAGTGGCATGTTCGACCTCCAATCCAGTGTTCGCCGCTAGCGACTTCCAGCAGTCTGGCGAGAGCACCGTGATATGCCCACCGGGGGCGATCAAACCTTGCCGCTGTTGCCGACGAAAATAGCCCACCCGCAGGCGGGCAAGCCAGTCAGGCATGGTTGGCGCGCCGCCGAGGAAAATCCCGCCCGGCTTCAAAATGCGCGCGACTTCAGCCATGGTGGCCCCGGGCCGCGGCAAATGCTCGAACACATGCAGACTCACCACGGCATCGGCCGACCCCGCCTCGACCGGCAGGGTCTCGTCGAAATTCGCCTGCAGGACCTGGTCGTAACGCAGGAGGTCGCTGGCCTCCCGATTCGGTTTCCAGTCGAGCCCGATCCAGCGGCTGACGGAGCCGGTGGGGGTGAAGTGTTTCAACCAGCCGCGCTCGCATCCCAAATCCACCACCACCAGCGGGCGCCTTTGGCGTCTGGCTTCGGCCGCAATGGCTTGTCCCGCCCACCAGTAGCGCAACAACCGGATCGAATACCGGGATCGTGCCAGATGTTGGGCGAATTCGCCCGAACGCACCGCGCCCGGATCGGGTGCGATCGAGTCGAATGGAAGCAGCGGATAGCGAAGGAAGATAAATCGTGCCAGGCTGGGCAGCTGAATAAACATGCGTGGAAAAGGGGGCATCCGCGGATTGCGCACCACGAATTCCGAGGTATGACGCGACCGACGCGCCATCGTTCAAATTTGGGCGTCGGAGCCCCTTGGGGGCACAATTCGGCCCCCGGCAAGCTTGCCCGTCCGCATAAACTCCCAAGTTCAGAATGAACACATTCGTGGTGTATCGAGGGTGAGTCTGCGGATGCCATGAACGCCCACGACAACCCTCTTCTCTCGCCCCGCTAGGCGGGCGTTAACTGACATCCTGTGCGTCTGGGAAACCTGACGCCTTCAAGCCCAACAGTCAGGAGCGGAGCGTGCCGGCGGCCTGCTCCGCGAGGAACGAAGCATAGGTCATCGCCACGCCTTCGCGCAGTCCGATACGGGCCTTCCAGCCGAGGGCGGTCAGACGGGAGACGTCCATGAGCTTGCGCGGCGTGCCGTCGGGCTTGGAGGTGTCCCACACGATGCGGCCGCGGTAACCGACGGTCTCCGCGACGATCTCGGTCAGGTCCTTGATCGTCACGTCCGTGCCCGTGCCGATGTTGATCCAGTCGGGCGGGTTGTCCTGCCGGAGGAGGAAGGCGCAGGCGTCGGCGAGGTCGTCGACATGGAGGAACTCGCGCCGGGGCGACCCGGTGCCCCAGGCGACGACCTCGGGACGGCCCGCCGCCTTCGCCTCGTGGAAACGGCGGAGGAGCGCGGGCAGCACGTGGGAGTTCTGCGGGTGGTAATTGTCCGCCGGGCCGTAGAGGTTGGTCGGCATCGCCGAGTGATAGAGGACGCCGTATTGCCTGCGGTAGGACTGCGCGAGCTTGAGGCCGGCGATCTTGGCGAGGGCGTAGGCCTCGTTAGTCGGCTCGAGCGGGCCGGTGAGCAGACAGTCCTCGGGCATCGGCTGCGGGGCGTGCTTCGGGTAGATGCAGGAGCTGCCGAGGAAGAGGACGCGCCGCACGCCCGCGGCATGGGCGCCGTGGATGCAGTGGGCGGCGATGGCGAGGTTCTCGTAGAGGAACTCGGCCGGGTAGGTGCTGTTGGCATGGATGCCGCCGACCTTCGCGGCCGCGATGAGCGCGACGTCCGGTTTTTCCGCCGCGTAGAACGCGCGCACCGATGCCTGGTCGGTCAGGTCGAGGCCGTCGCGGCGCGACTTCAGCACGAGCGACACGCCCGGCTCGCGCTCGAAGCGGCGCACGA
>PNKG01000128.1 GCA_013822585.1 Opitutus sp. | reverse complement strand
CTGAAGCGCATCTACGCGCTGCTGAAGGTCGACGGCGACTTCTCGGTCATGCAGCACCTCTACATCGACCGCGTGGACTTCTGCTCGTTCGGCAACTCGATGCCGTTCCGCGTGCGCATCGTGAACGCCTACAACGAGAATCCCGACTACTTCTACGTGAAGCGCGCCGACGCCTCGCGCGTCTACGGCCTCGAGCTCGAGCACCTGCTCTCGCCCAACCGCCTCAACTTCCTCACCCACGGCAACACCCTGATCGAGGAGCACGTGGCCGGCATCCCGGGCGACGTCTTCATCGACCGCTGGCTCTCCGACGCCGTGCTGCGCCCCATCCGCATCGCCAAGGAGCTGGTGAAGTTCAACGAGCGCTGCTTCATCCGCCTGCTCGGCGACATGCGGAGCTACAACTTCGTCTTCGTCATCACGCCGGACTTCGAGGGCTCGCAGGTGCGCATCCGCGCGATGGACTTCGACCAGCAGAGCCACCACGGGCGGAAGAGCTTCTACCTGCCGCAGTTTTTCAAGGACAACCTGCCGCTGGTCGAGTTCTGCACCAAGCACCTCCACGCCCAGACCGCCTACCAATACCAGCGCGAGGAGCAGACGCTCATGCTCCAGCGCGCCGAACTCGCCAGCGCGCGCCTCGGCGTGCTGCTCGACGCCATGGCGGTCGACCCGATCGCGCCCGAGGAGAACGTCCGCCAGCTCCGCGAGGGCCTCGCTGACCACTACGGTTCGACGGACTTCCTCGCCTGCACGACGATGGGCCAGCTCGTGCGCGAAAGCCTCGCGAAGACGAAGGCCCGCATCGAGCACGACGCCCACGGCCACCTGCCGAAGGCGTAGTTTGCGCAGTGAACTCCCATACGATGCCCCATTCGAGCAGCGGCTGACGGGGTGGATGAAACGGACCGACGATGGCCCAAGAATTGGGGGCATAGCCGTGAAGCTGCTGCAGGGTTCCGAGGGGAAAACAGAGATTGGTTGCCGGCAATTCATACCAGCGCCCGCTTGCTTCTGGACTATTGAGCAGGCAGGTGGTCGCCGCCGTCCCCGGCGGCGACAGGCGTCGTCGGGGACGCCGACGCCCACCCTAAAGTCAATTAGCTCCGGGTGCTTGGTATCAGCCTGATGCTTGTGGCGGACCTTCATTATAGAGTCTTACTTGAAGAAGCGACTGGGACGGCATCACGGATAGGGTGCGCCCGCCCTACCGCACGCTTCGTCACTTCTTATCTGTAAGTCTCAATAATCGCGACTGCAGGATCGTTTCCGTGGCGAGGGGGCAGCTCCAATTAAGCGGCCCGCATTCCCAATCGAGCATTGAGAGCGTGCCGGTGGTTCCGTCTGCATCGGCAACATCTTTCGCGCACGGGAAAGTCGCGGCGCAAAGCCGCTCCCACCTTCGGGGCCGTCCCCTCCAATCTTGGAATCGGGGTTTAAACAGCACCGAGCGCACGCTTGCACCGCTCAATTCAGTCCGTTTCGGTGTGCGCGGGCCAGCGCTGTGCATCCAGTGTTCCTATTCCTCAAAAACCTGCTTTTCACTCTCCTTGTGCCCGGCTGCATCGTCGGCTGGATGCCGCTCCGCGTCTTCGAGCGTCAGGCGCGCTGGCCGGAGGAACTCGGCGCCGTGCACTGGGCGGCGCTCGCCCTCGGGCTCGCCGGCGCCCTGCTCTACCTGCACTGCCTCTGGCTCATCATGCGCAAGGGCCGCGGCACGCCTCTCCCGCTCGACCCGCCGCGCAAGCTCGTGCAACGCGGCGCCTACCGCTGGGTGCGCAACCCGATCTACCTGTCCGTGCTGATGCTTGTCGCGGCCGAGGGATTTTTTCTCCGCTCCTGGCACATCGGCGTCTACTGGACCTGCCTGGCCTGCCTCTTCCAAATCTTCGTGTTGATGCACGAGGAGCCGGCACTGGTATTCCGCTTCGGTGCGATGTATGAGGACTACCGGCGCGAGGTCCCGCGCTGGCTGCCGCGCCCGCCCAAGCCCGCCCCGGCGGAACGCGAGCCCGACGATCGCGAGCGCTGAGCGCTACTCGATCCGGCCCGCGCTTGTCGGCCGCAACCTTGGCGAAGGCCGGTCGCGGTATTACTCGATGCGACCCTCGTCGAACTCCATCAGGTCGACCACGCTGAGGATGTCGGCCGTGCGGTCGGGGCAGCCCATGTTGGTCAGGGCCTCCTTCAGAAATTCGCGTCCGCTCGGCGTCATGCCCTTCTGCACGTAGTCGCGGTTCCACTTCGCCGCGCGGACGTCGGCCGGGAAGAGCGAGCGCAGCCGGCGGTCGATCTCGTCGTCGCCCAGCCCGGCGTCGAGGCATTCGTGCACGATCTTCTCGACGGTGTTGGGATCGACGCCGAGGTGGAGGCAGAGGAAGCGGTCCATGCCGCGCTTGTAGTTCTTCGCGTAGCTGGCCGGCAGCGCCCCGTGCTGCTTCACGTATTTGCACTTGGCGATGAACCGCGGCAGGTGCAGCAGCCCCGTCGCGAGGTGCGGCTGGTAGGGCGAGGGCAGGCAGGTCAGGACCTCGCCGCTGGAACCGGGGATCGGCTTGGACGGCATCGCGGCCAACCAAGCCCAACCCCCGCGCCGACGCAAGCGCCGCCCCTTTGTTGCTTATTAGCCCCAAAGCCACCGGCGCGTGTCCTCCCGCGGCGCTGGCCATCGGGGCTGATGAGCAACAAACCTGTTTCCCGCGCCCTCGTCGCGGATGGCGGGGGCGTGCAAGTGGCGGGGTGTTCTCCTCCGCGGGGGCGAGCCGCGCTGACACAGCGCGGCCTTGCCGCCGGAGGCAATCGGCGCGAGCCTGCCCGGGTGCCCATGCAAAAGCATTCCTTCGACAAACGCCGCATCAAGGTCCTGCTCCTCGAGGGCATCCACCCGAACGCCGTGGATGTATTCGACGCCAACGGCTACACGTCGGTCAAATCGCTGCCCAAGTCCCTGGCCGGCGACGCGCTCAAGGCCGCGCTGAAGGACGTGCACTTCCTCGGCATCCGCTCGCGCACGGAGATCACGGGGGAGCTGCTGGCCGCCGCGCCGAGGCTGGCCGCCATCGGCTGCTACTGCATCGGCATCAACCAAGTCGACCTCGCCGCCGCGGCCCAGCGCGGCATCCCGGTCTTCAACGCCCCTTACTCCAACACCCGCAGCGTGGCCGAGCTCGTCATCGGCGAGGCGATCATGCTGCTCCGCGGCATCCCCGACAAGAACGCCCTCGTGCACCGCGGCGGCTGGTCGAAGAGCGCCGAGGGCAGCGTCGAGGTCCGCGGCAAGACGCTCGGCGTCGTCGGCTACGGCCACATCGGCACGCAGGTGGGCATCCTCGCCGAGCACCTCGGCATGCGCGTGCTCTTCTACGACATCGAGGGCAAGCTCCCGCTCGGCAACGCCAAGCCCGTCCGGAAACTCAACCAGCTGCTCGCCGAGGCCGACGTCGTCTCGCTCCACGTGCCCGAGACGCCCGCGACGCGGAACCTGATCGGCCGCGCCCAGCTCGCGCACATGAAGAGGGGCGCGCACCTCATCAATGCCGCCCGCGGCACCGTGGTCGACCTCGACGCCCTCGCGCACGCGCTGGAAACGAAGCACCTTGGCGGCGCCGCGCTCGACGTCTTTCCCGTCGAGCCCAAGGGCAACGACGAGGAATTCGTCTCCCCGCTCCGCAAGTTCGACAACGTCATCCTCACCCCGCACATCGGCGGCAGCACGATCGAGGCCCAGGCCGGCATCGGCACCGAGGTGGCCGAGAAGCTCGTGCGCTACTCCGACAACGGCTCGACCGTCACCGCGGTGAATTTCCCGGAGGTCACGCTCCCCGAGCACGCCGGCACCGGCAAATGCCGCCTGCTCCACGTGCACCGCAACGTCCCCGGCGTGCTCGCGCACATCAACGAGAAGTTCAGCCAGCGCGGCGTGAACATTTCCGCCCAATACCTCCAGACCAACGAGCACATCGGCTACTGCGTGATGGACGTCGACGCCGAGGCCAGCGAGGTCGCGATCGACGAGCTCCAGACCGTCACCGGCACCATCCGCGCCCGGCTGCTTTACTGAGCGGCCCCGGGCTCAAACAAACAGGCCGGTCCGCGCGGGACCGGCCGCAAAGTGGAAGCAGACCGCGGCCGGCGCTCAGAAGAAGCGCACGGGCTTGGCCTGCATGCGGGCGTGCTCCTCGTCGGAGCAGCCGGCGTTGGTGTTCACGTCGGTCGCGGCGGCGGTCGGCTTCACCAGCTCGTTCGCCAGCATGTAGTTCTCGACCTCCTCGCCGGACACGTCGGCCAGCATCACGCCGTCGATCTCCACGCAGGGCGAGAGGGGCTGGCCGGACTTGCGGACCATCTCCTCGTAGTTGGCGCGGACGTTGATGATGTCGATGTCCTCATACGGCAGGTCGTATTTGCGCATGATGGCGCGGACGCCGTTGGACCAGCCGCAGTGGGGCTTGAGATAGGCTTTGATCTTCATGGGGGGGTGCCGTGGATGATGTTGGCGGCGCAATGTAGGCGCGGGGTTTTGTTCTTCAACTGAAACTTTGGGTGCCTAGTGTGGGCGGCCGTGCCCCTCGCCCTCCCTGCCCTCACCCCGGCCCAGGCCTCCGCGTTCGCCCAGCTCGGCCTGGCCAACGTGCGGCGCGAATACCCGCACCTGCAGCAGCACATGCTCAACGGGCCGGAGGACATCATGGAGGTGCGCGCCCTGCACCCGGCCTTCTACGGGAGCTACGACTGGCACTCCTGCGTGCACCAGCACTGGATGCTGGTGCGGCTGCTGCGGCTGTTCCCCGGGTTGCCGGAAAAAGAGGCGGTGCACGCCGTGTTGCGCGGGCACCTCAGCGCGGAGAACATTGCCGCGGAGGCGGCCTATCTGGCGGCTCCGGGACGCGGGGCCTTTCAGCGGCCGTATGGATGGTCTTGGCTTCTCAAGCTTGAGCAGGAACTGCGCGGCCACGCCGCGGAGTCCGCCGCGAACCTTCAGCCGCTGGTCCGGGTGATTCGCGCGGGATTCGACGCCTACCTGCGCGCCCTAACCTACCCCGTGAGGCATGGCGTGCACACCAACACCGCCTTCGCCACCGGCTTCGCCCTGAACTGGGCGCGGTCAGTGGACGACCAGCCGCTCAAGCTCCTTTGCACCAGCCGGGCGGCGGCGTGGTTCGGGCGCGACCACGACTACCCGGGACACCTCGAACCGGGGGGCGAGGATTTCTTCTCTCCTGCGCTGGTTGAAGCCGGGTTGATGGGACGCATCCTTCCGCAGATGGCGTTCGCGCAGTGGTTCGCGCGGTTCCTGCCGCGGCTCGGGCAAGGTCAGCCCGCCAGCCTGCTGCAGCCGGCGGCGGTCAGCGATCCGGGAGACCCGAAGATCGGCCACCTCATCGGTTTGAATCTCAACCGCGCGTGGGTCTGGCGGCGCCTGGCGGGCCTGCTGCCCGAGGGTGATCCGCTCATCCCGGTCTGCGAGGCCGCCGCGGCGCGGCACTACGAGGCGGCGCTGCCGATGCTCGACGCGCACGACTTCACGCGCGCGCACTGGCTGGCCTCGTTCGCCGTCTACGCGCTGACGGAGTGACCCGCCTTGGCCGGGGCGGCGGCGGGAAGGGACCGCGGAGGCGGAAGCGATGCGCCTTGTTGGGCGACTCGTTCGGAGATCCTGCCCTGCCCGCTTGCGCGCCGGCACGCTGAAAGCATGATGCGCGGGCATGGCTACTTTTCTCCTGCTCGTGCTCTCCAACATCTTCATGACCTTCGCGTGGTATGGCCACCTGAAGTTCCTCCACGACAAGCCGCTCTGGGCGACCGTGCTGATCTCGTGGGGCATCGCGTTCCTCGAATACTGCCTGATGGTGCCGGCGAACCGCCTCGGCTACGCCAAGTTCACCGGCTACGAGCTGAAGATCATGCAGGAGGTGATCACGCTGGTGGTCTTCGTCGGCTTCGCCTGGTTCGTGCTCGGCGAGAAGCTGCGCTGGAACTACGCGGTGAGCCTCGCGCTGATCTTCCTCGCGGTGTATTTCGCCTTCGGCTTCAAGCCCGCCGCGCCTGCGGCGTGAACGCGCGCCTGAAAACAGGCGGTTTTTCCCGACTCCGCGCTTGCGGGCGCGACGGCGCCGCCGAAAGTCTCCTGACATAAGGCTGTCAACGCGCCCCGCTACACTTCCCTCCCCCTCCCCACTCCCGCCATGTCCAAAGCCGATAAGTCCTCCAAAGCTGAAACCAAACCCGCCCCGTCCGCCGCCACCGT
>PNKG01000127.1 GCA_013822585.1 Opitutus sp. | reverse complement strand
CAACCTTGCTTATCTCTGGGAGAACAAGCGCATGGTGACGCTGGTGCAGTCGCCGGTGTTCGGGCGCGTGGCGGTGTGCGAGATCGGAGCCACGATGGTCGGCAGCATCATGCAAACCTACATGATGGGCCGCGCGGCCAAGAAGGGTGAGGAGAAGGGCCTCTTCAAGTTCGGCGGCTCGTGCGTCGTCACGCTCTTCGAGCCGGGCCGCATCCGCTTCGACGCCGACCTCGTCGGACAGAGTGCCAAGCAGCTCGAGACCTACGCCCGCATGGGCGAGAGCCTCGGCACCGCGACACGGTAAGTCATCATGAGAAAACTCCTGTTGTTCCTGCTGCTCGCGGCTGGCTCGGCGCGGGCGGAGGTGGCGGCGGCGGAGGCGACGATCGCCTCGTTGCAGGCGGAGATGGCCGCCGGCCGGCTGACGGCCGTGGCGCTGACCGAGGCGTATCTGGCCCGCATCGACGCACTCGACCGTGCCGGCCCGGAACTGAACGCGATCATCGAGCTCAACCCCGACGCGCGGACCGTCGCCGCCGAGCGCGACGCGGAGCGCCGGGCCGGCCGCGTGCGCGGGCCGCTGCACGGCATCCCGGTGCTGGTGAAGGACAACCTTGACACGGCCGACCGCATGCAGACGACCGCGGGTTCGCTGGCGCTCGTCGGCCAGAAAGTGCCGCGCGACGCGCATGTCGTCGCCCGCCTGCGCGAGGCCGGGGCCGTGCTGCTGGGCAAGACCAACCTCAGCGAGTGGGCCAATTTCCGCGGCAACAACTCCAGCAGCGGTTGGAGCTCACGCGGCGGCCAGACGCGCAATCCCCACGCGCTCGACCGCAACCCCTCGGGATCGAGTTCCGGCTCCGCGGTCGCCGTCGCCGCGGGACTGTGTGCGGCGGCCATCGGCACGGAGACCAACGGCTCCATCGTGTCGCCCGCGTCGGCCAACGGCGTCGTCGGCTTCAAGCCCACGGTCGGGCTGGTGAGCCGCAGCGGCATCATCCCCATCGCGGCGTCGCAGGACACCGCCGGTCCGATGACGCGCACGGTGGCGGACGCAGCCCTCGTCCTCGCCGCCATTGCGGGGCGTGACGAGCGCGACGCGGCCACGCACGGCATTCCCGCAGAAGCGCTCGCGGCCCTGCAGGCGCCCCTGCCGCCGCACGCGCTCCGCGGCGCGCGGATCGGCGTGGTGCGCGGTCCCTTCGGCCTGCCGGTGCGGCTCGACGCGGAGTGGGACCGGATCATAGCTGCGCTGCGGGCGGCCGGGGCGGAGGTGACCGACCAGGTGAAGGTCGCCCCGCTCGGAAAGTTCGGCGGTGCGACCTACGATGTGCTCTCCTATGAATTCAAGGACGGCCTGAACCGCTACCTCGCCGAGCCCGGCCGCGAAGCCCCGGTGAAGACGCTGGCCGACATCATCGCGTTCAACGAGACCAACGCCACGCGCGTCATGCCGTTCTTCGGCCAGCAGGATTTTCTCGCCGCCGAGAAGCGCGGCCCGTTGTCCGAGCCCGCCTACCTCGAGGCCCGCGCCACCTGCCTGCGGCTCGCCCGCACCGAGGGGCTCGATGCGGCGCTCGACGGCGGCAAGTTCGACGCGCTGGTGATGATCACCCGCGGGCCCGCCGCGCTGACGGACCACGTGCTCGGGGAGGGCAGCGCCGGCGGCAGCTCCACGCTTGCGGCCGTCGCCGGCTATCCTGCCGTGACGGTGCCTGCGATGCAGATGTTCGGCCTGCCGGTCGGCCTGTCGCTCGTCGGCCGGGCCTGGAGCGACGCCAGGCTGCTCGCATTGGCGGCCGATTTCGAGGCGCAAACCAAGGCGCGCCGCGTCCCGGAATTTCTGCCCACGGCCGCCGTGCCGTGACCAAAGCGCACTTGCGTTTCCCCGGCTGAAGTCCGAAATCCGCAGCCACACGCTCGGGTGATGGAATGGCAGACATGCGGGTCTTAGAAGCCCGTGACGCAAGTCGTGTGGGTTCGAGTCCCACCCCGAGCACCATTGGTCGCGGTTTCCCCCGTCTTCGTCTGCAGCTTGGCAGTTTCCGGCGAGAGGGCTTTGAGATGCCCGCGGGGCGATGTCATCCATGATCCCATGAGAATACCCCCTCTTCTTGGCCTGGGCATGTTGATCCTGGCATCGTGGTCGTTCGTCTTTGCCGGGTCTCCGGACGGCGGGTTGGCGCGACGCGGCGATCTGGGTGCCGCCTGGACGATCGGGGATCAATCTCAACCCGGCGCCCGGATCGTCCAGCTGAGATCAACCGGCGCGGCGGCACTGGCCGGCTTGAAAGTCGGCGACCGCGTCATTGCGGCCAACGGCCGCGCCCTCGACGGCGCGGACGCCGTCGAACAGGCCCTGCGCCGCCCACCCGCCGGTCGTCCGCTCCGACTCGATGTCCTGCGGGGCTCGGAAAAACTGGCCGTCACCATCGAACCCCCCGAGGTGCCGCGCGAAACCTACGCCAAGGCCGACGTGATCTACGCCAGCGCGGTGGATGCGCGTGGGCAGAAGGTGCGGGTCATCGTCACGCGGCCCAAGGGCGCCACCGGGCGATCGCCCGCGATCTTCGTGGCCACCTGGTTGAGCGACGACAGCGTCGAGGCCCCGACCGACGACACGCGCGACGGCAGCAAGCGCGTGTTGCGCCACCTCGCCGCCTCGGGCGAATACGTGGTCATGCGCGTGGACAAGCCGGGTGTGGGCGACAGCGAGGGCGTCTGCGCGGAGACCGATTTCGAGACGGAACTGTCGGGCTACCGCGCGGCCTTCCGCAACCTGCGCGAATTCGACTTCGTCGATCCCGAACGCATCTTCGTCCTCGGCATGAGCAACGGCGGCGGTTACGCCCCGCTCGTGGCGGACGGTGCGCCGGTGCGCGGTTACGTGGTGGAGGGCGGCTGGTGCAAGACTTGGTTCGAGCACATGCTCGAGATCGAGCGCCGCCGCTTCACGCTCATGGGCCGCAGTCCGGCGGAGGTGAGCCGCGCGATGGCGGCCGTGGCCGAACTGCACGGGGACTACCTGCTGCACGGCCGGACCCCGGCCGGGATATTCGCCGCCAAGCCCCATCTGCGCGAGTTCTGGACCGACGACACGCCCGCCACGCAATACGGCCGCCCGCCCGCGTTCTACCAGCAACTGCAGCGGCTGAATCTGGCCGAGGCCTGGTCGCAGGTCCGCGTGCCCACGCTCGCCCTGCACGGCGAGTTCGACTGGATCATGAGCCGCGAGGACATGGAGCTGATTGCCGCCCTGGTGAACCGGAACTCCCCCGGCGCCGGCGAATTCCGCGCGTTGCCCGGCCGCGGCCACGATTTCCCGAATTTCACGAGCATGACCGATGCCTTTGCGTGGAAGGCGGCGCCCTTTGACCCCGCGATCCTGGCCGAACTGAAGGACTGGTTCGACCGGCACCGCTGAGACGCGATCAGTCGAACAATTCTACCAGCCGTTCACGCGGGTCCACTCGGCGAGGACGGCGCGGGTGTGGTCGACGACGAAGTAGCGGTCGTGCGCGGCGGCGGTGGGGCAGGCGTGGTTGGGCAGGATGCGCACGCGGCTGCCGATGCGGAACGCATCGGGGGCGAGCGGTGCGGGGCTGACGACGAGACCGTGCTCCTGCCAGACCTTGGTCACGCGCAGGCCGGGCTGGAGGTTGCCGTCGGCATCGCACACGAGTCCGTAGCCCGCGTCGCGGCCGGGGCCGAGCTTGGCGGTGGAGATGTCCTTCGACAGCGCGAAGGCGCCGGCGTCGATCAGGAACTCGTTGGGGCGGTGCGCGGGGCGGCCGATGACTTCGGCCAGGACGGAGACGGCGATGTCGTCGAGCGTGCACGCGCCGATGCCGGCTTGGAAAACGTCCCAGAACATGTAGACGCCGGCGCGCACTTCGGTGATGCCGGCGAGGTCGACGCCGGTCAGCGCGGTTGGGCTCGAACCGAGGCTCAGGACAGAACTCGGAAAACCAGCGGCGTGGAGGCGCGCGGCCGCGGTGCGGAGCGCATCGGCCTCGGCTTGGGCCACGCGCGCGAAGCCCGTGGGATCACGTTCCTCGTAGGAGTGGCCGCCGTGGGTGGCGACGCCGGCGAAATACGGGCCGAGCGCGCGTGCGACGGCAATCAGTTCGGCGCTTTCCGGCGGCAGGCCGGCGCGGCCGTCGCCGCAATCGATCTCGATCACGGTGCGGAAGGTGAGCGCCTCACGCTGGGCGAAGTCGCGAAGCGCGGCCGCGGCGTCGGGGTGGTCGGCCATCGTGAGGAGGTTGACGCCCGAGCGGAGCAGGGCGGCGACGCGCGGGAGTTTGCCGGGCCCGAGGCCGACGGCGTAGAAGATGTCGCGCCAGCCGTGGTGGGCGAAGTATTCGGCTTCGCGGAGCGTCGAGACCGTGATGGCGCCCTCGGGCGGCGGCGCGGCGAGGCGGCCGATGTCGGCGGATTTCGCGGTCTTGAGGTGCGGGCGGAAGCGCCCGCCGCGGAGGGCGAGCGTCGCGGCCATGCAGGCGAGGTTGCGCGTGAGCCTGCCGCGCTCGAGGACGAGGCAGGGCGTGGAGACCGACTCGAGCGACGCGGCGGGGGGCGAGGGGAAGACGGAACTCATCGGGTCAAGAAGGGATGGCCCACGGAATACACGGAATACACGGAAGAATCGGAAAGGAAGAGAAGGCGGAGGAGGTCACCACGAAAGACACGAAACACACAGTAAGGAGTTGGCCCGCGAATTTTCGCGAATTGGCGGGAATGAAGGAGGAGGAAAAGGGCGGGGCATGGGCATTCGCGGGGATTCGCGTGATTCGCGGGCGGTGGAGCGGGATTGGGTTCTGTGTGTTCCGTGGGCTATTTTTTCAGCCACGGGAGTTTGTCGAGGTCGACGTTGCCGCCGGTGAGGATGATGCCCACCCTTTTTCCGCGGACATCCACCTTGGCTGAACGGATCGCGGCAAAAGGCACGGCCGCGGACGGCTCGACGACGATCTTCAGGCGCTCCCAAAGCTCGCGCATGGCCGGGACGATCTCCTCCTCGGAGACCGTCACGACGTCGTCGACATTGGCCAGGATGAGCGGGAAGTTCTTCTCGCCCGTCTCGCTGGTGCGCAGGCCGTCGGCGATCGTTGGCGCGGTGGCGATGGCGATGCGGCGTTTCGCGCGGAAGGATTGAAACACGTCGTTGCCCAGCTCCGGCTCGACGCCGATGACGCGGATGCCGGGGCGGGTGCCTTTGGCGGCGACCGCGGTGCCGCAGAGGAGTCCGCCGCCGCCGACGGGGCAGAGCACGAGGTCGAGCCCGGGGGCGTCCTCGAGCAGCTCGAGCGTGGCGGTGCCCTGTCCGGCCATGACGGCGTAGTCGTCGAAGGGGTGGATCGGCACGGCGCCGGTCTCGGCGGCGATGCGCGCGCAGGTCGCCTCGCGGTCGGCCATCGTGGGCGCGCAGAAGACGACCTTGCCGCCGTAGCTCTCGACGTTGCGCACCTTGGTCTGCGGCGCGTTGTCGGGCATGACGATGTAGCCCGGGATGCCGCGGCGCTGCGCGGCACGGGCGAGGGCGGCCCCGTGGTTGCCCGAGCTGTGCGTCACGACGCCGCGCGCCGCCTGCGCGACGGTGAGCAAAAGCACCGCGTTGGCCGCGCCGCGGGCCTTGAACGCGCCCATCGCCTGCAGGTTCTCGCACTTGAAGAACAGCTGCGCGCCCCGCCCGGCGTCGAGCGACTCATCGGTGAGCACCGGCGTGCGCCGGACGTGCGGCGCGATGCGGGCGGCGGCGGCGCGGATGGCAGCGAGGTCCAGGGACATGCGGTTGGCGGGAGGATGTGCCGCCGGGGGCGCGATGCAAGTGCGGCGGAGGGGAAAAGCTCCAAGCACCAACCTCCAAGCTCCGGAGAAGAAGTGAAACACCAAGCGGGGGATCGCGGAATTGGATGACGCCCGGCTCCGGACCTCGTTTGGGGCGGCCTGGTGCATGGTGATTCATTGGAGCTTGGAAGTTGGAGCTTGGAAATTCCGCGACGCCAGTCGCGGCGCTCAGGTTTGCATTCGGCAGGTTGTCGCCTACGTTCCGCGCCACCATGGCTGTCAAAAGGCTCCTCCACACGCGCCTGCGCGTGAACGATCTCGGGCGCACGGTGAAGTTCTACGAGCAGGCGCTCGGGTTGACCGTCTCGCGTCGGCACACGTCGCCGCGCGGCGCACAGCTCGTGTTCCTCGCCACGCCGAACAGCGAGGAGGAAATCGAGCTGTGCCAGATGCCGGCCGGCGCGCCGTCCGTGCAGGTGCAGCCCGATCTCGTGCACCTCGCGTTCGAGGTGGACGACCTCGCAGCGTTCGCGGC
>PNKG01000126.1 GCA_013822585.1 Opitutus sp. | reverse complement strand
CCGTGCCGATCGTGCTCGGCTCGAAGGAGCTCGTCTACCGCTTCTGGCAGGCGCTGCTCGACAAAGGCGTGTTCACCGTCATGTCGATCGCCCCGGCCGTGCCGCCGGGCAAGGATCTCATCCGCACCGCCGTCTCCGCCCTGCACAGCGACGAGGACCTCGAGAAGATCCACGCCGCGATGGCCCACGCCGTGAAGCAGCTCTGAGCCGGGGCCGGGAAAATCAGGCCCGGCAACCCGGATGAACGCAGTGGAGGGCGCGGCTGCCGCCGCGCCGTGGTTATCCTAAATTCCGCAGTTGAAACGCCGGGACCGCAGCGTTCACCGAGGGGGAAGCGGCCGAGATCGATTCCTCAACGACTCACCCGCGAAGTGAAGGCGCGCGGCCAGTGGTTCTCAGCGATCTTTCTGTTTTTGCGTTCCTGTGCTTTGGGCTGATGTCGCTCCGCTCGGCAGTTGGCCACTCCAACTGCGGAATTTAGGGTTATGCGCAGATCGCGTGCCGACGGCGCGGCGGCAGCCGCGCCCTCCAGGTCCAACCCCGGTCTGGGAAATAACATCGCCGGCTACCGATGCAGCCCGGTCAGCAACGCCTCGCCGGCTTGCTTCCAGGTCGGCAGCGGTCGCGTGATCGATTCGGCGCGCAGGCGCTGCCGCAGCTCCGCATCGCCGAGCACCGCGCGCAACTTCGCCCGCCAGTCGGCCAAGTCGTTCACCGCCGCCGTGACGCAGCCTCCCGCGGCAGTCAGCTCGCGGAGGACAGGCAGATCGCTGCACACGCACGGCACCCCGCGCCAGAGCGCCTCGAGCACGGGCAGGCCGCAGCCCTCCGCGATGGTCGGGAACACGACCGCGCGCGCGGCGGAGCAGAGCTCGCGCAACTTGGCGTCGTTGGCTGCGGCATGCAGGCGCAGGCGGCGATCGCGTTTTGCCGCAGCCTTGATCCTGCGGACGATCGGTCCGCCAAAATGCGGGTTCACGCGGCCGACAATGTGCAGGTCGAAGTCCAGGCCTTCGCGCCAGAGCGACTCCGCGACGTCGACCAGAAACCCCTGGTTCTTGCGCGGCTCGATGATGCCGACGCAAAGCAAGGAAGGCCGGGCCGCAAAGACCGGGGGCGCCGCGGCCCGCGCCGAACCGTCGAAATCCGCGCCGAGCTCGATGCGCGCCAGGCGGGCGCGCGGAGCCACGCCCTGCCATGCCCAGAATCCCGCCAGCTCGTCGCGCACGTGATCGGAAACCGCCCACACGCGGTCGAAACCCGCGAGCAGCTTCATGTAGTCCGCGTGCCGCTGGACGCTCCGCGGCCAGGTGATGTGCGGGAATTTCAGCGGGATCGCGTCGGAAAACACCGCCCCGAGCCGGCAGGGCCGCCGCGCGGCGAATTCCCTGAATCCCGGCCGCTCCGCGCCGCTGAAGAGCTCGACGGTGAGGAGCCAGTCCTCCGACCGGAACTCCACCGCCCGCCCGGAATCGTCGACGAAGCCGCCTTGGCGCCAGCGCACGGTCCGGGCGGCGCCACGAAGCGCGTCGAGCAGGCGGGAGCTGACGCGCATCAGACCCGACTTGTGCCGGGCGGCCCCCATTTTCGTGACGTCGTAGTGGATCATCGGCGGGCCGCGGATGCGAAGCACTCGACCAAGCGCGCGGTGTTCTTCCGCGCGTCGTAATTCTCCTCGACCCAGGCGCGCGCCGCGCCGCGCAGGCGTTCAGCGAGGGCATCGTCATCGGCCAAGCGGGTGAGCGCGATGCGCCAGGCCAGCGGCAGGTCCGCGTCGCAGACGAGGCCCGTGCGTTCCTGCCGCACCGCCTCGGTCGTGGCTGAGACGGGTGAACTCACGACCAGCACGCCGGCCGCCATCGCCTCGGGGATGACGTTGGGCAGCCCGTCCCGGTCGCCGCTCGGAGCGACGACACCGGTGTGCAGCAGAACGTCGGCCCAGTCCAGCTGCCGCCAGACCTCGGCATGCGGCAACTGGCCGAGCAAGGCCACCTGTCGCTCCAATCCGCAGTCGCGCAGGCTCTGTGCGAGTTCGGCGCGCAAGGGGCCGTCGCCGGCGATGCGCGCCTCGAAGGGGAAATCCTCGCGTCGCAACTCGTCGTAGATGTGGAGTTGCCGATCCAATCCTTTTTTCGGCACCAGGCGCGCGACGCAGAGCAGGCGCAATGGCCGGCGCGACCGGCGGAGCGGCTTGCAAACGGGGAACTCGTCCAGCCCGCGCCGGACGACGCGGATTTTCTCCGCCGGCACTCCGCGCTCGATGAGGGAGCGGCGGCCGGTCTCGGTCGAGGCCTGCACGAAGCGCGCGAGCCGGAGTTTTTCCAGCAGCCACCAGTCGCCGCCGTGCTCATAGAGGTCGTAGGCGTGCGCGCCGCAACTGAAGGGGATGCCGAGGAGGCGCCAGAGCAGCCAGCCCGCGGTCGCGGGCGCTCCGGCCCAGGCGCCGTGCACAAGGTCGGGCGGATCCCGGCGGAACTCGCGGTAGAAGCAGCCGGCGAAGCCCGCGCCGAGCATGTTCTCCCAGAAATTCATCCAGGAGGGCGGCGCGCGCCTGATGACGCCCTCGAAGAGGTCGCGCACGATGCGCGGCCGGCGGAGGCAGTTCCACGGGATGGTGAGGAGGAAGAGCGGGACGAGCCGCCACAGGTTGAAGCGCCGCACGGGTCGCCCGCAAAACTCCCCGCCGCCACCGAACAGCGAGTAGAGCCGCACGTCGACGCCGTGGTCGAGCAGCGCCGCCACATCGCGTTGCAGGAACGTCTCCGAGGTCTTCGGAAACGTGGTGAAGAGAAAGGCGACTTTCAGCGGAGGGGACGGCACGGTCGCCGATGAACTAGCCACGAAGCGGCGCGGAGGGACACAAAAAAGAGCCCGCGCCGCGCGGGATCACCGCTCCTTGCGGGGAGGGAACGGCCGCAGCTTGAGCTTCGCGCCGGCGGCGGCGGCGCCGAGGTCGACGAGTTCCTCGATGACAGTGGCCGGATTCTCGTCGTAGCGGAGGCCGAGGAAGCGTCCGCGCAGCTCGCGGTATTCCTTCGGGCGTTCCATCCAGCGCGTGACGAGCGCGGCGAAGTCGTCGGCATTGGCGATGAGTTCGGCGGCCTGCGCGTTGCGGAAGAATTTCACCGTCAGTTCCTCCTGCGGCATGATGCCGCCGATGGCGTTGAAGACGACGGGGCACTCGAAGTGCAGCGCCTTGGCGCAGGTGGTGGTGCCGCCGCGTGTGACGATGGCGTCGCTGACCTGCATGAGGAGGTGCACTTCCTCGGAGAAACCGTCGACGAAGACCCCGAGTCCGGGGTGTTCGTTGCGCCAGTGGACGACCTCGTTGTAGGCGTCGCGGTTCCGGCCGCAGATGACGACGGCCTGCACGCGGCCGGCATGGGGCAGGAGTTTCGGCAGCAGCGCGAGGTGGTTGTTGGCGCCGTTGCCGCCGGTGGCGAGGAAGAAGGTGAAGCGGTCGGGCGCAAGCTCGAGGGTGTCGACGAGGTAGTCGCGCCGGGCGCTGGCGGTCCTGAGCACCTCGAGGTGCGCGCGGGGGCGCATGAGGTGGCCGCGGACGCGCGTGCGCTCGCGCGGCATGCCGAGTTTGACCGCATAGTCGCGCGCGGTGGGCGTGCGCGAGACATAGAGGTCCGCGCTCGGCTCGACCCAGTTGATGCTGTAGCCGAAGCCGCCGGAAAATTCGCCGCAGTAGGTGGCGCAGCGGACCTGGCCCGGGCCGAGAATCTTTCGCGCGAGCTGGAAGTAGCCGCGGTTGAGACAGTCGTGGACGCTGAAAACCAGGTGCGGACGGTAGTCGCGGAGCATCTGCTCATAGTAGCGGCGGCCCCAGCGCACGGAGCGGCGGTTCACCAGGCTGAGCAGCTCGACGAAGAGGAAGAAGGCCTTGTGGATCCAAGGCGACTTCATCTGGATCCAGTTGTAGAAATCGACGCCCCAGCGGAAGAGCCTGGAGGACTTCTCGAGCATCTGTTCGATGCGCACGTCCACGTCGTGCCGGTAGAGCTCGAAGCACCACTCGGCGAAGGCCTGGGCGCGGGCATCGTGGCCGGCGCCGGTCGAGGAGGTGAGAACGAGGATGCGGACGCGCGCCATGTCAGAGATCGAAGTAGCGCGCGATGACACGGCGGCGCAGGGCGAGCGAGCCGAGGCGCGCGAGGAAAGGCGCGATCATCGCCTGGAACCGCCGGCCGGTGCGCACGGTGCCGCTGCGGCCGCGCAACAGGGCGCGCCGGAGCGCCGCCGCGGCGTGCGCCGGCTCGGGACCGCTCTCCATCAGGCGATGGAAGGCCGCCCAGACGCGCTCCTGCTTAGCGCCGGCGAGTTTTTCCGGGCGAATGACGGAGCCTTCGAAGTCGGTGCGATAATCGCCGGGGCGGAAATCGATCACGACGACGCCTGTGCCTTCCGTCTCGAACATGAGGCTCTCGTTGAGGGCCGAGAGGCCGGCCTTGACCGAATTGTAGACGGATTGGAACGGCATCGGGTATTCGGCCGCGAGCGAAGAGATGTTCACCAGGGCGCCGTGCCGGCGGGCCAGCATGCCGCGCAAGGCGGCCTGGCTGAGGCGCGCGGTGTTGAGCAGCATGATTTCATACTGCCGCTGCCAGAGCGCGAAGTCCGTTTCCGCGAAACCGCCGAAGGCGCCGAAGCCGGCGTTGTTGATCACGAGGTCGAAGCCGCCGGCGGCGCGGTCGGCATCGAGGAAGACGCGCTCGGCGGCCGGCCCGTCGGCGAGTTCGAGGGCGACGGGATGGAAGCGTTCGCGCGGCGCGAGGCGGGCGGGGTCGCGCGCGGTGCCCCAGACTTCGAGGCCTTCGCGCAGAAGCATGTCCGCGAAGGCGCGGCCGAGGCCGGTGCTGGCGCCGGTGACGAAGGCGGTGCGATGGCGCGACGAAAGCGGGGCGGCGCTCATGCGGCGGCTCACACGCTCTTGAGGACGAGGGCGACGTTGGCGCCGCCGAAGCCGCTGCTGTTGCTCAGGACGACGTTGGGGCGGTTGGGCAGCGTGGAGCGGATGATGTTCAGGCCCTGGCAGGCGGGGTCGAGGTGGGAGATGTGGGCGGAGCCGGGCATGAAGCCATCGCGGATGGCGAGGGCGCAGAAGGCCGCCTCCATCGCGCCGGCGAGCGAGAGGCCGTGGCCGGTGAGGGCCTTCGTGCTGCTGATGGCGGGGCGCGTGGGGTTCGCGCCGAACACGGCCTTCAGCGCGCGCACCTCGGAGACATCGCCGATGGGAGTGGAGGTGGCGTGGGCGTTGACGTAGTCGACTTGGTCGGGCGCGACGTCGGAAGAGCGCAAAGCGTTTTCCATCGCGACCCGGAGGCCCAGGCCATCGGGATGCGAGATGGCGACGTTGTGGCCGTCCGAGGCCTGGCCCCAGCCGGCGAGTTCGCAGTAAACCTTGGCGCCGCGGCGCTCGACCTCCGCCTCGCTTTCCAGCACCACAACGGTCGCGCCGCCGGTGCCGACGAAGCCGTCGCGCGCGACGTCGAAGGGGCGCGAGGCGATCGAGGGGTCGGTCTGCACGGAAAGCGCGCGCATTCCGGCGAAGGGCACGATGCTCTCGTAGTTGCCGTCCTCCGCGCCGACGACGAACATGCGTTTCTGGCGGCCGAGGGCGATCTCGTCGTAGGCGAAGCCGAGGCCGTGCGCCGAGGAGGCGCAGGCGGAGGAGAACCCGGTGGACGCGCCCTTGATCCTGAAGTGCGCGACGAGGTTGAAGTTCACCGTGCCGGCGATGGAGGCGACGATGCCCAGCGGCTGGCAGCGCATGACGCCGATCTTGCGCATGCGCTCGAGGTAATAGCCGAGCAGGAACGGCGAGCCGCCCGACGCGGCGTAGAGTCCGGTGTCGTTGTTCGAACAGTCCGCCTCGCCGAGTTTGGCGTCCTCGATGGCCTGGAGCATCGCGCAGTAGGCGTAGACGCCGTGGGGCGCCATGCCGCGCAGCAACTCGCGCTTGATGCTGTATCGCGCCGGGAAAATCCAGTCTTCGGCCTCGGGGGAGTCGGTCTGGAAGTCCTTGATCGGCGCCGCCACCTTCACCGGCACGTCGGGGCGCTGGAAAGGCGGAAACAGCTCCATGCCATGCCGCAATTCGCGCAAGCTCTCGGTGACGGTGGCGAGGTCGTTGCCGATGCTGGTGATGAAGCCGACGCCGGTGATGTAGACTTTCCGCATGATATTGTCGGGCCGAGCCGCGCGTGTTCAGACGCGGCGATCGGCCCCCAGTGAAGCGCTTTCGCGCCGGTGGTCAACAGACCCGTCGCCGCCGCGAGCCGGAACTCAGGCCGAAGCGGCGGTCTGCTCGGCGCCGTTCACCGGCTTGGCGGCCGGAGCTTCCGCAGCCGCGGACGCAGCCGCCGGCTGGGCGACTTCCTCGGCGAAGGCGAAGGTGAGCGTGATTTCCTCGG